>JALXEW010000173.1 GCA_027069285.1 Ardenticatenia bacterium | reverse complement strand
CTCCTGACCTCCGCCATGAACTCCGGCAGCTCATAAAGCGGCATCAACATCCGCACGGCCAGCTGGCCTGGCCCCAGCCTCCATCCGGCCAGCGGGAAGAACCGCCTTTCCCAGACCGCCTGGGCCGCATAACCCGGCGCCTCGTCCACGCGGACCCCCAGATGTTCCAGGGTCGTCTCCATTTCGCGTCGGACGTGCTCACTTTCTATGCGCAGGAAAACCCCATACCGTTCCTCGACCAACTGCCCGGCGCCTGGATGTTCGAGCGCGTGGAGCCGATTCAACTCGGCCATACGTTCCCGGTCGAGCAGGAGCACATGTGAGGGCACCACCCCATCGGCTATCAGCCACTCCACCAGGGCCAACTGCTCATCAACGGAATCCAGATAAAAAAGATAATGTCGCTTAAAGAGCGGTGCCGGCCTCACCCGCAGCGTGGCCTTCAGCACCACCCCCATCTGCCCCTCGGTGCCGAAGAACACATCGAAGATCGGGTCCTCACGTCCGATAACCTGCGTGCTACCGTCCGGCCAGGCGACCTCGATCTGAGTCACATGGCGCCAGAGATGGCCGTACCCGAACGCATTGATCCCCAGCCCCCCGGTTGCTATCCAGCCGCCCACCGTACTGAATCGGCTCGACGGATACGTGAAAAGCTCCAGATTACGTGCCACCAGTGCCTTCTTGACCTCGCCCCACGTGGCCCCTCCCTCGACCGTCACCGTTTGAGCCTCCGCATTGATCCCAACGATGCGGTTCAGCCCGGTCATATCGAGCACCACGCCGCCCCTGCCGGAGACCGATTGTCCCTCTGCAGTAGAGCCGGCGCCGCGAGGGGTAACCGGCAGCCCCAGCAACCTGGCCCAGCTCAGCGTCTTGAGCAGATCTTCCACGTTACCGGGGCGCACAACCAGGTCTGGGATAAGTGGGCGGAAAAAACGTTCCAGGAACGGTGGGGGAGAACCCCTGTCGCCCCCGTATAACCTCCTGGTGGGCAAATCGGCGCGGACGGTTGAGACGGGACTGAGGCGTGAGCGCAGGTCCTCTGCCCTTGCGGCCAGCGTCTCCTCCGGCACCGTATCCAGTGCGGCCAGCAGCCCGGTCAGACCGCCCCTCTCGGCCACGGCAACACCTCAACCTGCCAGCCCGGCGATAAGCATATCCAGGGCCAGCTCCCCGTCGATGTGCCCGGTCTTGATCTCCACATCCAGCTCCAGCAGCCGTCGGTATATCATCTCCAGCTGCTCGAGCGAAAAATTGCGGCTTTGGGCATTGATCTTACGGGCCACAAAAGGCGGCACCTTGAGCACATGGGGTAGCTCCCCGGCAGAGCCGCCACCTTCCAGGAAACTCCTCGCCTCCAGCATCAGCCTGAACTGTCGCACCACCATCCCGAACAGACTCAGGGGATGTTGCCCTTCAAGCAGGCGGTGGAGACTCCTTAGCGCGGCGGCCCCATCTCGCCTTCCCAGCGCGTCGACCATCTCGAAAACGCTCACCTCCGAGGCATAAGAGGCCAACAGCTCCACATCCCGGCGGGTTATTGGGCGCTTCCCATCGACAAATGCCGCCAACTTACTCAACTCATTATCCGCCGCGTGCAGGTCGCCATCCACTGCGGCGGCCAACATAGCAGCCGCGCCAGGCTCGATCTCCGCCCCGTAGAAGCCCGCGCGTTTGCGTATCCACTGCATCGGATTCTCCGGTGGGGCAAAGCGTTTCATCACCGCGTCATCGCCCATATCGGCTGCGGCCTTAAAGATCGGATGTCCCTTTGGCAGCGTATCCGGCTCCTCCAGCACCAGAATCGCCCAGCGTGGCAGCCTCGGCAGGTACCCAAGCAACGCCTCCAGCTCGCCATCGGCCCCGCGCCGCAGGAGCCGTGACAAAAGCCCGGACACGATCACCAGGCGGCGATCTCCCAAGAAGGGCGGCGTATCGCAGGCCGTCCGGATCGTGCTTATCGGCGTCTCCTCCCCGTCCATAATGGACAGATTCATGGCCGCCGTGCCCGGATCGCCCAGGGCATCCCGCAACCTGCGTATCGCCGCCTTACGGCTGAAACCATCTGGGCCGTGGAACACATACAGCCTTGGAGCCATTGCCCGGATCAGGAAGACTCCGTCTCGATATAATGAGCGACTATCGGCCCCTGCAAAAACCTGCGGATGCGCACCACTTGCAAGTCACCGATGTCATCACTGGTGGTGATATGTCGCTGAATGCTCAGCCCAAGCGGCTGCGAAAAGATCGCCGCCGCCGTAGTGAGCAGGATCGCCGCCGGCAAGCGCTCCAACCTCTCCGAAAGCTTCCTTGCCCCCAGCAGTGCCAGGAACCCCATCAGCCCGGTGAGCACGCCGGTAGTGAGCATATTCGTCCCGCAATTTGGATGCAGCGCCAGCTCATGCTCGCCACGTCGGAGCCTTGCCATTGCCTCATTCACCGCCGCCTCAACATCATCCGTATCCACATCGCCGTATATCCAGAAACCGCGATGAGTCGAGCGCCCGACCAACGTCACCTTACGGTGCCTTGCCGAGAGCAAGTGAATAGTAGCATGTTCCAGCGCGTGGTTACGCCTGACCTGTGCCACCGGGCGGACGTTCAAAAGTGAGCAGAGACCGATTTTCATATCCAAGAAACCCTCAGATAGCCGCATAGAATCTTAAATGCGGATGTAGGGTAGCACGTTCATGTGCGTGCGGCAAGCCGCTTTTGACTGCCGACCGTCGCGGGGTATAATGGCCTCACAATAGGGCTGAGTGGGGCGACCGGCGATGGGCAGCGTGACGGAGGAGATAAAAGCGCGGATCGACATCGTAGACCTGATCTCCGACTACGTGACCCTTAAGAAAGCAGGCCGTAACTACAAAGCCCTCTGTCCGTTTCATTCCGAGAAAACCCCCTCATTCTTCGTATTCCCAGAAACTCAAACCTGGCGCTGTTTCGGCGCCTGCAACGAAGGCGGTGACATCTTCACATTTGTAATGAAGCACGAGGGCATGGATTTCCCGGAAGCCCTCCGATTCCTGGCCAGGCAGGCGGGCGTCGAACTGAAACCCTCACGCGGTCGTACCTCTGCCCCCAAAGAAGAGATCGAGAGACTCTCAGAGCTGCTGGCCGAAGCCGCGAGATGGTTCCATCACCAGCTACTCAACTCCCCAGAAGCAGCCGGCGCCAGAGCATACATCGCAAAGCGCGGCCTGGAACAGGCCACGATCCAGGCCTTCATGCTCGGATACGCCCCGCGTCGGAGCCGCCTGAGCGCACACCTCCGGGCCGCCGGGTACACAACCCACGAAATGCTCAGGGCCGGAGTCCTGACCGAGCGAGATGACGGCACATTACGCGACCGCTTCTTCCATCGCCTCATGATCCCCATACGTGATCGGAATGGACGCACCGTTGGCTTTGGCGCCCGTGCCCTCGAACCGGATCAAGTTCCCAAGTACATGAACTCACCGCAAGGGCCGCTTTTCGATAAAAGCAAACTCCTCTTCGGCCTGGATATGGCCCGTCGCACCATCAGGGAGCAGGAAGTAGCCGTCATAGTAGAGGGCTACATGGACGTAATGCAAGCCCATCAGGCCGGATTCACCAACGTGGTGGCCCAGATGGGCACTGCCCTTACCGAGCCGCAACTGCGCCAGCTATCCCGTTACGCCGATCGTCTGATCCTGGCGCTGGATCCGGATGCAGCAGGAGTCAGCGCCACCATGCGCGGCCTGGAAGTCGCCAGCCAGGTCCTGGAAAAGGAAAAGACCCCGGTATTCGATCCCGGCGGCGTGATGAGATGGAGTGGGCGGCTGGGCGTTGATTTTCGTGTAGTCGTCCTACCGGAAGGCAACGATCCGGACGACCTGATACGCCAATCACCCGAAAAATGGCGGGAACTGGTGGGAAACGCCCGGCCCGTCGTGGACTACGTGATAGAATCCGCCCTGCGTGGCAAGGGAGAACTGACCGCCCAGGAAAAAGAACAAATAGCCCGGCAGGTGCTACCGATAATCTCGGCAGTCGAAAGCCACCTCCAGCGGCGCGATAACATCCAAAAACTCGCCCGTGCCTTGCGGATAGACGAAGCAACCCTGATGATCTGGGCCGAAAGGCAACGTCAGCTGCCCAGGCGCCCGCGCAGAGTCAAAGAACCGCCCAAACAGCCCAAATCGGACAAAACGCACGGTCCCAGGCGGGAAGCCTACATACTGGCCGTCCTGCTGGTACATCCATACCTGATCTACAGAGCCAACCGTCGTCTCAGGGAACTGGGACAGCCGCCGTTATCGGATGACGACTTCACCCTGGCGTCATATCGAGCCGTCTTCCGGGCGTTCACATCCGCACTTGGGCAGGACGAATACGACCCGATCGACCATATCCACCGCAACACCGATCCCTGGGTGGCCGAAGAAGCCGACGCGCTACTGGCCGACTTCCCGCCGGATAGCCTGCCCGGAGACGAGAAAATGGCGCTGGACTGGACGGCAGGCGTCCTGAGATTGCGCATATCCGCCTTGAAACGGCGACTGGTGGAAATGCGCTACCTGCAAGAAGAAATCGAAGCCGCCGGCGACTTGACTCTGGCGGCGGATCAGGCCACTATTATGCAACAGTACACCCGTGATCTGGGGCGTCTTCAAAAGGCGCTCTCGTCGGAGCTGGCCGCTATCAGGCACATATGATAGGCCCCTGCGCCGGGGGAGCATCTGTCGAGGACAAACGCGAGTCCGGCTTTGCGGGCTGCACCTATGGAGTTGGAGAGCAATGGTCGGTCCTCGTAAAGAAACCGATGAGTTCGACGCCCGTTCACCAAGTGGCGGCGACATATCCGAACCCGACTTGCGGGCCATCTTCGGCGACGTGGACGAATTGGACGTCGAACTGATCACCGAGCGGCCCGACCCATCCAGCTTTCCCAGCGAACCGGGGGAGGGGGAATTGCACGAGATCGAGGAGGAAATGGTGGACGACGCGCTGGAGCTGGATAGCTACGCCCTGGCCGATGATCCGGTCAGGATGTACCTGCGCGAGATAGGGCAGGTGGACCTTTTGGACCCACACCAGGAAACCCAACTCTCTGCCAGGATCGCCGCCGCACGTCAGCTGGACGAATACATTGCGAAGGCAAATGAAGACGGCGCCGGAGAAAAAACCGATCCGGTCAAACTGCTGAACACAGCTTACGAAGACATAGCCGACTCATGGCATCATACTTTAGAATTAGCCGCAGAGGCCGGCGTCGAGCCGCCAGACCCGGCACTGGTCATATGCGAAGCGCAGATACTGACCGGCACCGGCCTGGGCGACACCCCATCCTACGTCCGCTCCTACCTGGATCGCGGCGAGTGGGGGCATGACGCCAAATGGACGGAGCTGGCCCGCAGCCTATTTCGGGTCTACCAGGCTGCCTCAATCCTACCCTCGGCCCTGCTGGAGCGACTCTGCCTCTTCTGTAAAGAAAACGATCGCATCCCGGAGC
Source organism: Ardenticatenia bacterium (assembly GCA_027069285.1). Taxonomy (GTDB): domain Bacteria; phylum Chloroflexota; class Anaerolineae; order Aggregatilineales; family JALXEW01; genus JALXEW01. The sequence goes on along the minus strand of JALXEW010000173.1, from coordinate 12,821 downwards.
CTGCCGAGTTTGCCGAATGGCTGAATGAGTGGGAAGCCGACGCCCTGAACCGAGAAGTCGAAAAAGCCATATCCGACGCCCACGATCGGGCGCAAAGCGCCGCCGAAGCCCTCACCCGTGCCAACCTCAGACTGGTAGTCAGCGTAGCCAAGCGCTACACCGGTCGTGGCATCGGATTCCTGGACCTGATCCAGGAGGGCAATATAGGCCTCCTTCGGGCGGTCAAGAAATTCGACCACACGCGGGGCTACAAATTCAGCACCTATGCCACCTGGTGGATAAGGCAGGCCGTCAGCCGCGCCATAGCCGACCAGGCGCGCACCATCAGAATCCCGGTTCACATGGTCGAGACCATTAACCGGTTGGCGCGAGTCCAGCGCGAACTGATGCAGGAACTGGGCGAAGAACCGTCATTAGAGCAGATCGCCCTGCGGATGCAATTCATGCCCGAAGAAGACGCCGAAGCCATCTCACTGGCGCTGGAACGCGGCGAGCGCCTGACCCCCGAACAAGAGCACAAACTACGCCAGGCCGTCTCCAGAGTGCGCAAGATCATGCGCATCTCCCAGGAACCCATGTCGCTCGAAACCCCGGTTGGCCACGAAGAAACCAGCATGTTGGGCGACTTCCTGGAGGACGACAAAATAATGGGGCCGGTTGATGCGGCATCTCGTGAGCTACTTAAGGAACAGATACGCAACGCCCTGGGGGTGCTCAGCGATAGGGAACGCGAAGTACTGGAAATGCGATTTGGCCTCCGGGATGGTCAGCCCCATACCCTTGAGGAAGTGGGCAGATTTTTCGGAGTCACCCGCGAGCGCATCCGCCAGATAGAGGCCAAAGCCCTGCGCAAACTACGCCATCCCAAGCGGAGCGGCTCCCTGCGTGATTACCTGTGATCGGGCGGCCTCGGTAGGGCCTGGGGGATAATAACCTATGGCGTCCACGCAACCTGCGTACTGTCTCATTTGCGGCAGCCCCCTCACCACTGCCGTAGTTGCCGGGCGTGAGCGCCTGGTTTGCACCGAGTGCGGCTACGTGCATTACCTCAACCCCGTCCCGGCGGTTGGCCTGATCGTGGAAATGGACGACGGAGTAGTATTCATCCGGCGTGGGCATCCGCCGCATGAGGGCGAATGGGCACTCCCCTCCGGCTTCATCGAAGCAGACGAAGGAGTCCAGGAAGCCGCCAGGAGGGAATGCGAGGAAGAAACCGGCCTCAAAGTCGAACTCGTCGAGCTATTTGGCGTCTACTCCTTCCCGGAAGGCCCGCCCACCAGCGGCATAATCGTATTCTACCGTGCCAAACCCATAGGCGGTCACCTGCGTGCCGGAGATGACGCCAGCGAAGTCCGCATATTCCCACCCGATCAAATGCCCCCGGTGCCGTTTAGAACCCATCGCCAGGTCCTGGAACGTTGGCGGCGCCAGATGGCCGGCCAGAAGTGCCCGGAAGAATCGCACCCGGAATTCACCATCCGGCCTGCCCGTCCGGAAGACGAACCGAGAGTGTTGGAACTGCTGCGCCTGATCCCACCCAATGCCGAGATGGATGACGAGGCACTGCGGGCGGCGGCTCAGAGGTTCAGGGAATGTCGCGAAATACTGGTATTTGTGGCCGAAAGACCCGCCGGCAATCCACGAGTCATAGGCTTCGCCGCACTCTCCATAGTCCGCACCCTGACCGGTCAGCGTGCGTGGATAGACGACATGGCCGTAGACCCGTTATACCAGCGGCGGGGCGTTGGTGCGGCCCTGCTGGAAGCGGTCATGCGGCAGGCCAACCGGATGGGCATGACACACCTGTTCCTCAACCCGCGCCGTGGCAACGAACCCGCCAGGGCCTTCTATCGGGCGGCGGGATTCCGTGATGAGCATGTGGGATGCATACACCTCGGATAGAGCCGCTCAATCCCCTCCGGTTCTTGGCAGCTCATCCTTAACCGTGCGGTAAAGCGCCTCCGCCTTCAACTCCTCCAGGCGGTAACAAGGCGCGCCCAGGTGATTGGCCAACTGCTGGGCCAGGCCCTGATCGAACGCCAGATGCTCCATATTGACCACCACCGACCGGATGCCTGCCTCGCGGATCTTTTCCGCGATCACCTTTGCCTCCTCCAGTGGCAGCATATAGTTGGTCATCGAGACATTACCTGCCCCATCGGTCAACAAGATCATCAGCGGGCGAACCTCAGGATGGGCGCGGCGTTCCCGCTCTATCACCTCCAGGGCCAGCGCCAAACCTGCCGAAAGCGGAGTCTTCCCGCCCACCGGTATATCCTTCAGCACCCGGCGGGCCAACTCAACCGAGCCGGTCGGGGGCAGCGCCAACACCGCCCGATCCTTTTGGAAGACCACCAGTCCGACCCGATCCCGGCGCTGGTAAGCATCCGTCAGCAGCGAAAAAATCGCCCCCTTAGTCGCCACCATTCGCTCCGCAGCGGCCATAGACCATGATGCATCCACCACGAAGAGGATCAGATTCGCCGCGCGGCGCACACGCACCTTACGTTGCACATCATCCGGGCGTATCTCAACCGCCAGATCACCGCCTTCTCGCCCCTTCTGGCGTGAAGCTGCAGCGCGGATCGTCGCATCGAAAGCGATGTCATCATACCGGCCCCTTGCGGGTTCGTACATAACATATCGCCCGCGTTTGCGGTCGGTTCGGGTTTGGCTGCGACGTCCGGCCTCATGGCGGGTGAGCCTATCAAGGGGCGTATCCAGCCTGCGGGGGGTGAAAGGCTCGCCGACCGGCACATCCTTCGTAGCCCCCCTATGGCTATCATCGCCTTGCGGCTTGGTAGATTGTTTTACCGGCTGCTCCTGGGGCTGCTGAGGCGCCACCGGTGCTGCTTCGGCGGGTGCTGGTGCCTCACCGGCTAGTGGCTCAGTTTTTTTTTCACCTCGACCTGGTGGATAACGGCCTCCTGCTCCGCCTCATCCGGCGTTGCGGGCATCTCATCATCGCCCTCATCCTGCAACGCCTCCTCCTGGGCGCGTGACAACCGTTCCTCCAGCTCCTTGATACTGATAGTAGTTTCCTGGAACGGGCCGCCCTTCATACGGTGGGGCAGGGCCATCTCCGCAGCCAGCAGAATATCATCCCTGGTGATCTTGCCCCGTCCCTCGAACGCCGCATTAGTCCTGGCCGCCTTGAGGATCACCAGATCGGCGCGATGACCATCCACGCCCAGATCGGCAGTCAAATGGGCGATTATGCGCAGATCACGTGGCGTATACCTCACCTTCTCCACCATCTCCCGTGCCGCCACGATCTGCTCGGCCAGGCTACGCTCATGCGGCTGCCATTCCTCGTAGAACCCGACCGGATCGCTTTCAAAGGCCGTGTGGCGTTCCAAAACCTCCACACGCTGTGCCGGGTCCGTCAGCCCGTGCACCTCGACGACCAGCGCGAACCTATCCAACAACTGTGGGCGCAACTCCCCTTCTTCGGGGTTCATCGTGCCGACCAGGATAAATCTGGCCGGGTGCTGGAACGAGATATTCTCCCGCTCCACGATATTCACGCCCATCGCCGCCGAATCCAGCAGAAGGTCCACGACATGATCGTCGAGCAAATTCACCTCGTCCACATAAAGTATCCCGCGATTGGCCGCCGCCAGGACACCCGGCTCGAACCTCACCTCGCCGGTCTTGAGCACCTGCTCTATATCCAGCGTTCCCACCACCCTATCCTCGGTGGCGCTGATAGGCAGATTAACCAGGCGTATCTTGCGGGTGGTGACCGGCAGAGACTCGCCGGACTCGACCCTTTGGCGGCACTCATCGCAATATGAAGTCGGGTCGTCGGGATCGCAGCCAAAGCGGCAATCCGCCACCACCTTGATCTCCGGAAGCAGTGCGGCCAGAGCGCGCGCAGCGGTTGACTTGGCCGTCCCGCGTTCGCCCCGGATCAGCACCCCGCCGATCTTGGGATTAATCGCATTGAGCACCAGAGCTCTTTTCATAAGCTCCTGGCCCACAATAGCCGTGAACGGGAAAATGATCGAACTCATTGGCTCTCCAACGCTCAGAGATTCGGCAACATTAAAGATTATACCCCTTTACAATCGGTGAGAAAACTTCCTGCCCATCTCGGAGCGAATTCCCATGCTGGTTCCCGTGCCATCAGATTCGGTCTGGACACGGGGGGAAAATCATGTATCATACATAATTGATGGCGCCGATGACTGTCTATTCGTACCCTGTATCAGGAGGTTCCAAATGTCCCAAAGTGACAGGCCGACCCTACTCCGGGTGGCTGGAGTCCTGCTCATAGGTCTGGTAGCCGTAGTTCTGGTGCTTGGCGCGGCGCTACTTGTCACAGCGTTGAGCCAGGCCGGCACTCCCACCGAAGTCGGCGAGCTCAACGCCCTGGCGACCAGCGATGACGAATGCGTAGTATGCCATCGCAGGACCACGCCGGGCATAGTCTCCCAATATGGGCGGAGCGCCATGGCGGCGGCGGAAGTGACATGCCGCAGCTGCCACGAAGTAGACCCAGAATACCCAGGCGCCGAAGAACACGAGGGAACCTACATCCTTGCATCACCCACCACCGCCAAATGTGAGACATGCCATTCGGTCGAAGTGGCCCAGTTCTACCAGAGCCGCCACTCGCTCCCGGCGTACGTGGCTTATGCAGGTGCCCAAGACCTGCCGGAGGACCTGCTGCTCATGTACGAATCGATCCCGGAGGGTGGATACTCGCCGGATCGCTCCAGGAACGCCCTGTACCGGATAGAAGGCGAAGCGATCACCAGGTTCGCCTGCGAGAGCTGCCATAACATTGGCCGCCCCGCCGAAGATGGCTCGGTAGGCCAATGTCAAAAGTGCCACCTGCGTCACGAATTCAGCCTGGAACAGGCCCGGCGACCCGAAACCTGCAACGCCTGCCACATTGGTCCCGATCACCCGCAATGGGAGATATACCAGGAATCGCCACATGGCATAGCCTACATGGTTCACGGGGATAACTGGAGCTGGGAAGCCGAAGCCGGCACGCTGACCGTCGAAGACTTCCCCGCTCCGACATGCGCCACATGCCACATGAGCGGATTTGGCTCCGCCGGAACCACACATGACGTTGGAGATCGGCTCACATGGTTCCTCTTCGCCCCGGTTAGCGAGCGGAGGCCGAGCTGGCAAGATAACCTGGTAAGGATGCAAAGCGTCTGCCAGGAATGCCACAACGTGGAATTCGTAGAGGACTTCTTCGAAGCAGCCGATGCCGCCACCGAATCGGTCAACGAATTCGTCCGTCAGGGCATGGACATCCTGGCCGAAATGAGAGATGCCGGCCTGCTGACCGACGAACCATTTGACCAGCCCATAGACTTCATCTACTTCAACATGTGGCATCACTGGGGGCGCACGGCCAAATTCGGCGTCTGGATGCAAGGGCCTGACTACGTGCAATGGCATGGCATCTACGAACTGCTGGATACCCTGGCCGAAATGCGAGAGATCGCCGAAGACGAACTGGCCGCCCTCGAAACCCATACCGTCGAAGAGACAGGGGCCGGTGAGTAAGCCATGTACCACCTGGCAACCGTGATACCGGCTTTACGGCGGGTGAAGTTGCCGCTTTCTCGCGATCAGATCATGTTGCTGATGTGCGCCGTCAACGAGATATTCCTCGCCATAGACATATACCTGGCGCACTCCATAAGCGGCACCATCATCGCCTACGAGTGGATACCGATAATCTTCGGCATCATCGCCGGGATACTACTGCTTGTGGCCGGAGCCATAGCGTCGCGTAACCGGACTTTGGGAGCCGTGCTTGCCACACTCGTGATGTTGGCCAGCATCGCCGTGGGGTTACTTGGGGCCTACTTTCACTTCCGGCGGGCCAGCCTGCCTACCGGGCCGGGTGGCTGGACGGTTTCCGTCAACCTCCTGGTTTGGGCACCCCCCATATTAGCCCCGTTCACCTTCTCACTCGTGGGGCTTTTGGGGATTTTGGCCGTATGGGACGAAGTACCGCCGGATAGCGGCAGACTGCTGATAGGCAGATTCGTCCTCAGAATGCCTTATAGCAAGACCCGTGCCTACTTCTTCCTGGTGGGGATGGGCATCCTGGCGACCGTGATCAGCAGCGTCCTGGATCACGCCAGAACCCCATTCGTGAACAACTGGCTATGGGTCCCGACCACCGCCGGAGTGTTCGGCACCTTAGCAGCGGTTGCCCTGGGCGTCATAGAAAAACCCATCCGTGCCGACCTGATCATATACCTGGCGACCATGATACTACTGATACTCGTCGGACTGGTGGGTGCCTGGCTGCACATAAACCTCAACCTCATCGCCGGTGGCGTAGTGGTGCCGGAACGGTTCATCAGAGGTGCGCCGTTCCTGGCGCCACTACTGTTTTCGGATATGGGGGTGCTGGGCATCATCGCCATGCTCGACCCGATAGGGCGCCACACAACTGGCAAATGATACCTGTTGACATCACAGTCCGGTTATGTTAGACTGTTTTATGACTTTGGTACCAGCGCACCCCGCCAGTTGGGGACGTGTATCCGGTTTGAGAGCACTGCGTTTCACAAGGAGTACCGGATGGAGAACAAAGTGTCCCCCGAAAACGTCTCCTTCATCCGGTCTCAACCGTGCCCCGCTACCATCTATCACGAACAACCTTAAACCGTCCGTGCGCCTTATGGGATTCGTGATCCCTTGAAGCATTGCACCCTATTCCGGGAGAGGAGGTGATGATCAGTCAACATACAGGCCAAGATAGCCGATAGATTGCGCCGTTTGCAGCTTCTGAAAAGGAGGAGACACGTGAACCGCAGGAGCATCCTTACCATTGTAGTAGCCTCGCTTCTTGTGGCGCTTTTTGGGATCGCCCCGGCCTCCGGCCAGGAAGAGAGCCTTCTCTACACCGTCCTTGACCGTGGCACCCTTATCTGCGGCGTGAACTCCACCGTGCCGGGCTTCGGCTACATCGACGCCGATACCGGCGAGGTGACCGGGTTCGACACCGACTTCTGCCGCGCCATTGCAGCCGCGCTATTTGGCGATTCCACCGCCGTGGAATTCCGTCCGCTCACCGCCCAAGAGCGCTTCACCGCCCTTCAGACCGGCGAGGTGGACGTATTGATCCGCAACACCACCTGGACCCTCACCCGCGACACCGACGTAGGCATGGACTTTGGCCCCACCACATTCTATGACGGCCAGGGTCTGATGGTGCGGGTTGCCGACGGATTCCAGAGCATCGAAGACCTGAACGGGGCCAGCATCTGCGTCCTGGCCGGCACCACCACCGAGCTGAACATCACCGACGCCATGGAGTCACGCGGCTTCGAGTACGAACTGATCACCTTTGAGCAGTCGGCGGATACAATGGGCGCCTTCGTCGAAGAGCGCTGTGACGTATTGACCTCCGACCGCTCGCAACTTGCGGCCCTCCGCTCCAACGCCGATAACCCCGCCCTCTACACCATCCTTCCGGACGTACTCTCCAAAGAGCCGCTTGGCCCCGTCTACCTGCAGGGCGACCCGATCTGGGCCGATGTCGTCAACTGGGTCACCTTCGGCGTGATGCAGGCCGAGGAATTCGGCATCACCTCCGAGAACATTGACGAATTCCTCGAAAGCGATAACCCTGCCATCCGCCGCTTCCTGGGCCTGGAAGGCGATCTCGGTAGCCTGCTTGGCCTTTCCAACGACTTCATGGTCAACGTCATCCGCCAGGTGGGTAACTACGCCGAGATTTACGACCGCAACCTCGGCCCGGATACCCCGCTGGCCATAGACCGTGGCCTGAACGAGCTTTGGACCAACGGCGGCCTGCTCTATCCGCCGGCCTGGCGCTAAAGCAACCTGAGGGCCAAGAAAGGGTGGCGTGGCTCCGGCTGCGCCACCCCACAACTTGGTATATAATCACCAAAGGTGGCTTGAGAGGGGCAGCCGTATGGCACAGAGACCATCAACATTCGACATCAAAGCCCATCAACCCGTTCCCCTCTGGCGCGACATCCGAGTCCTTCAAATCGTCGCCCAGATAGTATTTGTGATAATAGTGGTCGTAGTTGGCGCCAAACTCTTCAACAACATGATGACCGCCCTGGCGGATGCCAACCTATTGCCGAACTTCGACTTCCTGGCCCGTACCGCCGGCTTCGAGATCAGCGAAGGCCCGGAATTCGACCGTTCCGAGACCTTTGGCCGGGCATTTCAAGTCGGCGTCATCAACACACTTCGTGTAGTCGGCGCCGGATTGGCACTCGCAACCGTCCTCGGCGTGATCATGGGCATCGCCCGCCTCTCATCCAACTGGCTCGTCAGGAACATCGCACTCGTCTACATCGAAATCATGCGCAACACCCCACTCCTGGTTCAACTCTTCTTCCTGTACCTGGGCGTCTTCCTGGCCCTACCGCGACTGCGAGAAGCGATCCAACTCCCAGGGCCGATATTCCTCAGCAGGCGGGGCCTCGTGCTCCCGGCCATAATCCCGACCGAGGCCTTCCCGATCTGGTTCTTATACATAGTTGTCGGATTCGTAGTTGCCGGCTTCTTCTGGTACATCCGCACCAAATACCAGGAACAGACCGGGCACCCGGGACGTCGGATGACCTACGCGGTGGTCTCAATAATCGGCTTCACCTTACTTGGAACGGCGGTTGTAGGCGGATTCCCCTTTGAAGTGGGCCTGCCGGAAATATCGGGGCTTCGTGTAGTCGGCGGAACCAAACTATCACCGGAATACGCTGCCCTGCTCACCGGCCTGGTGCTCTACACCGGCGCCTTCATAGCAGAAGTAGTCCGGGCCGGCATCCAGGCCATACCCTTCGGCCAGATCGAAGCCGCCAGGGCACTTGGCCTCACATACGGACAAACCCTTCAGCTGGTCGTGCTGCCCCAGGCCTTGCGCATCATCATCCCGCCCCTGGGCAACCAGTACCTCAACCTGGCCAAGAACTCTAGCCTGGGCATCGCCGTCGGATACGCCGACCTGTTCCAGGTCTCGAACACCATCGCCAACCAATCGGGCCAGTCGGTGCCGGTGATCGCAATGGTAATGGCCACCTACCTGACCATCAGCCTCACCATCTCCGCCGTCATGAACTGGATCAACGGCCTGGTGCGGATCAAGGAGCGGTGACATGGCGACCGAGGATAAGGGACTCCACTACGTAGAAACCACCCCGCCTCCGATTCGCAGACCACCGGTTATCGAACTGGGCGCCCTGGGTTGGATAAAGCGAAACCTGTTCAGCACCTGGTACGATGCCCTGATGACGGTCATCTCCGTCGCGTTCATATTCTTCGCTGCCAGAGGCCTGCTTATATGGGTGGTCGGCACGGCGGAGTGGAGCGTCGTCACCAACAACCTGCGGCTCTTCTCAGCCGGTCGCTACCCGCCGGACCAGGTATGGCGGGTACAACTGGCACTCATGATCGTTACCTTCATGGCGGGCATAAGCTGGGGCATTTGGGGACGGATGGTACGCCTGGCGGTCATCCTCATCGTCGTCGTCATCGCCGCCCTCTTCATCATGCCCATCTTCGCCGAAATGCTCCCCATCCGCCCGATCTACACCCTGGTCACCGCAGAGGGGGAGACCATACCCGCCATGGCCTTCGTGGCCGACCCAGGCGACGAGATAACCTTCACCCTCACCCCGGTCACCGACGAAACCATCATGCCCGTCGGATTCATGGACATGGCATCCCGGATCGCCTGGGGCCAAATCGAGTTGGAAAGAAATACCGCGCAGGAAGAAACCGAAACGCCCCAAGAAGGGGAGGGTGAGGACACACCCGAACCCGCCGCCCCACCGGACCTGATAGTCCACGTACAACTTCTGGACGCCAACCTGGAACTATTGAGCGAATTCGAAGCCCCGGTGGAAGGTGGCGAATACTCGACCACCATCCGGCTGCCGGATGCCGGTTGGTACCTGATCGTAGTGGACAAGGAAGGGACTGCCGGCGCCATGTGGATGGCAATGGAGCCGCTGGAGCCGCTCAAAACCGACCTGGCATCCGAAACCGCCAGAGAAGAACGGTATGGCCCGGTGCCGGAAGTCGAAGGTCGGCGCACACGTGTGCTTGACGCGGTATACCTGCGGTTCGCCGGCGTCAGGACGTTAGGCGACTTCATCTCCTTGCACATCGGGCCTTTTGCCGAAGCCCTCAAAACGACCACATTGATCCTATTTGCAGTCTTGGGCTTCGGCTACATCATGGGCACCCTGGGCAAAGCCCATGAGAAATTGACCAAACGGCTGACCCTGATCGGATGGGTGCTATCGTTCCCGCTTGTCGTAATAGTTCTGAGGGGCTTCGGGAATAGCGGATGGTTGCCGTACGTCAGCACAGACCTGTGGGGCGGCCTCCTGCTGACCCTGATCCTGGCGATAGTCGGCATCGTAGCCGCCTTCCCCATAGGCGTACTCCTGGCCCTGGGCCGCCGCAGCAACCTTCCGGTCGTCAAAATATTCAGCACCCTCTATATCGAACTCATACGTGGCGTCCCATTGGTCACCGTCCTGTTCACCGCACAACTCATGGTGCCGCTGCTTGACCCAAGCCTGGCGAACGTGGATAACGTAGTCAGGGCGATGGTCGGCATGACCATGTTCAGCGCCGCGTACCTGGCGGAGAACGTCCGTGGCGGCCTCCAGTCCATACCGAAAGGCCAGATCGAAGCCGCCAAAGCCCTGGGCATGAACGACGTCCTGGTGACCGCCCTGATCGTACTGCCACAGGCGCTGAGAGCAGTTATACCGGCCATCGTTGGCCAGTTCATCGCCCTTTTCAAGGACACATCCCTGGTCTACATCGTAGGCCTGCTGGAACTTTTGGGCATCGCCCGCACCACCATCTCCCAGCCGGAATACGTCGGCCTGCAGCGCGAAGTATTCGTATTCATCGCCATAATCTACTTCGTATTCAGCTACGCGATGTCCGAAGCCAGCCGTAAACTGGAAGAAAGCGGCGCAGGCGCAGTCCGTCGCCGGTAGCCGATGGAGGGGATAATGAGCGAAGGACCGCTGGTGGATGAGCTATACTTTGACCCATCCGAAGACATCATAATCTGCCACAAAGTCAACAAATGGTTCGGTGACTTCCACGTCTTGCGCGACATCAACCTGATCGTCAAGCGCGGCGAAGTCGTCGTCATCTGTGGCCCCTCCGGATCGGGCAAATCCACCTTCATCCGCACCATAAACCGCCTGGAAGAACACCAGGAAGGCACCATCATCGTGGACGGCATCGAACTCAGCCACGACATCCGCAACATCGCCAAGATCCGCAGCGAGATCGGCATGGTCTTCCAGCAATTCAACCTCTTCCCGCACCTGACCGTGATGCAGAACATCACCCTGGCCCCGATGTGGGTTCGCCACTGGCCGCGCGAAAAAGCCGAAGCCAAAGCAATGGAACTCCTGGAACGTGTCGGCATCCCGGAGCAGGCCAACAAATACCCGGGCCAACTCTCAGGCGGCCAGCAGCAGCGCGTTGCGATCGCCCGCGCCCTGGCGATGGAGCCTAAGATCATGCTCTTCGACGAGCCGACCTCCGCGCTTGACCCGGAAATGATCAAAGAAGTGCTCGACGTAATGCTCGAACTGGCCCGCTCCGGCATGACCATGATCGTAGTCACCCACGAGATGGGATTCGCCAAAGAAGTCGCCGACCGGATCATCTTCTTCGACGAAGGACGCATAGTCGAAGTAGGCACGCCCGAACACTTCTTCACCAACCCCAAGCACGAGCGCACCAAACTATTCCTATCACAGATACTGCACTGATGTGGCTGGAAGTATTGCTCACGGTCGGCCAGGATATGGCAGAACTGGCGGCGGACATACTCCGCCGCCAGACAGATCGTGGCGTGGCGATGGAGCCGGCTGGGGAGAAAGAGGTATTGCTGCGAGCCTACCTCCCGGTAGATAGGGGAGTGGATGAGGCAAAGGCCCGCCTGGAAATGGCACTACACGCCCTCTCTCCTGAGCTATTGCCCGCCTACCGCCCTGTAAAAGAAGAGGACTGGGCCAAAGCCTGGAAAGCCCACTACCACCCGATCCGGATCGGTAAACACTTCCTCATACGCCCGTCCTGGGTCGAAGTAGAGCCGGAGCCGGATGACATCGTGATCACACTTGATCCCGGCATGGCCTTCGGAACCGGAACCCATCCCAGCACCCAACTCTGCCTGGAAGCCATCGAGGGCCACATCTGGCCTGGCCTGCGGGCGCTGGATTTGGGATGTGGCTCCGGAATACTGGCAATTGCCGTCGCGCTATCCGGCGCCTCGCGCGTCTACGCCCTGGATATAGACCCTGTTGCCGTCGAGGTGGCCGAGGAAAACGTCCGACGCAACGGCGTTCAAGATAAAGTCACCGTCCTGCACGGCACACTATCCAGCCTCACCGGCTCATCGCGTCACTTCGACCTGGTGTTGGTTAACATCACCGCCGACGTGATCGTACAAATGTGTGCTCAGCACCTGGGCATGGTCGTCAGGCCTGATGGATGGCTGGTGGCCTCTGGCTTCGTGACCGAACAAGAGGAAACCGTCACCCAGGCCCTGGCCCAAACCGATCTCGAAGTCGTAACCCGCTACCAGAAAGAAGAATGGGTGGCGGTACTTTGCCGTCACGCCACCCGTCTGATCTGAGCAGCGCCTACAGCGGCTCGAACACAGCCGTGAAATGCCGCATCAGCGGTGGCTCCCAGACTATGCGCAGCCCGCGCAACTCGTCTGCACGTTCGGCCACACGCTTCACCACATCCACCACATAATCCATATGCGCCTGGGTATAGACCCTGCGGGGGATCGCCAGGCGCATATGGAT
>JALXEW010000172.1 GCA_027069285.1 Ardenticatenia bacterium | reverse complement strand
GTACAGGTTCAACTCCCAATCCGCCCGTAACGTGGAGTGACCTGCGACCGGAGCTACCGGATTGGGAGTTGAACCTGTACGGCCCGGAGGCGAATTCACCGCAGATGCTGTTCTTTTCGCAGGCAATTTTGGGGCCTGGGGGCAGGATACGTGACGACGCGGTGCTGGGCCGGGATGTGGTCGCAAGCGCGATAGGCACGGACGCCGGCGCGCTGGGAGTGGAGGACTGGCTGGCAACAGTCGCCGGAATCGGCGGGCATCCGGTATCACTTGACGGCGGCCACGGGTGCGTGGAACCCTCGCCGGAGTCCATATGGGCCGGCGCTTACCCGCTTGCCAGGCCGGTTTACTATTACGTCAATCTCGCATCGTTGAGGAGCTTTGGAGTGGCGCTATTTTTGACGTTCACGCTAAGCTCAGATGGGATCGCCGTCATATCCGAGACGCCGGGCTACATGCCCGCACCACAGGGCGCCTATTCCGAGGGCATGACGGCGCTGCAAAAAGAACTCGGGGGATGAAATCACAATGAGGCACATTAAGGTTCACGCTCTGCTGCTCATAGCGCTTATAGCAAGCGGCTGCGCAGGCCAGACTCTGGCAGGGAGTCCGCCAACACAGCCACCTACCATGACTGCGGTTCCATATCACACGCCAACTCCCATCCCAACCCCGAAGCCATACCCCCTACCGGCGGTCAATTGGGACGACCTATCCAGATTCGAGGCCGCCATGAGGCCCTCATTCGTCGCAGACCTCTACGAGTATCCCGATCCGAACCGATACTACATGGAGGTGACGATCACGCCCGTGGATACCCTGATCATGTTCACCGGCGCCGAACGGGTACTCTACACCAATAAGAGCGGGGACGTGCTGGATACCGTGGTATTCCGCCTTTACCCAAATGAGACTGCTTTCGGCGCCCGCATGGAAGTAACCCATGCCGAGGTGAACGGTCAGCCGGTGACTCCTCGCCTGGAGGCAGGCCGGACGGCCCTGGTACTACCCCTACCGGAACCGATAGGGCCGGGGGAATCCGTCGAGGTAACCCTGGAATTCTACGTGGCGATCGAGAAAGGGCTACAATCCGGCTACGCCCAGTTCAGCTACGTACACCATATACTGGCCACGCCTGATTTTTACCCGGTGCTATCGGTCTACGAGGACGGCGGATGGTGGATGGACGTGGGGCCTGACCGTGGCGATGCGGTCTACAGCGAGACGGGGCTTTACGAGGCCCTGATCACCGTCCCGGCGGAATGGACTCTGGTCGCATCCGGCGAGGAGATAGCCTCCACCGACAACGGCGATGGCACGATCACATATCACTACGTTTCCGGGCTTATGCGCGATTTCGCCCTGATGGCAAGCGATAACTTCTCACGCATGACGGGGACGGTTGAGGACATCGAGATCAACGTATACTGCCTGTCGGACGATTTCGACGGGGCCGATGACGCGCTACGCTTCGCCCAGGATGCGATAGAAGTCTATAACACGCACTACGGCCCATACCCGTTCACCGAGCTAGACGTGGTGGAAACACCCACACGCGCCGGCGGGATCGAGTACCCCGGACTGATCGTGGTCGCCGAGGATGTGTGGGTGCCAGGCGAGCCTTTCTTCGAGGTGGTAGTCGCCCACGAGGTGGCCCACCAGTGGTGGTACAGCCAGGTGGGCAACGACCAGGTAAGATACCCCTGGATAGACGAGGCGCTCACCTCGTTCACCGAATATATTTACACGTACTACGTGCACGGCGAGGAACGCGCCGAGGAGTATATGGAAGGCTTCCGCAGCACATATCTGGGCTATACCGGCTCCGGAGGACGCGATCTGCCGATCGGAATGCCGGTCTCGGCCTACGATGACCGCGAATACGGAGTGTTCGTATACCGCAAGGGAGCGGTCTTCTTCTACGCGCTGGAACAGGAGCTGGGACGAGATACCCTCCTGGAAGCTCTCCAAACCTACCTGGAGCGCTATCGCTATCGCGTGGCCCGCCCAGAGGACTTGCTCCACGTGTTCGAAGAGGTATCAGGCCGCGATCTCGACGAGATATTTGCCGAATGGGTGGGCGCAAACGTCATCGAAGTCAGCGAGAGCTAAACCCGTTGCGTTCCGCCGAATTTGCGGCAATAATGTATACTGTGCGCCAAGTCCCCACAGTGTGCGAGGAGAGCTCATGAGCGAACCAAACGATTCCGAGGGCAAGCCCAGACCATCCCTTACGGCCATCCCATCCGAGGATACAATGGGGCTGGGACGTACCCCCGGCCAACGCGCTGCCGAGATGATCGCCGGAATACGCGCAGAGATCATGCCATCCCCGCTGACAACGGCATTGACATCGCTCATCGGACGCGCCGTCGCCGGCACCCTCATGCGGCTGGAATCCGACCGCGAAAGAGCTGCCAACTTCATCATCGGTCGCTACATCGGGCTTTCCAGGCTGGCCGAGGAATCCTTGCCGGAAGGCGGCCAAAGCGGCACCATCGTGGAAGTCGCAGCCGGATTCTCTCCGCGAGGAATGGAATTCGCATCCGAAAGGCCCGGCATCCAATATATCGAGGTTGACCTGCCGGACGTGGTGGAAGAAAAACAGAAACGTCTGGAAAAGGCCGAGATCACTCCACCACCGAACCTCTCCTGGCTGGCAGCCGACCTGGGCGTCACCCCCCTGGCCGAGGTACTGGGGGAGCGAAAGGTAGATGTAGTGCTGGCAGAAGGACTTATGGCCTACTTCCCACATTCCGAAGTGATCAGAATCGCAGCCCATATCCGCGAAGTCCTGGTGCCCGGCGGGTCACTATTGTGCACGGTCCCGTGGCGTGAGGGTATGCAGCACCTCAGGATGGCCGTCAGATTCTTCAGGCGCCTGGCCGGACAACATCGCGGCATAGTGGAAGACGAAAACCAGGCCAGGGAGCTTTTCGAAAGTGCCGGCTACACCGATGTAAGCGTGTACCAGGTATCGCAGCTGGCCGAATCAATGGGCATACCAACGCCGCTAACCGACTTTGCCTTCCTGGTCAGGGCGAAAACGAGCTAAGATACAGTCATAAACCTGGCAGTCGGCCTAATCCCCAGACGATTGAACGGCCACCCGGAAAATGGAACGGGCCGGGCGCAAGCACCCGGCCCACGAAGTTGCACATCCGATCGGGATTGAGAGCAGGGCTTACGGCGCGTTCAACTCGGTGATGTAGAGGGTGCCGCTGACGTTATCCCCCGCGCTGTAGCTGGCAATCCATATATCATACCTCCCGGAAGGTGATGGCTCCACATTGACCAACGGGTTCGGATAACCTGCCCCGTCGTCATTGCAGTACCAACTCCCGTCCGGCGCCCTCACCACCATCGTCGTATCTCCTCCACCTATGAAGTAGAACCTCAATCTACCGGCACTACCTCCCCAGTTCACCGCAAAGTCCGGGTTGGACGCCGCATACCCGTAGCATCCTCCACCAAGATAGCTCACGTCCACCAGCCCGCCGCTGGTCACACCAAACGTCTGCGGGTCGGGCATAAACCCGGAGTTCAGCGAAGCCGACCCATACGTCGGTGAACCTCCTGGGTTGAGTGTGCCACCACCTCCTCCTCCCACGTTCACCGTCACCGTCCGATCGGTCGTGCTCCCATCCATCAGCACCACATGCAACGTGTACGTGGTCGTCGTCGCCGGACATTCAGTCCGCTGATCGTGGCCGGTCACGCCCTGGCCCTGGTAGTACACCTCCCGGATGTTCTCCACATCCCACCTGATGGTGACACACTCCCCAGGGTTGATGTTCGCACTCGACCCACCGTTCACCGTGAAGCTGATCTGCGGCGCCGCAGACGTGGGCACGGCGGTTGGTGGTCTCGGCGTCGGGGTGGGTGGCGCAGTGTACACCTGCAAACCCGCACACGGCCCCTCCAACGTGGTCACACTCCCAGAAATCCAGGCCCGCCTCCCCTGATAGTCTATCACGTACCACGTCCCAGAGCTGTTCTGCCCTATGACGTTGAGGTATGACCCGGCATACAGCACCCCTATGATGTCATAGTTCGTGCCGGGACCGGTCCTGATGTTCACATTCCGGTTGCTGGTCACACGGCATACCGATGGAGTCGGCGCAGCCTGTGGCACCGTGGTCGGCACCGCAGTCGGCGCTACGGGCACCTGCGTCGGCCCGGCCACCGCCGCGCCTACCGTCAGCGTCAACTGTACCGTCCCGCCCAGCTCGCGCTCAACGGCGAAGACGGATACCTCATAAGTACCCTCCCCCGGCGCTATCGTCATCCCAGTAGGGTGTAGCTGATCCCCAACCATCGCCGCAACCAGGAGACCCGCCGGATCGCGAACCTGCGCCACAAACGCAAACTCAGGACTTTGCGTCGTCACCGATAGCGTCATCGGATTGTCCGGATCCGCTGGAAAGCTGAATATCGCCGGCGGCGCCCCTGGCCCCACCTCCGCACTCACCGTCGCACCCGCGCTCATCGGCGTGGCCGCGCTCCCTGGCCTCCCCACCAGCCTCACCAGAAACTCCCCGGCCACCCCCTCCACGTTGGATACCATCAGCGAGTATCTCCCAGACTCCGGCAGCCTGTACGATATTCGTGCTACCCCGCTCTCCCTATCCCCAAAAGGATCGTCAATGCTTATCGCCAACTGCCGGTTATCCGGCCCCAGCAAACTCAAGCTGGGTACCATCTGCGGCGTGATCCCTATGGCATATGCCGTCACCTGATCACCCGCATTGCCGGTGAACATGTAGATCGCAAATGGCGCATCCTCGGTAATGCTGCCTACAGCGCTGCTACCGTAAGTGATCGCCCCGCCACCTTGTGCCGATACCGCAGCCGACGGCGCCAGCCCGATCACCAACGCCACAAGTACTGCCAATAGCACAGAAAGCCTCTTATTCATAAAGATACCCCCATCAATAGAGAGTTCGAGCACAACACAAACGATGGCTCTCCCCCCATCCGATAGACAGGCCTAGCAAAGCCTATTAACAGGATATACCACCTGCACTCCAATTGCAATAGCCCATTTGGCTCAGTGCCGCCGCACACTCAAAACCGGAAGCCGGAACCGCACGCATCCACACGCCGGATCAAACAGGGGCGGCCAAAAGGCCGCCCCTTCGACACCTGAATATGGCCAGGTCGCTAAGGTAGGTTCATCTCGGTGATGTAGAGGGTGCCGCTGATGCTATCCCCCGCGCTGTAGCTGGCAATCCATATGTCATACCTCCCGGAAGGTGACGGCTCCACATTGACCAACGGGTTCGGATAACCTGCCCCGTCGTCATTGCAATACCAACTCCCATCCGGCGCCCTCACCACCATCGTCGTATCTCCTCCACCTATGAAGTAGAACCTCAACCTACCGCCACTACCCCCCCAGTTCACCGCAAAGTCCGGGTTGGACGCCGCATACCCCTGGCATCCTCCACCAAGATAGCTCACGTCCACCGGCCCGCCGCTGGTCACACCAAACGTCTGCGGGTCGGGCACAAACCCGGAGTTCAACGAAGCCGACCCATACGTCGGTGGCCCCCCTGGGTTGAGCGTGCCACCACCTCCTCCTCCCACGTTCACCGTCACCGTCCGATCGGTCGTGCTCCCATCCATCAGCACCACATGCAA
>JALXEW010000171.1 GCA_027069285.1 Ardenticatenia bacterium | reverse complement strand
ACGGAGGCTCTGTTGTGACGGGCTGTGGAACGTAGTCAGCACCGACATGATCCACAGAGTGATCCTGGAAAGCCCTTCGCCCCAAAATGCATGTGAGCGCCTGGTCTCGATCGCGAACACACAAGGCGGAGGTCCGGATAACATCACAGTGATAATTGCCCAGATGCCGGATTGACACTGGGAAGTGGGAATGGATCCCAAACAAGACCTTTATGCCATTTTAGGCGTGCCGCAGGACGCCACCATAGAAGACATAAAACAGGCCTATCGCCTGGCCGCACGTCGATTCCACCCGGACGTTAACCCCAGTCCGGGCGCCGCGCTCCAATTCCGCGACATAGCTGCCGCCTACGAAATACTTTCCGATCCGACCGCCCGTGCAGCCTACGACCTGGAACGCAAACGCCTGGGGCACATCGAACCCTACTTCTCGATGCGCGTCACGCCCAGCCGCAGAGTATTACCTGTGTTGGACGAACCGCAGATACTTTACCTGCTGGCCGACGTAGTGCCCCTCAGGCAACCATCCAAAGCGCAGGTCAAACTGAACCTGGCGCTGGTCATAGACCGTAGCACCTCGATGCAGGGCACCAGACTCGACCGGGTGAAAGCCGCCGCCCACCAGATAATAGATAACCTGTCCGAGAACGACATACTATCCATAGTTGCCTTCGCAGACCGGGCGGAAGTAATAGTAGAAGCCACCCGTGTCAGCGATAAACGCACCCTCAAAGCCGCCATCAGCACCATGCAAGCAGGCGGTGGAACCGAGATACTTCAAGGCCTCATCCGCGGCCTATCCGAATTACATCGCCACCTGAGCAGCGAATACGTGAACCACCTGATCCTGCTGACCGATGGCAGGACATATGGTGACGAAGCAGATTGCATCCTATTGGCCGAGGCGGCCAGTGAGGACGGCATCGCGATCAGCGCGATGGGGATAGGCGAGGAATGGAACGACAAATTCCTGGACAAACTCGCCTCCGTCACCGGCGGCTACTCCGCCTACATCAACTCGCCGGGCGCGGTATCCCGCTTCCTAAACGACAGAGTCCGCAGCCTGGGCTCGGCCTACGCCGAACGGATGCGCCTTTCCATCGCCCCAAATGCCGACGTGATCCTCGAAAGCGCCTTCAAACTCACCCCATATCCCATGCCGTTGCCGGTGGATACCCAACCGATACCGCTCGGCACCCTGGAGTACAACCGGCCACTAACGTACCTGATCCAGCTCCAAATGCCGCCTGACATGAAACCCGGCTTCAGATCGGTAGTTCGGCTCGACGTGACCGGTGACATACTGCACGAAAAAGTGGAAGGCTACAAAGTCGTCTCCGACCTTTCAATAGAAGTAGCCGAAGACCCACCTCCAGAAGAACCGCCCTTGTCCATTATTGATGCGCTGGGTAAACTGACCCTATACCGTATGCAGGAAAAGGCCGAGGAAGCATTGAGAAAAGGCAACATCGCCGAGGCCACCCGTCGCCTGGAGACGCTGGCCACCAGATTACTGGCGGCGGGCGAAGAAACCCTGGCACATGCGGCAATGGCCGAAGCCCGGCGAGTCGC
>JALXEW010000170.1 GCA_027069285.1 Ardenticatenia bacterium | reverse complement strand
CCCCACGCCCGATATTTCGATCTCGCCGGATAGGTGCACTTCCAGGCCGGCCAGCTCGCCCGCCGCTATGGAATCTCCCACGCCGCGCAGGAATATGTAATCGCCCATCTCCAGGCCGTATGGCAACATGCCTGTCGGCGCCCACGAGGCGATCATGGCGTCCTGGAGCCGGGTCAGGGCGGGTCCGGGGTCGGCGCCTGATGAGAGTATGTCCCATACCTCGGAACGGTATGCGGCTGAGAATCCTTCGTACCCGTCGGCCAGGGTTGTCGAGGGTCGGGTTACCGCGTTTTCGAACGCGGCTCTAAAGCTCGCGAATGTCGGATCGGCGGCTTCCAGATTCGGGTAGAGCGATGACATGGCCGGTGGCAACCGGTAGTCAACTGCCAGGCGCCTTTCGCCCCAATATCCGGCCAGGAAAAGCGCCAGTTCAATGGCCATCTCGCGATGCTCAGAGTAGGCGGAAACGGCCAATCCCCACCCGTCGTAGGTGGACGCGCGAACCCCGGTCGGTCCGGTCGGCAGGGGGGCGATCCCGGCCACTTCACGGCTTACCGTATGCCCGCCATCGCTTTGCAGCAGCAGATACGTGGTCAGGTCATCGCGCAGGAAGGCCGCTTCGCCACGCAGCCAGGCTGCGCGTGCGTCTGCCGCGCTCATCCCGAGGATGTCGTCGGGTGATATTGTGCCGATCCAGCTTTGGGCGCGTTCCAGGGCTGCCGCCATGCCGGGATTATCCACTCGCGGCACCCCGTAATCGTCCAGCAGCGTCCCGCCGCCGTGTGAAGCCTGCCATTCAAGCGCCGTCTCGCTCAGCTCCTCGGTCTCGGCGCCGGGCCATAAGAATCCCCAAAACCTCGTTGCCCCTGCCTCGCGTTCCCCATCCTGGATCGCGTACGCCATTTCCTCTAGCTCGTCCCAACTTCCGGGCGGTGCCGGATAGCCGTAACGTTCCAACAGGTCGGCCCGGTAATAAAGCAGCCCACCGTTCATCACCCACGGTAGCACCATCAGGCGCCCCCCGACCAATGAGTTTTGGAACGCCGCCCGGAAGTAATTTTCCGGTGCCGTGGGGATGATGTCGCTCATATCGACAAAGTGCTCCCCCAGGATGCCGACCCACGGCGCGTCTACCTGGTAAAGGTCTATCTCAGGAGATGCCGCTTCGAGGTATCGGCGGTAGACGCCGAGCCGGTTTACTGCCAGTTCCGGCAGCTCCATAAGCTCCACCTCGACCCCGTATACTTCGTAGAACCTCGCCCTTGCCTGGTCTATAACCGTGGCGAGCGGGCTATCAGGGTCGGCGGCTACCCGCAATACATATGGCTGCGCGCCCGCCGGGCCGATGACGGATCCCAGCAACGCGATTGACGCAAGTGCCCACAAGATGCCCGGTTTGCACGTGATCCGGATTCCCATTCCCTTCATCGCACCTCACTTGATGCCGGAATGTAGGAAGCTCCTGATGAAACGCCTCGGGAGCACCAAGAATACCAGGAACAACGGCGCAGCTACCATCAATGTGGCCGCAGTCAGTAGCGACCATCTGGCTCCGATCTCGCCCAATTGCGTGAATCGCACCAGGCCTGCCGTCAGCGGCCTGCTGGTTTCGCTATTGGTGACGATCATGGGCCAGAGGAACTCGTTCCAGTGCCAGCTTGCCGAAGAAAGCGCAAATGCCGTCAGGGTCGGCATCGAAGGCGGCAGGTAGATGTGGCGCAGCAATTGCCACCAATTGCACCCATCGATGATCCCCGCGTCCACCAGGTCTCGCGGCACTTCCAGGAACGCCTGGCGCATCAGAAACGTCCCGAAGGCAGAGCCGAAGTACGGGATGGCTATCGCCAGCCGGGTGTCGAAAAGCCCCAGTGTCCTTATGGTGGAGAAGTTGGGTGCCAAAA
The DNA here is from genome assembly GCA_027069285.1 of Ardenticatenia bacterium. Lineage (GTDB taxonomy): Bacteria > Chloroflexota > Anaerolineae > Aggregatilineales > JALXEW01 > JALXEW01. The sequence goes on along the minus strand of JALXEW010000170.1, from coordinate 3,799 downwards.
GCGCCGTGGTCGGGATCATGAGCTGGAGCAGGATGAAGAAAAACAGCCATCTCTTGCCGGCAAATCGGTAATGCGCAAAGGCGAATGCCGCCAGGGTGATGGTGACGAATTGCACCGCCAGGACCGTCACCACGACGGCTATTGTCGTCACGTAGTACAGGTTGAACGGCGCCAGTGACCAGGCCTTTTGGTAATTTTCCAGCGTGAGCGGGAAGCTGAGCCAGACGTCGCCGCGCCCCATCGGATCGTCAGGCGGGCGGAGCGAGGCCACGAATGCCCATATCACCGGCACGGCCCAAAGCGCCGCTAACCCATACGTCAGGCCGACCGAAAGCCAGTAGCCGATCCTGCCCAGGATGCCTTTCGCCTGTCCGGTGCTCCCAAAGGTCTCGGCTGTCATCGGTCACTCCCCCCTGCGCTCGGACAACATGAAGTTGGTGACGGTGAATATCAGCAGCACCGCGATCAGGATCACCGTGACCGTCGCCGACATGCCGATGTCGTAGCTTTCGAACCGCCTGCGGTAAAGCTCGAATAGCAGCACGGTGCTGGCGCGGCTTGGGCCGCCATCGGTCAGCACGAATATGTGATCCACGGTTTGGAATGCGCCGATGACGGCGATTGTGGTGATAAATAGCGTGGTGCGCCTCAGTAGTGGGAACGTGATGTTCGTCATGATCTGCCACCAGTTGGCCCCGTCCAACGCCGCCGCCTCGAATACGTCCGAGGGCAGCGCCTGCAATCCGGCCAGGTAGAAGATCATGTAATATCCGGCGTTCTTCCAGATGGCGACGATCATGACCGCGATGAGTGCCAGATTGGGGTTTGCCGTCCAATTTTGCGGCCCGTGGTAACCGATGGCAGTTAAAGCGGTATTGAAAAGCCCGTAATCCGGCGTGAAGAAGAACATCCAGATCGTGGCCGCGCTGACCATCGGCAGCACAGTCGGGTAGAAGAACGCCAGCCGTGCCAACCCTATCCCGGGGAACTTGCGGTTTAGCAGCATGGCGAAGATGAACCCCAGTCCGATGCTGATCGGCACCGTCCCGACCACGTACAACACTGTGTTGTACATGACCATCAAGAAACGCTCATCGGTCAGCAGGGTGATGTAGTTATCCAGTCCGACGAACGTCGGCTCCCGGAAGCGTGCTATATTGAGCCGCTGGCGGAAAAAGCTCTGATAAAGCGATAGCACGGTAGGCCAGGCTGTGAATAGCGCCACGAAAAATGCCGTTGGCAGGATGAGGAGATAGGGCAACGGCGAAAATCCCGGCATCCTATGGCTTGTTCTGATGCTCATTTCCGGGTTCCCCTCAAGTCCGAAAGTGCTTTAGCCGCGCAGATAGTCTCCGTCTGGACCGCCGACCGATGTCGAAGTGCGCAGTATATCCAGCGCCTGTGGTGAAGGCGGCGTCTCCCGGAATCTGCTTGCGATCCCGGCCACGTATCGCTCGTCGTTCTCGATCATGATGAAGTGTCTGCCCAATGCTGCGGCCACATATCCGGTTGTCCCCACACCGGCCATCGGGTCCAGCACTACGGCGTTTTCGATGGTACTGGTCAATATCACCCGTCTCAAAAGCTCGATGGGCTTTTGCGTTGGGTGCAGCTTTTTGCCGTCATCCCCCAGGACTCGCTCCCGCCTGGAGCATATAGGCAGCACCCATACGTTCGCCCCCACTTTGCCGATTCCGAATCGCCTGGCCGCGTCCCGGTCGAAGGCGTAATCCTTTGCCCCCTTGTCCTTCACGGCCCAGATCAGTGTCTCGGTGGCGTTGGTGAATCGCACGCCCAGCCAGTTGGGCATCGGATTGGTCTTGACCCAGATCACGTCGTTAAGCGTCCAAAAGCCCAGATCCTGCATGATCTTACCGATCCGGAATATGTTGTGGTATGTGCCGATCGCCCAGAGTGTGGCATTTGGTTTCATGGTATGGCGGATCAGTTGCAGGGCTTTGGCGATGAATGTGTCGTACTCATCCCACGACGAGAAGCTATCCCACTGCTCGCTCACCCCATTGACCTCGGTTTTGACGTTCCAGCGGCGCAGCTTCCGACCGGAAAGTTGCAGGTAGTACGGTGGATCGAAAAACACCGAGTCCACCGACTCCGCCGGGAGTCTCCCCAATACCTCGAACGCATCACCCAGGATCACCGAGTCCAATATCGGCGAAATGGATTCTGCCGGGTGCACGTCATCTTCACCGAGGATTCTTATGGGAGGGGTGTTTTTGTGGGTTGCCATAGCCATTCCGTTCGGGACTTTGCCTGTATGCCGGCCATCCGGCGTGGCGATTTTACGGGTGGAGAGCTGTCGGTTGTGTTGCCTGCCACGCCTGGCCGGGGTAGGGGCGCCCTCTCGGACGCCCCTACAGAGGCGTTATCGGGATATGTCCATACCCGGTTCGCCAGGTGATCGCCGAGCTACTCGCGGAATGGCTCCAGGGCCTCGTCGGCCTCGGCCTGGGCTGCGGCCATTGCCTCTTCCGGAGTCATCTCGCCGTTATAGGCCCGCTGCAGATAGTCGTGGAAGATGTTGCGAACCTCGCCCAGGTTCTGCACCGAGAGCTCGGCGCCGGCATACTGCAAAGCGTCACGGGTGGCTGCGGCCTGTGGCACCTCGGCGATGTATTCTTGCATCACCTCGGTCTCGTAGGCGCTCTGGCGCGTGGCGATGTAGCCGGTGTTGATGCTCCAATCGGCGGTGCGCTCGACCTCGGTCAGGAACTGGATGAAGCGCCACGCCGCATCCTGCTCCTCCTGCGGCACTCCGGAGAAGATGTAGAGGTTGCCGCCACCGGGCACCGTGGCGTAGGTATCCGGCTCCTGGCCCGGCACCGGCATCACGCCCACCTCGAATTCCGCCTGCTCCAGGATGCCGCGCAGGCTGCCGGTGGAGTGCACGATCATGGCGGTGGCGCCGCTGGCGAAATCGGTCGGGGCCTGACCCCAGTTAGCCTGGACGCCTGCCGGGGTGCAGTTATATTCCTGCGAGAGGCTGATGTAGAAGTAGATCGCCTCGATCACATCCGGGTCGTCGAAGTAGACCTCGGTGTCGCTATCGCCGACGATATTCCGTCCGCTGCCGATTGCCAGCGGCTGGAACAGCCAGTACGGCCACCCGGACGGCCACTCGATGCCCCAGCGGATTACCTCGCCGTTATCGTCGGTTTCGGTCAGCGCCTGGCAGGCCTCGCCGAGTGCCTCCCAGCTGTTTGGTGGCTCCAGCCCGGCTTCCTCGAACAGGTCGGCGTTATAGTAAAGTACCACCGCGCTCCGCTGGAACGGGATGCTCCATATCTCGTCATCGTAGTACGAGTTCGCCAGGAATGCGGGGAAGAAATCGTCCAGGTACTCCTGTCCGCCGTCCATGGCCTCGATGTAGCCGCTTAGTGGTGCGATCACGTCGGCGTTGATCAGGTCGTAAAGCGCGGTTGCCAGCAGGACTGCCACGGCAGGCGGTTCGCCGCCCCCATCGATCGTGGTCATAATGGCGGTCATGGTGTCGGTGTAGCCGCCGGCGAACACCGGTTCCACGTGGATGTCGGGGTTTTCGGCCTCGAATTCCTCGATGTAGCCATTGATGATGTCGGCTATTGGGGCGTCGACGGCCACCGGGTAGTAGAACTCGATTTCGGTCACGTCCTGGGCGGAGGCGCCCCCGATCCCTGCCAGCGCGAACGTGACTAAGATCATCAGCGAGAGAAGCCCTTTCCTCATCGTCCCCTCCTTTTCGGTTGGGCTGAGAAGTGTGAAGAAAAGACGTTGGGGAGATGATATGGCGCTACTCCCCAAC
>JALXEW010000169.1 GCA_027069285.1 Ardenticatenia bacterium | reverse complement strand
GTAATAACGTATTGTATTACAGAACATCGAAAATAGATACAAAAACCGATAAGCAGCATACCGACTGCAAAGAGATATCCTTTCTATAGACTTCTGATATTCAGTGCCACCTCTTCTTCCAGCCGATCGAAGGCACGCCGCACGGCAGCCTGGATGTGCCCGTTAGTGCGAAGCGTTCGATCGCGACCGACAAGACGATCTTCCCGCGTGGCTCGCTGTGCTTCGTTGATGCTGAGCTGCCGGGTATCGATCCCGCTGAGCGCATCCCCATGCACCAGTTCCTGCTCGATCAGCTGGTCTATCACCTGCTGGCCCATCGAAATCGGGCTGCTCAGCTGCATGTATTGGTTGTAGAAGGGGAGGTTGGGGTCTCTCAACGCATCCGGGCCGAATTGCTGGATGATCGGGGCCAGCTGGTTAATGGTCTGGAGCCTGGCAAGGCGCACGTAGCTTTGGAATTCCCTGGTGGTGATGGTCCAATCGCCGATGACTATGATCGGCTGGTTGGGGATGACGATCTGTTCGTATACTATGGCCGCCACCAGCAGCGTGATGCTGATGGCAACTATGACCACCAGTCCCGCAACGATATACCGCTGGGTACGCGCCTCGCGTTCGGCACGTGACAGGCGTCGTTTCCTGGGTCCGGTTTGGCGCCTGGCGGGGATGCTCTCACCTCGTTTCGGCATGGTCGTTCATCTCCTCCGAGAGGGTATGGGGGCGTCGGATCACACGGGGCCTCACTGGCTCTTGCGGATGTGCTCGTAGGTGAAGGGGAGTAAGGCCAGGTGACGTGCCCGCTTGATGGCACGCGCCAGGCTGCGCTGATGTTTAGCACATGTGCCGGTTTGCCTGCGGGGCTTGATCTTGCCCTGCTCGGTAAGGTAGCGCCTGAGCAATTCGGCGTCTTTATAGTCCACCTGGGATATGTTCTCGGTGCAAAAGTAGCACACCCTGGAACGACGTCTGAAGCGGCGTCGTTGCTCCTGGCGGGGTTCTGATGTGGTTGGCCCGTTCTGGGCCTGGGTCGTTTCACTGGTATCAGCGTTCAAAACGGTACCTCCTCGTCATCCGTGTCAAAAGGGGTATTCCTCATCTGAAGGAGCAGGCGGCCTATCGTAATCGTCATAATCTTGCGAGCGACGGCCACCGAGCATGATCATCTCGTTTGCTACCAGCTCGGTGCGATAGTGCTTTTTGCCTTCTTCATCCTCCCAGCCACGTGTCTGCAAACGGCCTTCGATATAAACTTGCTGGCCTTTGGAGAGGTGCTGTTTGCATATCTCGGCCAGGTTTCCCCATGCCACAACGTTGAACCACTCGGTCTCCTCACGGCGTTCGCCATCGGCAGAAGTCCACGTGCGGGTGGTGGAGACGCTAAATGATGTCACCGGCCTGCCGGTCGGCGTGTAGCGCATCTCCGGGTCCCTCCCCAGGTAGCCGATGATCATCACTTTGTTAAGCCCACGTCCCATTTTGCTCACTCCTTAAAGATACGCCACACTCGGATATTTGAGATTTGAAAAAGAAGTAGCAACTCAACTACAATGCAATCCCGCTGTGAATTCATCCCTCATCG
>JALXEW010000168.1 GCA_027069285.1 Ardenticatenia bacterium | reverse complement strand
CGTGCTGGTGGCCACCACGATCATCGAAAGTGGCCTCGACATCCCGAACGCCAACACGCTGATAGTGGATAGGGCCGAGAATTTCGGCCTGGCCCAGCTTTATCAGCTTCGGGGCCGGGTTGGGAGGGCTGCGGTGCAGGCCTATGCCTACTTCTTCTATTCCCCGCGAGGCCACCTGAACCCGGATGCCCGCGCCCGGCTGGAGACCATTGCCGAGCAGGCCGAATTGGGGGCCGGATTCTCAATCGCCATGCGCGATCTCGAAATACGCGGCGCCGGGGACATACTCGGAACCAGGCAGTCGGGCGACATCACGGCAGTTGGATTCCACCTTTATACCCGGATGCTGGCAGAAGCCGTGGGGCGCCTGAAGGCGGAGGCAGAAGGCCGCCCGCCACCTCCTCCGCCGCCGGAAGCCGTGATCATAGACCTGCCGCTCCCCGCCTACATCCCATCGGACTACATAGCGGATACCTCACTACGGCTGCGGCTATACAGGCGTCTGGCCGGATTGCGTACCCTCTCCGAGATCGGGGACATCGAGACCGAGCTGGCGGATAGATTTGGCCCGTTACCCGACGAAGTGAGCAACCTGCTTTACCAGCTTAAGGTCAAATTACTGGCCATAGAGGCCGGAGCGAAGGCCGTAGTCGGGGAGGGTGGCTCGCAGATCGGCATAAAATTGCCATACCTGCCGCATGTTGACCGGGCCGCCTTACAGAGAGTGCTTGGTGAGCCGGTCCGGGTCAGCAGGAAAGGCGTCTGGATACCGCGTGGCATAGGCCGCAATCGATGGATGCAACTGTTGACCGAAGTTTTGCAAAAATTGGCCGAATTCCGAAAGGAGATGGCAGTGGTCGTGACGGGGGAAGGAGTCTAAATGAAAAGAGACATGTCCGGATCGGCCTTGCTGAGGCCGGCCACCCCAGAAGATCACCCCCGTATGGCTCGGATACTGGCCACCAGCTTTGTGGGTAAATTCGCGTTGGCCTTTGGGCGTGATGAGGAGCGCCGTGTCAAAGGATTCGAGATAATGCTGCGATATGGCCTCCCGGACGATTGCCTTTACTACGTGATCACCCTGGATGGGGAGGTGGTTGGCCTGATAGCGTTCAGGATGGGCAACGCATCGCTCCCACCTGAGCGCAAACGCGAGTACCGTAGAGCGCTGGGCGAAGTTCTCGGCCCGTTGCGGGCCTGGTGGGCGATCCAGGTGCTATCGCTGATGGACGGGGGTAAGTTACCGCCTCAGGCGTGCTACCTGGATAACCTGGCGATAGACCCCGCATTCCGCCGACTGAATCTGACCGGTGCCATAGCCGATCAGGTATACGGCTCACTGGCCGCCGAGGGAAAGACCGAGATACTGGCCGACTTCGTTTCCACCAACCGCGCGGTAGAGGCATTGGTCAGGCGCGAAGGATGGGAATACGTTCGCAAGTCTTATATCCTGGCGCCCATAACATTGCCGCTTTTCGGGTTTGCGGGGATATTTCGCATAAGGAAGGACATCACAGCTTACGCCGCCGGGGGATAAGCCTGGGGTAGATGTAAAACGGTAGCCGACCGTCAGGTCGGCTTTGTGTGCTTACCCCGTCGAGTTCCCATCCGTGGCCCCCTTCGGGTTCTATTTTCTCCATTGAACCATAGGTAGTGGGTTTCTGTCTACAGGCCTTTTTTCCCAGGTACTTTGGTCATATAGTGCCCGGATGCTATTCGTCTCCCCACGTGGCAATGATCACAGAATCCCCTCCCCGTTCCAGAATCGGCATCACCCGTCCGGTGTCGTTCTCGTAAAGCCTGATCGTCAGGACGGCCCCGCCCGGATCATCGGCCCACTCCGGCACGGTCAGCGTATGGCGGTCTGTCACCCCCTCCCCCCAAACCCATTTGAGTGAGGGGACTGCGCCGGTGGCAGGTATATGGTCGGAATTAGACCACCAGGTGCCGTCGATTGCGCTCAAAGTCGCGGAAACCACATAATCGTCTGAAAGTGGCCCATCGGCCAAAAAGCGCAGTGCCACGTGAACCTCGGCCCCCGGCGCCAACACATTCGGCCCGCTCACCGAGAACCCGTCCATCACCACGTGCGGCCCGAATCTCACGTAAACCTGGCCCGGTTTTGGCCCCGGCAGGGAGATGCCATATCCGATTGGAAGCCCCCAGGCCCCAAGCGGACGTGAAAGGCATTGGCATCCAGACTGGCTCAGCGCCAGATACATCCCCGGCACATCCGCCGGAACGTCCACTGCCAAAGTCACATATCGGCCTGGGGTCAGCGCCAGCTCGCCTTCGTAAAGCAAGCGCTCCCCGTCGGAAAGCGTTACGTCCCAAATCCCCTGTGGTGACCACCCCGCCAGGCCCCAGTGCAGATAGAGGGTAACCCGGCCTCTCCATGCCGATAACGTGTCATAATCGTACCCCACCAGCACCGGCCCATCGGCGAATGGCGTATACAGCGGGTGATCGGTAGGCGGCGGCAGCGATGATCCCTCATAGCGTCCGGTGCAAACCCCGTCCAGGGAAAGCGTTTGCCTCCCGTCATCGGTCGGGATGGCAGTTATCCCTTCCGGATCGGAAGTATAAAGCCCGGTCTCTAATTCGTACCGGCCTGGGACTTCTGGGCGCGGGAATTCGTAGCGGGCCAGGATTACCTCTCCCGGCGCGGCGACCGATGTGCGCATTCGCACATCATCCTGGCGGATCAGCCGCTCCCCATCCATCAGATGTACATATCCCACCACATCATCCCCGGTCGGCCCATCCGTTCGCCAGGCCAGGAACAGCTCGCAAACCTCTCCGTTGCCACGTTCGGAACCCGGCCCGCCGACCAGGCGAATCCCCCCCTCGAAGCCCACGTCCATAGGGATCAGGCCGTAGGCCGGATCGTCCGGCAGCTCACGGCGTGGTGCGTCTCGCACCACCCATCCGATCCCGCCGGGGAGCGGCTCGAATCGGTAGCCCGTGGCTGCATAAGGTACTGAGTAATATGATTGTACCAATAGCGGCCCCTCCGGCGCCAGCTCGCGCACGCGCCGTGCCCAGGTTTCGTATATAGGTTCGGCCCCCTCCGGCCAGACGTAAATAGCCGTCACATCCTGCCGCAGGCCCTCCACCGCCTGCAGGTACCACAAAGGCGTCGCACGGTGCCAATTGGCCAGCACAGTTGCCCCCTCCGGCGCGAAGCTCAATAGCGCCTCGGCGAAATCCCTCGCCTCGTAGCTGAAATGCGCGGCCCTGCGGTTTGCCCACCCGGTCAGCCCCTGCATCAATGCCGCCACGAGCAGCGCCGATGTGATCACGGCCTGGATTGCCTTGCCGTGCCGCATCGCGAATCTGGCTCCGGATAGCCACCCGACCCCGAACGCCAATACCACATACGCCGGCCCTAGATATTCGACCGTCTGCGGGGCACGGTAAGTAGCGGTCACCACAGCGTGAATCCCAAAAGAGAGGCCCAGCGTGATCCCAAGCCACCGATCACGCCACAACATCAGCACAAGCGCTGCCAACGCCCCGATCAACGTCAGCGGCTCCCACTGGAAAGTCAATATCTCGCCTACCGTGATCAGTCGCTCGGATACCTCCGGCCAGGTTCGGAAGTAGAAGAAATCGCCCGCGAACCCCTTTGCCAGCACATGATGCCAGAACCCGTCCCATGTATCCAGGCCAGGCGGGGCCAGGGCTGCCCCAACCGCGCTCCGCCACGGCAGATACAGCAGCGGCAGTGTGCCGACCAGACCGGCCAGGATCGGCTTGAGCCACCTGCGCGGTTGTATCACCAGCTTCGGATCGGACGCGATCAGGCCCAATGCCATTGGTATGGCCGGGAACGCGATACTGGGATGATGCGTCACGCCCAGGCCCAGCCATAGCGCGAACCGTCGCAAAGCCCGTCCCATGCGGACATTTTCGCCCAGACGTGCATACCTGCGGTAGCCCAGCAAGGCATCGAGCGAGAGCGCAGTGAAGAGCATCGTCATCGGCCTGATGCTTGCCTCCACCGAGACCGCCCAGAAGCTGGTGGCGACTCCGAGAGTGGCTGCTGCAACACATCCCGCCCATGCCGATCCGGTCTCTCGGCGCACGGCATGTGCCAGCACCACCAGAGTCAGCGCCGAGATCATCGCCGAGAAGAGATTGACCCGCGTTGCCGCATCCCATAGCGGGAAGCCAAGCGTGACCGCATGGGCCAACATCGTGTAAAGGGGGTATCCGGGCGGGTGGGCCACTCCGAGCCTGGTGGCCACCAGTTGAAACTCGCCCGCGTCCGCAGGCCTGACGCCGGGCGCCAGCGTGGCAGTGTAAACCGCGAATGCGGCCAGGAAAACCCCCATCTCCAGAAAGGGTTCCCGCGCCCTTTCGCACCGTACCTGGCAGAAGCTCAGCAGGGCCATCGCGCCGCAGATCAGGGCCAGCCGGGGATTCAACGTCGGGTAGAGCAAATAGGGCAAGAGGAAGAGCACAGGCCACCCATCTTTACCGCCCCCGTGCAGGAACATCCCCAGCGCGAATCCGAGGGCCAGAGAGGCAAAAAACGCGGCCAGCCTGGCCGCCGGTGTCCGGATATGGGGCGCGAATTCCAGCACCACCCGGCTAAGGTAAAGCCCGATGATCAGGCCGTAGCCGGCTTCCCTAAGCCTCCGAGCGAGCTGCATCCTGTGCCGTTTGACCGTGGCTGCGCATACGGGCCACATATATATCAACGGGATCAACCCAAAGCGAGATCAGGCCGCAACGCGCACATGCCAATGCCACGACCTGAAAGCGCTGTCTTCCCGTTTCGACCGACATCGGAAGAGTTTCCGATACAAACTCGACATCCTGTAAGTCGAAGTCTTCGTCGAGCGCCCCGCGCTCGAAATCGGTGCTGCCGCACGCAGGGCATCGTCTGCTCATAGTACCCCCTTCAGTCAACGACATATATGGGATTGCTGAAAATCCACCCACGGAGGCCCCCTTTGCGCCGCAACCACACCTCCGCCCTATAAGCGCCGGCCCTGTCGGCGGTATAGCTCAGCGCATCACCGGAAGGCTCCTCGGCGATCACCTTGCCGTTGAGGATTATACGTATCAGCGCCGGACGCGGCACGATCACCTGCAAAGTGGCGCCGTGGCCCAACTTGACTTCCCCGCCCATTGTCGCTCCGATCTTTTGGCCGAAGCCGGAGAACCGGAATCCCCTCGGATCGCCCACGCTGTGATCGGCTATGAACACCCGGCCCTCGCGCATTGCCTCGTATATCAAAGCGGCGTCCTCTTCCCACTTTCCGGAAAGCGGCCTGGTGGCCAGCACGTGGATATTGACCCGGCGGAACAGGAAACCATACGAGAACACCTCGCGTTCGAACGGCCCGATCTTGAACCTGCTGCCGTGGGCATCCGATCCGGCGACTCCGACCACACGCCGTCCCTCTGCCAGCAGCTCGTCCCACCTGCGCAATGCCTCCTCCGGAGGTGCAGTCACCCCGTGGTCGGAATTGTATATCATTTTAATGGCGAGCGAGCGCGAAGTGAGGTGCTTTTTGAAGGCCGACATCCAGTTCCATATCTCCACACCGGTATAACCCTCGGCGTCCCATGCCGTCCACCGGATCGGACCCTCATTGATCACCGGCGCATCCGGGTCATAAGGATGTGCTATAAAGCACATCCCCCCGGCCTCGCGCACCGCGTCTATCAGCTCCTGTGGGTCGTATGAGTGATCCACCAAATCCCGATCCGCGCCGATCACCAGCATATGATTTGATTCCGGGTGCTGAGTGCGGTTATGTATCTCCTGACCGGTCAGCAGCAGGACGTGGCGCCCGCTCCCATCGGAATAGTAACCCTCAACGTCCTTGACCAGCACATTGTGGTCGGTGACGATGATGAAGTCAAGCCCGGCCCCGATCGCCACCCGCGCTATATCCGCGTGATAGAGATTCCCGTCGGAATAGGGGGTATGCATGTGCATATTGCCGACGTACTCGTAGAATCCCATAGTAGCCTCATCCTGTATATCGCACGACGACCATCGTCGAATCGTCAAATGGCGGCATATCGCCGACGAACTCTTTAACGGAGCGATCTATATGGTTCAAGATCGCCTTTGCCGGGAGACCTGCCGCCTCACGCACAGCCTGCGCCAACCTCTCCTGGCCGAACGGTACCCTGAGCGAATTTTCCGCCTCGGTGATCCCATCGGTGTAAAAGACCATCACGTCTCCGGGTTCCAACTTGATCTCGACCGGCTCCAGCGGTATCTCCTCGAACCATCCGAGAGCCAGACCTCCGCGTGGGAGGAACTCGATGGTATCGGTTGCGGCCCGGTAGATAAGTGGGCGGTTGTGGCCTGCGTTCACGCCGACGGCGTGGCCTCTCGGCCCGAAGATGGCGTAGTAGACGGTGACGAACATATTGGAGCGGGCGTCGCTGAGTATCAGGCGATTGGCGGTTGCCAGCGTCTCTACCGGTGAGGCGGATACGACCGCGTTACCGCGTATCAGGCTGCGGGCGACGGCCATGAATAACGCCGCCGGCACGCCCTTATCCGAAACGTCCGCGATCACCACGCCCACATGCTCCGCGTCCAGCCGGATAAAGTCATAAAAATCCCCCGCCACCTCCAGTGCCGAGTGCCAGGCGGCGGCCATATCGTAGCCCGGTAGCTCTGGCTCTGTGCGTGGGAGCAGGCTCAACTGTATATTATGGGCCGTCCGTAGTTCGCTTTCCATACGGCCTTTTTCCACCGCCACCTGGTATAGCCTGGCGTTTTCTATTGCGATTCCGGCCTGGAAGGCGAATGCCACCAGCAGATCGAGATCGTCCTCGTTGAATACCCCGGCCTGGAGCCGATTGTCCACGTAGACCAGGCCGATCATCCGGTCCTTGACATAGATCGGCACGCAAAGGATCGAGCGGAGACCCAGTGCCACAATGCTCTTCCCCATTGCGATCCGCTCATCGAACTGGGCGTTATCGGTCAGGAGCGGCTGACCGGTTTCCTCGACCCGACGGACAATGGTCATGCTGACCTTGAATTCGGGGTCTTCCAGGTCCTGTTGGCCCAGCCCGCGAGCGACTTTGAACGCGAGCTGGCCATCGTCCTCGCGGAGCATCAGGAAGCCGCGTTCTGCCCCTGTCACCTCGATCACCCTATCCATCACCTCATTGAGCACCTCGTCCAGATCGAGGCTGGAATTGAGCGTGCGGGTGACCTGATACAACGTCGCCAGATGTTCGGGTTTGGCCGGTGTTTCCTCTGACATCCCGTGTTTCCCCCGGATGTTTACAAACATAGGGTCTGGTTGGGATTATAGCACATTCTGATTACAAGGCCGTTGCCGGGGCGGTATCGGCGTGTTATACTACCCGTTGTTTTGGCGAAACCTTGCATTTTGACGAGCATCGCTCCAGCCCGGAGGGACGCCTTGTGAGCATCAACGAATGGACGTTCATAGCGATATTCCTCATCGTCGCAGCGTTGATCCCGGTCGCGGCCATAGTACTTGGTGCACTCCTCGGCCCGCGCAAACCCAACCCGGTTAAAGTACAAACGTACGAATGCGGCATGGAAACCCACGGCGATACCTGGGTTCAGATCAAAGCCGCGTACTACATCTTCGCCCTGGTATTCCTGGTATTCGACGTGGAAGTGGTCTTCCTCTTCCCGTGGGCGGTGGCGTACAACCAGCTACCGCTCTTTGCCGTGATCGAGGGGGTCGTGTTCATACTGATCCTGGCCGCAGCCCTTGTGTACGTCTGGCAGAAGGGCGCTCTTGAATGGGTATAACCCTCTCCCGTGAAATCCCTTGCGGAGATATGGAATGGGCGACATCATAACGACCATTGGCACCTTCTTGACCGATTTGCTGAGCAGCCTGGGGATGGGGCCATCGGCAGTTGAGATAACCATCAAGATCATAGTGGCCGCCATCCTGGGGGTATTCGGCATCGGGCTGGTTATATTCACCGTCTGGCTCGAACGTAAAGTGGCCGGTCGCATTCAGGACCGACTTGGGCCGAATCGGGTCGGGCCTTACGGGATATTCCAGACCGTGGCCGATGCCATCAAACTGCTGACCAAAGAACTTATCACCCCCGCCGGCGCCGATAAAGTCCCCTATAATATCGCGCCGGTTTTCTCCGTTTTGGGGGTGCTCCTGATCTGGGCGGTGGTGCCCTTCACCACCAACGCCATCGCGTCCGACCTGAACGTCGCAGTGCTCTATATCGTGGCGGTCGGCGCGTTTGGAGTCCTGGCCGTGCTTATGGCCGGGTGGAGTTCCAACAACAAATATGCCTTGTTAGGCGCTTTGCGCGTGGTGGCGCAAACGATCAGCTACGAAGTGCCGCTGGTGCTATCGTTGCTGGTGCCGGTGATGCTTGCCGGCACAATGTCCACCCAGGGCATTGTCGAGGCGCAGCCGATCTGGTACATCGTCTACGTACCGGTGGCTGCGTTCGTCTTCTTCGTATCCAGCCTGGCCGAGGTTGGGCGCCCGCCTTTTGACCTTTTGGAAGCCGAATCGGAGCTGGTGGCCGGGTTCCACATCGAATATTCCGGTATGCGCTTTGCCATGTTCTTCCTGGCCGAGTTCATGCACGCCTTTGCCATCAGTGCCCTGACGGCGGTGCTATTCCTGGGCGGCTGGAGGGGGCCGTGGGTTCAGCAGTACCCGACCCTGGGCTTTGTATACCTGGGCATCAAGACGATGGTGGTCTACTTCGTGGTTATGTGGGTACGCTGCACCGTACCCCGTGTGCGGATTGACCAGATGCTCAACCTCAACTGGAAATTCCTGGTGCCGTTATCACTGGTCAACGTGCTGATGGTGGCCATCCTGGGCAAACTTCCCTTGAGGTTGAGCGAGGAACAGGTGGCCGAGGTATTGCAGAACACTCCCTGGGTCGAATGGGCCTTCGGGCCGGAGTTCATGGCCGAGCTCCCACGCGCCGTCCTCTTCCTGTTGGCGAATGCCGCCCTGGTGATCGTCGTCCTGGCTTTGCTGGGCGTCTATGCCCGGCGGGAGCGCCGTAAGGTCGAGGCGTTGGTGGATGAGGGCGAGTTCTCGGCCCCACAGCCGGCAGCGGCACACCAGTAGGCACATCTGGGGGGAAATCCTATGGAAATCACCGCCGAAACCGTTGCGTTTGCCATTTTCGCGGTCTTCACGCTCGGCGGGGCGCTGGGTGTGGTGACCATGCGGAATCTATTCCACGCCGCCCTGATGCTCATCCTCTCGCTTTTCGGCGTGGCGGGATTGTACATATTACTCACGGCGCCGTTCCTGGCCGCAGTTCAGATCATGCTGTACGTGGCAGCCGTGGCGATCCTCATCATCATCGCCATCATGCTCACCCGCAGCCTGATGAAGGCCCCCATCGCGGCCAATAAACAATGGGAAGTCTCGGCGCTGATCGCATTGATCGTGCTGGTATCACTCGTGGCCGTTATCCTGCAGGTCAGTGGCGGGAGGGTGCGCAGCTACTGGCCCCAGGAACCGGTTGGCGACGTGCCTGCGGATAGCATCACCGCACTTGGCGCCTCTCTGGTTGATCCGGATAGGTACGTATTGCCGTTTGAAGTCGCATCGGTCCTGATCCTGGCGGCCATGATCGGGGCGATTGTGATCGTGCGGAGCAGGCCCACTTCCTGAACGCTCCGCGAGATAGGGGAGTCACTCATGGTTCCACTGTGGATGTACCTTGTTGTCTCTGCGGGACTTTTTGCCATCGGCGTCTACGGCGTGCTTTCCAGGCGGAATGCCGTTGCGATCCTGATGGGAATCGAGCTTATGCTCAACGCGGTCAACGTCAACCTGATCGCATTCTGGCGCTACCTGACGCCGATGGACGTGAGCGGACAGGCTTTCGCGCTTTTCGTACTGGTTGTCGCAGCCGCAGAGGCTGCGGTCGGGCTGGCGATGATAATCTCGATCTACCGCAACCGCCAGACCGTGATCGCAGAAGATATAGACCTGCTGCGAGGATAGCATGACAACACAAGAGCTGCTTACCTGGCTGATACCAATACCGCCTTTGGTGGCCTTCTTCCTGATCGTGCTCTTCACCGCACGTAGCCGGGCGCTCAGCACCCTTTTGGCCGTCGGCTCGATGGTCATATCGGCGGTGCTGGGCTTCTCGGTGTTCTTCATCGGGATAAGCACCGAACATCTCGGTGCCCACCCGATAGAGAGCGCGATCGATTGGCTGAGCGTTGGGGCGGAGGCCATAAAGATCGGCGTGGTGGTCGACCCCTTGACGGTGATAATGCTCTTCATGGTGCCGCTGACCGCCACCTCGATCTTCGTATACAGCATCGGGTACATGGCCGCCGACCCGCGATATAGTCGGTTCTTCGCCTTCATCTCCCTCTTTGCCGGGGCCATGCTGACCCTGGTGGTGGCCGATAACCTGCTGTTGCTCTTCATCGGCTGGGAGATAATGGGGCTTTGTTCGTACCTGCTGATCGGCTTCTGGTTTGAGAAGCGCTCGGCCTATCGCGCAGCCGTCAAAGCCTTCCTGACCACCCGTGTGGGTGACGTGCTGATGCTACTGGGCATAGCGTACCTCTACTCGGCGACCGGCACCCTGAACTTCCACGAGGTGCTGCGCAACCCGGAGATGCTCGAATCCCTGGCCGCGCCCTCGATTTACCTGGGCGGGGGCATCTCCACTGCCGGCCTGATCGGGCTGTTGCTCTTCGCCGGCACGGTCGGCAAGAGCGCCCAATTCCCGCTGCACGTCTGGTTGCCGGACGCTATGGAAGGCCCCACCCCGGTCAGCGCCATGATCCACGCCGCGACAATGGTTTCCGCCGGCGTCTACATGGTCATCAGGATGTACCCGCTGCTCTCGATAGGCGCCGAGCCGCATGAGGGGATATTCAGCCCGCCGATGCTGGCAATGGGCCTGATCGGGGCATTTACGGCACTGTTTTCGGCCACCATCGCCGTGGCCCAAAATGACATCAAGCGCGTGCTGGCCTATTCCACCATCAGCCAGCTGGGCTACATGGTAGCCGCGCTCGGCATCGGGGCCTACATCGCTGCGGCCTTCCACCTGATCACCCATGCCATATTCAAAGCGCTGCTGTTTATGGGTTCCGGCTCGGTCATCCACGGGATGGAGCACGGCGAACATCACGCCCACCACGAGGGTCACCACATGCCGGAAGGCTTCAACCCGCAGGATATGCGCTTCATGGGCGGTCTGCGCAAAAAGCAGCCGATCACGTTCTGGACCTTCCTGATCGGCGGCATGGCACTCAGTGGCTTCCCCGTGGTGACCGCCGGGTTCTGGAGCAAGGACGAGATAATCGCCGACGCGCTCCAGCAGACGCAAATGGGACATGGCCTGGGGGTCTTCGTCTTCGTGATGCTGGTTGCGGCGGCATTCCTGACCGCCTTTTACACCATGCGTCAGATCGGCATGACCTTCTTTGGCAAGCCCAGGTCGGCGGCGGCGGAACATGCAACCGAGAGCGTTTGGACTATGACCGCGCCGTTAGTAGTCCTGGCCTTCTTCGCCCTGGTGACCGGCTTCGTCGGCGTGCACCCGGATTTCCCGATCCTGGGGGCGATACTCTCACCGGGCGAAAGCAGCCCATTCCATGAATTCGTCGGCGGGACCCTGCTCGAACATCCAGAAGCGCTGCCTTTTAACCCAACCGCCGTGGCGACCTCGGTGGTGGTGGCTCTGGGCGGGCTGGCGCTCGGATGGTGGGTCTACGTGGTCAGGGGCTACAAAGAGGCGACACAACCCGACCCGGTTCAAGGGGTACTGGGCGGGTGGCTTTACAGCATCCTCGTCAACAAGTACTACTTCGACGAACTTTACGAGGCGATATTCATCAAACCCGCCGAATGGTTTGCCGAAAAAGTCGCCTACCTGTTCATAGATCGCGGCATCATAGACGGCATCCTGCACGGGATCGGCAGGATCGCGATCTGGATCGGGTACCTGTTCCGCTCGTTCAACACCGAGGTAGTTGACGGGGTTGGCGACGGCATCCCGATGGGGATAGGCGAATTCGGAGCCTGGTTCCGCGAGATCCAAACCGGCAAGATACAACAATACCTGCTGATGGCGCTGGTCTCGATAATCGTGATCGGCGCGATCTTCTGGTTCGGCGGGTAGAGGCGGGGAGGAGAGAGGTAGATGGACATCGGAGTGCTCAGCGCGATCACCTTTCTCCCGCTCGCGGGGGCCGTGGTGATCATCTTACTGCCGCGCGATATGAAGAAGACCGCCCGATGGCTGGCATTTGGGTTCTCACTGGCGGTTTTAGTGCTTGCCATCTGGCTATGGTTCCAATTCCAGACCTGTGAGCCTTCTGAGGCGGGGTACTGTTTTGAGGAACAGACCACCTGGTTCGGCATGATCAACGCCAACTGGCACGTGGGAGTTGACGGACTGAGCGTGCCGTTGGTGCTCTTGACGGCGTTACTCACCCCGCTGGCCGTCCTGATCTCGTTTGAGATCGAGGATCGGGTGCACATGTACATGTCGCTGTTCCTGATGTTGGAGATGGGGATGATGGGGGTTTTCGTCTCGCTCGACCTCATCATCTTCTTCATCTTCTGGGAGATCGGTCTGGTGCCGATGTACTTCCTGATAAACATCTGGGGCAGCGCGAACAAGGAATACGCCTCATTCAAGTTCTTTATTTACACGATGGGAGGCTCGTTGGGGCTACTGCTCTCGATCCAGCTCATCGGGCTGACGACCGGCACCTTCGACATCCCGACCCTGGCCGGGATATGGCCGGACTTCACGCCCGAAGGCGGGACGCTCTTTGGGTTGGGGATCGAAACGATCAAGACGATCACATTCTGGGCCTTCTTCGTTGCATTCGCCATCAAGGTACCGATCTGGCCGTTCCACACGTGGCTGCCGGATGCGCACACCGAGGCCCCGACCGCCGGATCGATGATCCTGGCCGGCGTGCTGCTAAAGCTGGGAGCCTATGGGTTCCTGCGCCTGGTATTGCCCTTCTTCCCGGAGCAGGCGGCCAGATTCGCCGGGACGATTGGGGTGCTGGCCGTATTGGCGATAATCATGGGCGCGCTGGCCTCATTTGGGCAGACCGATTTCAAACGCCTGGTGGCCTACTCATCGGTCAACCACATGGGCTTCGTGGTATTGGGCATCGCGGCAGCTGCATACGTATACGGCGGGCGGGGCGGCGATTCGCAATCGGCGATCATGGCCCTTAACGGCGCCGTCTTGCAGATGTTCAACCACGGCCTGAGCGCGGCTGCCATGTTCCTCCTGGTTGGCGCGCTCTACCATAAGGCCCACACACGCGATCTGACCAGATTCGGCGGCGTGTGGGTGATCGCGCCGGTCTACGGCGGCATCCTGCTATTTTCATCGATGGCGAGCCTGGGCCTGCCCGGCCTTAACGGCTTCGTCAGCGAATATATGGTGGTGCAGGGCGCCTGGCCGATCTTCACACTCTATACCGCCCTGGCGATGATCGGGCTATTCTTCACCGGCGCCTACATCCTCAAAGGGATACAAAAGGTGCTGCACGGCCCGGTCAAAGACGAGTGGAAGGGCCATAACCTGGAGATCGAGGTGCGCGAGGTAGTCGCAATCGCGCCGCTTTTGGTGCTGATGCTGGTCATCGGCGTGTGGCCCAACTGGCTGGTTTCGGTGATCAATCAGGCAGTTTCACGTCTGCTTGGGGCGTGATCGCCTGGGATACGGAATCGGAGTCCATAACGGAGAAACGAGGGAGCTATGGGATTTCCGGTGCTGAGTGCAATAGTGCTGACGCCGATGGCGGCGGCGGTGATCATACTGCTGATGCCGGATAAATACACGCGGGAGGCGAAAGTGATCGCCGCTGCGACCGGCGCGGCGGTGCTTGCTATGGCGCTGTTTGTGTACTTCAACTATGACGTGAGCGCTGCCGAAACTGCCGCCGCCGAGGGGCAATCCAGCTTCCAATTCGTGGAGGATGTGCCCTGGGTCGAGGCGCTGGGGATAAGCTACAAACTCGGCGTTGACGGGATCAGCGCCCCGATGGTGCTGCTGACCGCTCTGGCAGCGTTCACCGGCGTCCTGATCTCGTGGGGGATCGAGGAACGCTGCCGGGAATTCATGGCGTTCTTCATGCTGCTTGTGGCAGGGGTATTCGGCGTCTTCGTGGCGTTGGACCTGTTTGTATTGTTCTTCTTCTACGAGCTGGCGATCTTCCCGATGTACATCCTGATCGTCACCTGGGGCTGGAAAGTGACACGGGTCTACGCCTCGATGAAACTGACGCTCTACATCCTGGTCGGCAGCGTGATCGCGATGGTCGGCGTGATCGCCATGTACTTCGTCGCGGGCGAGGCGACCGGCATATATTCCTTCGACATGGAGCACATGATCGCTGCCTCGCAATCCGGCGCGTTCGATCAGGTTGGGTACCTGGGCCGTGAGGGATTGACCTTCGCCCGGTTCTGGTTCCCCTTCATATTCCTGGGCTTTGGGGTGCTGGCGGGCGTCTTCCCGTTCCATAACTGGAGTCCAGATGGTCACGTAGCCGCGCCGACCGCCGTCTCCATGATCCACGCGGGCGTCCTTATGAAGCTGGGTGCCTATAGCGCCTTGCGCGTTGGGGTTCAGATGCTGCCGGAAGGGGCCAGGGTACACCTGCCGTGGATCGTATTCCTGACGCTGATCAACGTGGTATACGGCGCCTTCATCGCCTTCAGGCAGCGTGACTTCAAATACGTCATCGGATTCTCCAGCGTCTCGCACATGGGGTTGGTGAGCATGGGCTGGGCCACCATGAACGAGATCGGGATGATGGGCGCGGGCTTGCAAATGTTCAGCCACGGCGCGATGACGGCCCTCTTCTTTGCGTGTGTGGGCATGGTTTACGACCGCGCCCATACCCGTGACATACCCAGCCTGGGCGGGATGGTACAGCGGATGCCGTGGGTGGCAGTTGCGTTCATCATCGGCGGCTTGGTGAGCATGGGTATGCCCGGTCTGAGCGGCTTCGTGGCCGAGCTGCCGATCTTCCTGGGCGTCTGGAACGCTGCCGGTGTGACTTTGACCGTTGGGAGCTTTACGCTGAGCAACTACTATCCGGTGATAGCCGTGATCGGGGCTTTGGGCATCATCATCACCGCCTCGTATGTGCTGCGGGTTGTCCAGCAAGTCTTCTTTGGCGAATACAATGCCGAAAAATACGGTGAGTTGCCGGATATAACCGTGCTGGACAAGATCGCCCTGGTGCTCCTGGTCGGTTCGCTGATAATACTCGGCGTATACCCTGAGATCATGGCGCCGATGGTGCAGACCAGTATGCTGCCCATCGTGCAGGTTCTGGCGGGAGGGGCATAAGTGAACATCGGAACCCTGGAAAACTCTGAGTTACTTGCCATCTTGCCGGAGATTCTGCTGGCGGTTCTGGCGCTGGTAGTGCTGGCGCTGGATCTGATATGGCCGTCTTCCCGGAAACGGGAACTGGGGATCGTGGCCGGCACCGGAGTCTTCGTGATTCTGGCCCTGACGTTGATCCTCAGCCCGCCGCAAGGTGACGAGGCGCTATTGGGCGGCATGATCAGGCATGACGACCTGGCACAGATATTCAAAGTGATGGTGCTACTGGCCTCGGCACTAACGTGCCTGATGTCGGTTGACGCCGAGGGAGTGGGCAGAAAGGCCGAGTACTACGCCATACTCCTGGCCTCGACCATCGGGATGACCCTGATGGCATCCGCTGCGGACATCATCATGGCCTACGTGGCAATGGAAACCACCAGCATCCCGCTATACATCCTGGCCGGGTTCCTGCGCGATGATGACCGGTCGGCGGAGGCCGGGTTGAAATACTTCCTGTTTGGGGCCTTTGCCTCGGCGTTCCTGCTCTACGGCCTGAGCCTGCTTTACGGATTCACCGGCGAAACGGGCATATACGACATAGCCGCCGCGTTCCGCTTTGGGGAGCCGGGGACGTTGCCGTTACTTGTGGCGGTGATATTCGTGGCCGTGGGGGTGGCGTTCAAAGTCTCGGCGGTCCCGTTCCACTTCTGGACGCCGGATGTATACGAAGGTGCCCCGATACCGGTTGCGGCATTCGTCAGCGTGGGGAGCAAGGCGGCCAGCTTTGCCCTTTTGATGCGCGTTTTCCTGGGCATATTCCAGCATCAACCGCAGATGTGGGCGCCGTTGCTCGTGGTCTTCTCGGTCGCGACTATGACCGTCGGCAACGTGCTGGCGTTGCCCCAAAAGAACATCAAGCGACTGCTGGCCTACTCCAGCATCGCCCAGGCCGGATATACCCTGATGGGTGCCGTGGCGGTATACGCATCAGATAACGGCCTCGGAGCGGCCTCGGTCACCTTCTACATGGGCCTTTACGTGCTGACCAACATCGCCGCCTTCACCGTGGTGACCCTATTCCACCGCGCCACCCATAGCGAAGAGATAGCCGATATGGCCGGGCTGAGCCGGAGGTCGCCTGGGTTGGCGATGGCGATGTTGCTGGCATTGCTCTCCCTGGGCGGGATACCGCCTTTGGCCGGCTTCATCGGCAAATTCTACCTCTTCTCGGCTGCGGTTGATGCCGGCCTGGTCGGCCTGGCGATAATCGGCGTGATCAACGCCATCATAGCCCTTTACTACTACCTGAGCATCGCCAAAGTCATGTACGTTGACCGCTCTGAAGACGAAGATAAACCCATCGAAGTACCCCGGCCATATTGGGTGGTGTTCGGCGTCACCCTGGTTGGCATCATCGTACTGGGGACGATCGGTGCCGGGATCGGATTCGAGTGGGCGCGTCAGGCGGCTTTAGGCCTGCCGGGGGTGTGATCTGGCGGGAAAAGAGCACCTCTGGTAGACTTGTACATCGGCTGTACCTTTTAGATACCATAGCCTATACGGGCGGATTATGAACGAGGAACGGCGGCCCTCCACCCTGCGTAGCCTGGCACTGGCGGGAGTGGCCGGGCAGGCCGGATGCCTTACCGTGGTCATAATCATTGGCGCACTCTTATTGGGCATCTGGCTGGATTCCAGATTTGAAACCGGCTACATCTTCACCCTCCTGGGGATAGTGCTGGGCATTCCCATCAGCCTGGTGATCATGGTGCAAAGCACCCTCAGCGCCGCACGCAACCTCGCAAAGCCGCCCGACGACCAGACGTCCATCTTCAAGGAGAACGGCCTGTGAACAGGAACGTCCTGATCTTCATCGCCGCCCTCATCGTGGCGGTAGTGGGATGCGGAGTGGTTCCGAATGTGATCTTGCCCGCCGTCACCGGACCGGTGGTGTTGCCGGTGATCCAACTGCCGGGCGAGGTACTGATCCACGACCTGTTCCCCGGATTTGACCTGACCAATACCCTGGTTGCCACCTTACTCGCCGATATAGTCCTGCTGCTTTTCGGATTGCTGGCCGTGCGCAGCATCAAAGAAGTGCCCTCAGGCGTACAAAACCTCTTCGAGGTGATAATCGAGGCCCTTTACGGCATGGTCACCCAGGTCGCCGGGCACAAGCGGGCGCGGCAGATATTTCCCTGGTTTGCCACCATATTCCTCTTCCTGCTGATCGCGAACTGGATGGAGCTGCTGCCCGGAGTTGATAGCATCGGCCTGGTTCACCAGGCGCACGGCGATATGCAAGGCTACGAATTGCACGAGAACTGGCCCATAGCCGCCATAGATGGCAGCAGGCCGGTGGTGATCGCGGAGGAAGGTGAGCATGAAGCCGGGGAGCATATTTCACGTGGCTACGTGGTGACCCCGTTCGTCCGCGCAGCCGCCACCGATCTGAACCTGACGCTCGGCCTGGCGATAACCGCCGTCGTCCTGGTGCAGGTATTTGGCGTGATGGAACTCGGCCCGGCGTACTTCTACAAATTCATCAACATACCGGGCATTGCCAAAGGCGGCATGGGATATATGGACTTTGGCGTCGGGTTATTGGAAATAGTCTCCGAGCTTGCCAAAGTCATCTCGTTCGCCTTCCGACTTTTCGGCAATATCTTCGCCGGGCAGGTTCTGCTCTTCGTGATGACGTACCTTGTGGCGACTGTGATGCCCATCGTGTTCTACGGCCTGGAGCTTTTCGTAGGCGCGGTGCAGGCATTTGTATTTGCCATGCTCACTTTGGTGTTCATCACCTCGGCTATGGTCTCTCACCACGAGGGAGAGGCTCACTGATTTCGCCCGGAAAAAGTACGATTGCAGGAGGACATTTCATGGAAGTTGACGCAGCTCGCGCCATAGGTGCCGGACTTGCCATGTTGGGAGCCATCGGGCCGGGCATCGGGATCGGCCTTCTAGTTCAGGGCGCCATGACCGCCATCGGTCGGAATCCCGATGCGGCGGGCCAGATTCAAGTCAACATGATCTTGGGTATCGCCTTCGCGGAGGCCGTCGCGATCTACGCATTGGTAGTCGCCCTGGTTCTGGCCTTCGTCGGCATTCAGTGAACGTGTCTGCCCGGCAGACGCGAGGAGGGAAGCAGCTTTGGAAGCACTGGGAATCAACCCCGGATTTCTCCTGGCCCAGATAATAAACTTCCTCTTGCTTGTGCTCCTTATGGGTGCCCTGGGCTACAGGCCGCTGCTGAACATGCTGGAAGAGCGCAAGCGCAAGATCGCCAAGGGCCTTGAGGATGCCCGCGTTGCCGCCGAGGCCCGTCAGAACGCCGAGGCCGAGGCCGAGAAAATATTGGAGGA
>JALXEW010000167.1 GCA_027069285.1 Ardenticatenia bacterium | reverse complement strand
GGATATGGTAGCCCCAACACCCTCCCGACTTTATCGAAAGCCTCACCCGCAGCATCGTCTATTGTGTAGCCCAGGCGGCGGTAATCGCCATGATCGCGCATCAGGATCAGTTCGGTATGGCCGCCGGAGACGACCAGGCACACCGCCGGGAACTCGATCTCGGCATCGGTGAGCCAGATCGCGTAAATATGCCCTTCCAGGTGGTTGATACCGAGCAACGGAAGCTCACCTCCGAGCGCAAGGCCCTTTGCGAAGTTGACGCCCACCACAAGCGATCCGGCCAAACCAGGCCCGACGGTGACGGCAACCGCATCCAGGTCGCCGAGCAACACACCGGATTCTCGCAATGCGTCCCCCACCACGGTACTGATAGCCTCGATGTGGGCACGGGATGCCATCTCCGGGAAAACGCCGCCGTACCTGGCATGTAGCTCGATCTGCGAGGCGACGACGTTAGAAAGTACCCTGCGCCCGTCCTCGACGACCGCCGCCGCAGTCTCATCACACGAAGTCTCAATGCCTAAAATGCGTGTCATAAACCTATCCCAGGGGGATCACCAAATCCTTTGGGAAATCGGTGATCGGCACCACCTTGCCGTCCTCGTCAACGTAGACGGTATCCTCGATGCGCACCCCGAACCCGCGATCGGGGTAGTAAAGCCCCGGCTCGATCGTGAACACGTTACCGATCCGCAGCGTGCTCTTAACCGAGTGGCGGCTGAACCTGGGCGATTCGTGCACCTGGAGTCCGACGCCGTGGCCCAGGTTATGCACGTAACCCTCGCGGGTACGTGGGTTGGTATGCAAAGTGGGATGGCCACGTTCCTCGAAGTATTCCTCGGCCATGATCTGGTACTTCGAGGCCGGCTCGCCGACTTTATAGGCAGCCATGATCCTGGCCGAGATCTCCATCACCTGCTCGTAAGCCTCCTGCACCTCATCCGGCGCGTACCCAAAGCACCACGTGCGCGTCATGTCGTGGAAGTAGCCGCCGCCCAGCTCACGCGGGAAGAGGTCGAAGATAACGCTCTTGCCCAGCCGTAACGGTTGATCGTCCTCTCCGTGCGAATGTGGCACACCCGCATCACGCCCCTGGGCGAAGATCATCTCCAACGGGTCCTCAAGATCGTATTCGAGGAGACGGTGGCGCACAAAGCGCTTCACATCGCCAATGGTCAACGGGGAGCCATCGTCTTTGACAATTGTCCCGTCCCTGGCCGAGTGGGACTTTATGAAGTCCAACGCCTCGCCCATGACGGCGCACGTACGGCGGCCCACATCCTTTAGCCTGGCGATCTCATCGGCGTCCTTAGTCTCATAGGCGGCATCGAAAACCGTCGGCTCGGCCTCGCCGACCGGCTCGATATAGTCGTATTCCGCCGCCAGCGCGGTGATCAGCCGATACGCCGTGCCCGGATCACCCCGCCCGTAGAAGCCGACTTTTCCGCGTATGCCGAACTTGTTGAATATCCTGCCGTAGAATTCAACCTGGGCCTTCAGTGTCTCGCCCGGGTACTTTTGCAACAGCTCCATATACCCCAGCGAGCTAAAGGTGTGGACTTCCAGGCCGCTCTTAGCAGCCTCTTCCCGCTCCATATCCGAGGCGATGAGCACAGGTGCGCTATCCCGCACCTTGACGACCAGGCCACCGGTGAGTTTCGCATTCCCAGTCAGGTACTTCATCGGCGTGTTATCGCCCATCGGCCCGGTGACGATCAGGGCGTCCAGGCCCCTCGCTTCCATCAAACGATCTATATCCTGTTTCACAGGCGACTCTCCAAAGATGCAGCGTTATATCGCGATCAAACACGCACCTGATTTTATAGCAGATTCCCCAAATTGACAGCACCATAGGGTCAGAATAAACTACTCAAAGGTATAAAGGGAATCGGCTTCGGAGTGCGGATATGAAAGATCAGGCCCCACCGGATTTGAACGACCTCAAGCTCATACTTCAACGTTCGCCACTCCTGCGGGCGCTGATGGAAGTAGCTCCAGAGGCAATGCAGGCGGCGCTCAAGGACGAATTCTTCAAAGCAGGGACGGTACTTTTCCATCAGGGAGAGGCCGGGGATAAAGCCTACGCCATCTGGAGCGGCAGGCTGCGCGTGCAACGCGAGATCGGCTCCGGGCCACCTTTGGTGCTGGGCGAGCGATTGCCGGGCGATCTGGTCGGCGAAATGAGCCTGCTGGATAACCGCCCGCGATCGGCAACCGTGCTGGTGATCGAGGATTCGAGACTGATCAGCCTCTCGCGCCGGGATTTCCAAAAGCTGCTGATGCGCAGTCCAGAGGTGAACCTGGCACTGCTACGGGCATTGAGCAACCGGCTCCGGGCAACGGATGACTACCTGGCAGATGCTTCCCGTTCGATCGACTACTTTGCCAGGCGTGTCGCCGGTGCGCCGGCAGAATCTGCCCAGGCCGATGAGATGGATGAGGCCCGCCTGGAAGGGCTGGGGCTACTTTTCCAGGACCTGGCCGAAGCGGTAGACGGCGTGACAAGCGGACTGACCATGCTGCGCCGCGCACTCTCCACGCGCATAAGCGACGAGGCCGCCGAGCTGCTCGATCTGGTCTCGTCACATGCCAGACGTATGTCAATGTACCTGGATCGCCTGATGGATTGGCAACGATTGGAAACCGGTGAGGCCTCGCTGGAGCTGAAGCCGGTCATGGTCGGCGCACTGGCCGAGAGGGTGGCCGCCCGACTGACACCATCGGCAAGGGCCATGAAGGTGCTCATAGACGTGGAGGTCGACCGTGACCTGCCGATGATCCGCGCCGACGAGAAGTTGTTACTGCGTGCCATGACTCACCTGGTGGAAAATGCCATGCGCTACGCCCCACCCGAAACCGCCATAAAAATCCAGGTCTCGTCCCTATACGGACGCGAGTTGCGCATCATCGTGAGCGATAAAGGCCCGGGAGTGCCGGAGGAGTACCGCGAACGCATTTTCGACCCATTCGTCCGCGTGCCGGGCGACGAGGGCGCCGGTCTGGGATTGGGGCTGGCGCTCTGCAAGGCGATCGTCCAGGCACACGGGGGCAGGATATGGGTCGAGGAGGCACCGGGGGGCCAGGGAAGCTCCTTCGTCATCTCGCTACCCCTGGGGTAGGTCGCCGCCTCCTGATTTTGCCCGATCTGGGATATTGCGATATATTGTGCTCACAATTGAATACGGCTCCGGTCGAGGTACCCGTGCCCCGGATGGCAGGGTTTAATGGCGAAGCCGGTGAGAGTCCGGCGCTGCCCCGCAACTGTAACCCCTCCGACGCGAGGGGAAGTCAGGACGCCCGCCTCGGCTGAGCTTGCAACCTTCGTGGATGGGGGTTGGAGCTAGGACCAACGAGTCCTGAGCGTGTTCACTTCCCGCACGCTGTGACTCCTCCCCCACGGCACAAAGCCGTGGGGTTTCGATTCCTTGCCCATCGCCCCCACCTGGATCACATAACGCATCAGGAGGCGTACTATGAAACGTTTTCCCTGGGCCTTGATGGTCATCGCGATCCTGATCGGGGTTCTGGCCCCCGGCGCGGCGCTCGCACAAGACGGCGGGGTCGACTACCCGCTGACGGTGGTTGACGACCTGGGCCGCGAGATCACGCTGGAAGCAGAACCTCAACATATAGTCTCGCTCGCGCCGGCCAACACCGAGATACTCTTCGCAGTTGGCGCAGGCGATAAAGTGGTCGGGCGCACCGATTTCTGCAACTACCCTGCCGAGGTCGAGGATATACCCAGCGTGGGCGGCTTCACCGCCGATACGATCAGCGTGGAGACTATCGTATCGCTGGGCGCCGATCTGGTCATCGGCAGCGACCTGCACATGGAGTTGGAGGACGCACTCAACGAGGCCGGAATACCGCTATTCGTACTGCGCCCTCGCGGCCTGAAAGGCCTTTACGCCGACATCATCAACGTTGGCCTGCTGACCAATAACACCTTTGGGGCATCAATGGTGGTCTCGGAGATGCAAAGCCGGATCGAAGCGGTCGAGAGCATCGTAGATCAGGTGCCGCCGGACGAGCGGCCAACGGTGTTCTACGAAGTCTGGGACGACCCGCTGATGACCACAGGCACCGAGACGTTCATCGGCACGATCATCGAGACGGCGGGCGGTATGCCACTGTTCCCGGAGTTGGCCGAGGGGTATCCAATGGTGACGGCTGAGGAGGTGATCGCCCGCAACCCGGACGTGATCATGAGTGCCCAGACCCATGCCGAGGCGATGAGCCTTGAGGCCATCAGTTCTCGCGAGGGATGGGAAAACATCAGCGCCGTCCAAAACGGTCGGATATACCTTTTTGACGACGATATAATCTCGCGGCCCGGCCCGCGAGTTGCCGATGCCATCGAGATGGTGGCCCAGGCGCTATACCCTGACCTG
This sequence comes from Ardenticatenia bacterium, assembly GCA_027069285.1. Classification (GTDB taxonomy): domain Bacteria; phylum Chloroflexota; class Anaerolineae; order Aggregatilineales; family JALXEW01; genus JALXEW01. The sequence goes on along the minus strand of JALXEW010000167.1, from coordinate 1,324 downwards.
TTCGAGTGAGCGAAGATGGGCGGCAGGCGCTTCGTCATAGTCGTAGCCGTTCTGACCGCGCTACTGATCGGCGCGGCGGTAGCGGGGCTTGGGATCGGGGCGGTAGCCGTTGACCGGCGGGAAGTGCTGGCATCACTCCTGCCGTGGCAAACGCCATCCGATCCGACGGCACAGACCATCGTGTTGACGTTGCGTCTGCCGCGCATCCTCCTGGCGATCCTGGTAGGTGGTAGCCTGGCCGGGGCGGGCGCCGCCTACCAGGGACTTTTCCAAAATGTGCTGGCCGATCCTTACATAGTGGGCGCCTCAAGCGGCGCCTCACTGGGCGTGACGCTGGCCGTGATAACCGGCCTGCAAATCAGGCTCGGCGGTTTCGATACGGTCGGACTCGGCGCCTTCGGCGGTGCTTTACTGGCCGTGGTGGTGGTGTATGGGGTGGCCGAAGCCGGGGGCGCCGGGTCTCCCATATCGCTACTGCTTGCCGGTGTCGCCTTCAGTACGATGGTGGCATCGGTTGTCTCATTACTGATGGTACTGCATTCCGAGTCACTCCACAAGATTTTCCTGTGGCTGATGGGGAGTCTGGCCAATTCCGGCTGGGACGATGTACGAACTGCGGCGACATATGCCCCGCCGGGCCTGATCACGCTCTGGCTGATGTCCAGGCCGCTGGACGCACTCAGCTGCGGCGATGAGACGGCCATGAGCCTGGGCCTGAACCTGCGCCGCGCACGCATGTTAATCATCGGCGGTGCCAGTCTGACCACCGCCGCAGCGGTCTCGGGTAGCGGGACTATCGGCTTCATCGGCATGATCGCCCCGCACATGGCCAGGATGCTGGTCGGCGCGGAGCATGGACGGGTATTGCCGGTCGCGTTCATGCTCGGAGCGTTGATACTGCTGGTGGCCGATACCGTCGCCAGGACTTTGCTGGCGCCGCTGGAGCTACCCGTTGGCATATTCACTTCGCTTATAGGGGGGCCGTTCTTCCTTTACCTGCTCGGCACCGGGAGGTGGAAGCTAAAATGAGCTACATCCAGACCCACGATCTCACATTCGCGTATAACGGCACCGACGTCATAAAAGGAGTTGATCTATCCGCCGAGCGTGGCGAGATACTGGCGATAATCGGCCCAAACGGTGCCGGCAAGACCACGCTGGTTAAACTGCTGGCAGGCATCATCAGGCCGCGCACGCCCATCGTGCTGTTGGGAGGGCATGACATTCGCAGGGTACCTCCACGCTCCAGGGCGAGGATGGTCGGGTTGGTGCCACAAAGCGAGTCTAACGCCTGGCCGATCACGGTCGAGCAAATGGTGGCGCT
>JALXEW010000166.1 GCA_027069285.1 Ardenticatenia bacterium | reverse complement strand
GGCCCACGCTTCCCCCATCATGGACGCCATCCCCCACTTTCACCCCCGTGGCGACCGAGCCTTGTTGCGGTTCCGGGCCAGGTCCCGTTGGAACCGCTCCTCCTACTGCCACCAGAGCGCCCGGTTGCGCCGACTTTGAGGTGATCGAAGCCACCGACTTTATCCCCGAAGAAGGCGGCGAAGCCGTTCTGAGGTGGACTGAGGTGGAGGGAGCAGTTACCTATCACGTCATGCTGGATTCCGTGGATGGCCGGGTGGTAGATGAATATATCACGGAGACCGAATTCACATTTCCGCCAGATGCGTTCACCGAGGCCGGCATCTACGGATGGCAGGTCGCTCCGATAGCCCCAAATGGAGACCAAATGTGCCCTTCCATAGCCGATGAGTTGATCTATATCTCAGAAGAACCGGAAGTCGAGGACGAGTTTGAGGATTTTGGGCCATAGAGATGTTTGTCTGGATGCGGGCCGGGAATGTATGCTATACGTGCGGTCGAAGCTAGTGAAATGGGCGCGTTATGCATGATGAGCGACCGAACCAGGGCGAGGCACATCGCAGTTTGGTGGAGCGTAACTTGCGCCTGACCGAGGAAGTGAAACGCCGGGTAGATCAACTGGCCGCGATAAACACCGTGGCCACCACAGTCAGCCAGTCGCTGGACCTGAACGTCACCCTCGAGGTCGCGCTGGATGCCGTGCTGAGCGTTATCAGAGTTGAGGCCGCAGGGATCAGCCTGATAGACGAGGAGGCCGGCGAACTGGTGCTGATGGCCCAACGCGGCTGGGTTCAGGATTTCGTCACCGAGAAGCCGATGCGGATCAAACTCGGCAAAGGTATATCCGGGCAGGTGCTGGCGACCGATGACGTCGTGATCACCGGCAGCCTGGCCGGTGACGATCGTTTGGCAGTTCCCGCCTTTGGCAATGAGCCGGTTCAGGCGATGGCAATGGCCCCGATGCACGCCCACGGTAAGATAGTGGGCATCCTCAGCGTGATCAGCCATCACCCGTATACGTTCTCCGATGGCGAGATCACCGTGCTCTGCGCCATAGCCGACCAGGTAGGGGTGGCGCTGGATAACGCCAGGCTATACGAGCGCGTCAGAGAGGAACAGGCGCGGCTGAGCGCAGTGGTGCAATCTGCCGCCGACGCGATCATCGCCACCGATAGCCACTCTCGCATCAACCTGTTTAACCGGGCCGCCGAGCGCCTGTTCCAGGTGGGCGCGGATGATGTGTTGGGCCGCCCGCTTTTCGATTCGCCGCTCCCCAGACGAGTACTCGCCGAGCTGCGCCGGGCTATGGCCAGGGTGGAGGGCAGGGAAGGCTCCACGGTGATCGATCTGCAGATGGAAAACGGGGAGTTCTGGTCGGGGGTTATCTCCCCGGTCTACGCCCCACCCGGCCATACCGGCAAGAGCGCAGAAGGCTGGGTCATCGTAATGCAGAACGTCAGCCACCTCAAGGAGGCCGAACGCTCCAGAGTGCAATTCGTACAATCGGCTGCACACGACTTGCGCAACCCGCTTGGAACCGCCCTGAGCGCCATGGCGATGCTCCAAAGCGAGTTCGAGATGGCTGAGGACATGGCTAGAATATTGGAAATAGCCATCGACGGCATCGTCCGGATGCAAGACCTGATAGACGAGCTGCTGAACCTGGAGCATATCGAATCCGGCGTCGGGATGAAGCACCAGCCCGTTGACCTGAGTGACTTGCTAACCAGAACCGGGACGGAGATGGTGCCCCTCATGGCCGAACATCACCATTCGTTCACCCTGGAGCTTGAACCGGACCTGCCGCCCGTGCTTGGGGATGCAAGATGGCTGCGTAGGGCGCTGGAGAATCTGCTGGCGAACGCGATCAAGTACACGCCTGACGGTGGTAAGATCACACTCCGGGCTTTCACTTCCGGCGATGGCAAAGAGGTGACCCTCGAAGTCGAGGATAACGGGCCGGGAATCCCGCCGGATGCGCAGGTGCATCTCTTCGAGCGTTTCTACCGGGTCGCGGTCACCGAGGATGTGGCGCCGGGAACCGGATTGGGGCTGGCAATAGTCAAGTCGGTGGCCGAAAAACATGGCGGTCGCGTCTTCGTCCGGAGCAAAGTGGGCGAGGGAAGCACATTCGGACTGGTATTGCCGGTGGGCCAGGTGGACGATGAGTGTCATTAACGCGGAAGAGGACGAAAGGCTCGATGGCGAAGCCATCCTGGCCGAGGTGAACCCTTATATCGAGATCGAAAGCGTGCGCTCCTCCGATGACGGGACGGAGATGGCATTCATCGGGCGGCTGATGCACCCCTCAGACGAAGTGTACCGCCTCTTGAGGGAACGCCTGAGCCGGATGGGATGTTTCCCCCTGCTGCGCCGCAATAACAGCGGGCAGGATGTGATCGTAGTAGTGCGGGGTTCACTTCCCAAAGGCGGTTCCGGAACCCACCCGCTATTACATCTGGCCTTGCTATTGGTCACATTTGGCACGACCCTTTTCGCCGGGGCCAGCTTTGCCGGTTACAATCCCAATCTCTACCTGCCGCAGGCGTTCGAGCGAGGGCACCCGGAAGTCTTATGGGCGGCATTCAAAGCGGGATTGCCCTTTGCGCTCACCCTGTTGGCGATATTGGGCCTGCACGAGATGGGCCATTACGTTGCAGCGCGACTCCACAACGTGAAGGTGACATTGCCCTTCTTCATCCCAATGCCCTTCAACGGGAGTTTGGGGACTTTGGGGGCGGTGATCGCGATCCGTTCCCCAATGGAGAATCGCCTGGCACTGTTCGACATAGGTATCGCCGGGCCGACGGTTGGCTTCCTGGTTGCGCTACCCCTATACATGATCGGCTTGAAGTTGCCCGGCAGCTCAATAGGCAGCCACGTATTCATCCAGGCCGGCATCTCCGGCGTTAACGTGCCGCCATTGCTGGCCTGGCTTGGCGGATTGGTAACCGATTCTGACCTGTCGTTTGCCATATTGCACCGTCCCGTCGCACTGGCGGCCTGGTTTGGCATGTTGCTGACCGCACTCAACCTGATCCCGATGGGTCAGATGGACGGCGGACATGTGGCATACGCGCTGCTTGGCAGGCGGGCACATCAAGTGGCGATCGTCGTGTTCGGCCTGCTGGTGGTGATGGGGCTGACGATGTGGCCGACCTGGCTGATATGGGCGTTACTGGGGCTTCTGGGCGGACTGCGGCATCCCCCGCCGACCGATGATATAACCGGCCTGGACGCCTACAGAGTTGCCTCCGGCATCCTGGCGGTCGTGGTCTTCGCACTGCTGATACTGCCGATGCCGTTCAAGTTCCGATGACGGCGATGTGCTATCGGCAAAGTGTGACGCTTTTCGCGATCCTCCTGATGGCGCTGATCGGGCCTTTGGGAGCCGTGCACGCCGACGGAATGGCCCAGGTCACCGGACGATTGACCGTGGTATGGGTTGAGGATGACGTGCTCTGGGCCTGGACCGAAGGAGCCGATACCCCCTGGCCGATAGCCGCTGCGGGCGGGATCGCAAAGCCGATGATCTCACCAGACGGGCACAGGGTGCTCTTCCGGCGTGGCTCCGAAGACGTTTTCGATCAGTTATGGGCCGTGGGGATAGACGGGGCCGACGAGATACAACTGATCGGGCCGGCGCATCTGCATACCGGCGACATGCCCAGGCAGATCGACGAAGAGCAACTGGTCTGGGCCGACCCCCACACGGTTTACTTCAATACCGGCATCGTACAGGAGATCGGGCGCTTTAAGGCCGATGACTTATGGCGAGTTGACGTGCGAACCGGCCAGGTGGAAAGACTCCTTGAGGACGGAGAAGGGGGCAACTTTGCCATAAGCCCCACCGGAGAACACATCGCATTAGTGGTGCCTGGCCGCTACGGCGAGGAACCGGGTATCATCTCGGTCGTAGCCCCCGACGGTAGCGCCCGCAGGGAGCTTTTCACATTTCCGGCGGTCAGTTCCGGCAGTCAGGTGGCATTTTACCCACGGCTGCAATGGGCGCCGGATGGCGAGTCGCTGCTGGTGGCGATCCCCGATCCGGATATGCTCTACTACATAGAGGAGCCGCCACCTGTGGCGATCTGGCGTCTGCCGCTGGATGGCGAACCGCGACAGGTCGGCTCGGTTGAGGCCTTCTTCTTCGGGCTTCCCATATGGTCGCCGGATGTGAGCCGGATGGCATATATCGAGATGATCGGGCCGGTCACCGATAACCGCATAGGCCTGGCCCTTGCCAGGTGGGATGGGACGGATTCGGCCATATATGCCGAGGGGACAATAGGCGAGCTTGAGCCTATCGGCTGGTCGCCCGGCGGGGACAGATTCTACTATCGCATGGGGCCGCCGGGCGAGGTATGGGCCATCGGCAGCGATCCGGTGCCGATCCGATTCCCGCAGCCGGGCGAGGGGGTATTTGCCCTCACCTGGGCGGATGCGACCACTGCGGTTTACGCCTCGGCGCCAACGGGTGAATTTGAGCTGCGGGTGGTTGATTTTTCCGGCCCTGTTCCCAGGATGCGGGGGACGGTGGCCGGCGTGAGTGCATACATCCCGGATTTCGACGCCGTGCGCTCGATGGAAAGTGACGAACGGTAACCCGGACTTTCCGGTAAGGCCCACACATTCTGAACAGCGCCTTCACATTTTCCTCACACCGGTGGTTTACCATAACAGCAGGTAGGGCTACAAATGAACCGGGGGATGGGAGTATGGGTTTCAAGATACTGGTCGTTGATGATGAAAAGTTCCTGCGCGATACGGTGCAGGCATATCTGGAGCAGGACGGCTTCCAGGTGAGCACGGCGGTTAACGGTAAAGAGGCCATGTATAAAGTGCGCCACGAGAAGCCAGATCTGGTCATCCTGGACGTGATGATGCCGGAGATGAACGGTTGGGAAGCCGCCAGGATCATCCGTAAAGAAAGCTCGGTGCCGATCATTTTCCTGACCGCCCGTGTGGACGAGACCGATCAGGTTGCTGGGCTTGAGCTTGGCGCCGATGATTACGTGACAAAGCCGTTCAGCCCGCGCGCACTGGTCGCCCGTGTGCGGGCAGTTCTGCGGCGCGTTCACGGAGATTTGGCCGCCGAGCCGACGGTATACCGTGCCGCCGGCCTGGAGCTTGATATAGAAGCCCGTACGGTCAAAACCGAGGATGGGAGACAACTCAGGCTCACCCGCAGTGAGTTCGACCTGCTGGCGACCCTGATGGCGAATCCGGGCCGGGTGTTCACCAGGATGGAACTGCTGGATCACATCCAGGGGGATGCATATGCCCCGTACGAGCGCACGATTGACGTGCATGTGAAGAACCTGCGCGCGAAATTCAAAGAGACAGGCCTCGACCCCGGAATCATAGAGACGGTATACGGGGTCGGGTACCGGCTGCGGAATGGGTGAACGTGAACAGGCTCTGGGTTAGATTGACTCTGGCCTTCTTGCTGATCGCGCTGCTGGCGGTGGGCGCCGTAGCCCTGGCGATCTCACATGGCACCGAAAGCAGCTTCCGGCGCTATGTGCACTCCGAGAGTGGCTCTATGATGATGGCCTCCGGCATAGTCAGGAGCCTGGTCGCATACTACCTCAGAAACGGCACACTGGCCGGGGCGGAGACTGTGTTACCCGGCAGGATGTTCCAGATGGGGATGGGGCGCGGACGCGGGGGTGAGCATGGGATGATATTCCTCGTGGCGGATGCGGATGGCCGGGTGGTGGCGGCCGCTGAC
>JALXEW010000165.1 GCA_027069285.1 Ardenticatenia bacterium | reverse complement strand
ATGCTCTGCCACGCGCACGCCCGCAGCGGTCAGGGCCTCTATCTTTTCGGCGGCGGTTCCGGAGCCGCCTTCGACTATGGCGCCGGCATGGCCCATGCGCTTGCCTGGCGGAGCGGTGCGACCGGCGATGAAGGCCACCACCGGCTTTGTCATATACCTGGCGATGTATTCTGCCGCGCGTTGCTCATCGGTGCCGCCGATCTCGCCGATGAGGACGACCTTCTCAGTTTGCGGGTCGTCGTTGAACATACTCAGCACGTCGATGAAATCCGTCCCGTTGATTGGATCGCCGCCTATGCCCACACACGTGCTTTGGCCCATACCGCGTTGGGTCAGCGCGTACATCACCTCATAGGTTAGTGTTCCGCTGCGGGAGACCACTCCTATTGAGCCGGGGATTGCTATCTGGCCCGGCATGATCCCCACCAGGCACTCACCCGGCGTCATCAGGCCCGGACAGTTGGGGCCGATCAATCGGGCGTCATGCTGATCCAGGTAATGGCGCACTTTGATCATATCCTGGACTGGTATTCCCTCGGTGATACAGACGATGAGGCGTATCCCGGCGTCGACGGCCTCGTAGATGGCATCTGCGGCGAATCGTGCCGGGACGTAGATCACGCTGGTATCCGCGCCGGTGGATTCTACCGCCCTCTCAACCGTATCGAAGACCGAGATGCCGTCAACCCAGTCTCCGCCCTTGCCGGGCGTGACCCCGCCGACGATTTGGGTGCCGTAGGCCAGCATCCTCTGGGTGTGGAACCGGCCCTCGCGACCGGTTATCCCTTGCACGATGACACGTGTGTCCTTGTTTATCAAGATAGACATCTCTCACATCCCCTTAGCAGCTTCCACGGCCTTACGGGCAGCCTCGGCCAGGGTGGTGGCCGGGATCATATTTGGCAGGTTAGCTTCTTCGAGCAGTCGGCGGCCTTCGTCCTCGTTGGTGCCGACTAGGCGCACCACGATCGGGAGATCGGTTTTCACCTCTTGCAGTGCCTCCAGCACGCCCTTTGCTACCTCATCGCAGCGGGTGATCCCGCCGAAGATATTGAGCAGAATTGCCTTGACATTTGGATCGGCCAGTATGATCCTGAAAGCCGCTGCGACCTTCTCGGCTTTCGCCCCGCCGCCGATGTCCAGGAAGTTTGCCGGAGAGCCGCCGAACAACTTGGTCATATCCATAGTCGCCATCGCGAGTCCGGCGCCGTTGACCATGCAGCCGATCTCCCCGTCGAGCTTGACGTAGCTCAGACCGGCCTGGCGTGCCCGGATCTCCTCATCCGGCTCGGCTTCCAGATCGCGCATTTCGGCCAGCTCCGGTTGGCGCCAGAGGGCGCTATCGTCTATCACCATTTTGCCGTCGACTGCGATCAGCTCCCCGTTTGTCGTCAGCACCAGGGGGTTGATCTCGGCCAGGGTGGCGTCGCTTTCGACGAAACACCTGTAGAGCGCCTGGGCAATCTTGGTGAAAGCTCGCCAGTGCTCGCGTGGCAGTCCGATCCCGTCTGCCAGGTTACGGGCCTGGTAATCTCGCATCCCCAGGAATGGGTCTATATGCTGTTTGATGATTTTTTCCGGCGAGACC
>JALXEW010000164.1 GCA_027069285.1 Ardenticatenia bacterium | reverse complement strand
ATCCCCCACCGCCCCGCCGGACTCGACACCGCAGGTTGCGATCCGCCTCCATCTCGAACCCTCGGCAGACGAGATAGCGATTGGAGACCTGCTCACAGTCCTGGTCACGATCGAAGTGGGCGGCGACGTAGCGTGTGGGATACCGTTGATCCGCGTCTCCGCTGCCGGGGACTGCCTGGAGCCGGATCGGGCCGAAGTGACCATCCACAGCGGAGTCTGGCCTGGGGAAACGATGACACAACGGTTCCAATTCGGCGCGGTCAGGCCGGGGATCGCCACCTTAGAAGCCACGGTCAGCTGCGAACTGCACTTCGGCTACCCCGGCCCGGCCACATGGGGTGGGGCAAATGCCCCCGCCGTGACCGTCACCGTCACCGAATAAAGCCCGGCGAACTTCTGAGACCCCAAAACGGAACATTGTGCTAAAATCAACTGAGTTGAGAAACAGATTCAAGCGGGGTACAACATTGCGGACAAACGATAAACCGACGATAGTGACAGTTTCCGATGGCTCGATAGAGGTGGACAGCTCCTCATGGCGCCTGCTCGGCCAGAACGGCAACCTGCGTGGCGTATTGGTAGAGGCCGTGCCGGGGCGTGGCCTGGTTTACCGGGCGGACCTTAGCGCCCGATTCGGCCTGCCGGGCACAGGAGTCGTCCCCGTCGAGCAGATCGAGTACGTAGCGGCCATGTGGCTATCCGAGCCGGGCTGCTGGTCATTGGGGATTTCACTCTTCCCCGGAGATGCACGGCCGGCAAAACCTACATGGTGCGAATTGGCCCGGCTCCCGTCCGGTGGCCGCCCCGGCGACGTTGAGCTGGCAGGTCGCGCACTGGCAGGGACGTTAGGAGTGCCGTTCCACGTGGTAAATGCCCCATCGGCATCGCCGGTCGAGCCGGGCGTGACGCCATTGCCTGTCAGCTTCCCGATGCCTCTGGGCGACGTCGAAATGGAAGAGATACCTGGCGGACTGCTGATACGTCGTTCCGGCAAATGGCTACGTGGCTGCCTGACCAAATTAACCCTCTACCCGCTGCTTGCCGTCATATACGCCCTCTTCTCCATAAAGGAGATGACATCCCCATACGCACACAACGAGATCGAATGGCTTCCGGTAGCGGGATTGCTGATAGCGCTCTGGTTGATCGGTCTGTGGATTCATAGCTGGGCAACCCTGCTGCGGGCAACCGACGTGATCCTGGAACCCGCTGCAAAGAGCGCCTATCGCGTCAGCACGCTAAGCCGTCTCCTGAAGCGCGATCCGCCCAAGAGAGATCACATCCGGCTGGACGGAGAGTGTGGGATCATCGCCTACCAGCTTTCCGGGGGCGAGAGGGACGAATGGGAATTACTGCTCAGCTGCAAATTCGCCAGACCCTGGCACATAGCCAGCGTGATCGAAAAGCCGGATGGCGGGATACCACTGGCAGTTCAGGCGGCGCACGTGATAGCCGCCGCGATGCATTTACCACTTCGTGTGCGCAGAATAGAGCGATGAGGAGGGATAGCGGATGGGGCGCAAGCCCGAACCCAAAAACAAGCCCCGGTTCATCTACAACTCATACGGCGACTGGATGGCGACCTGCATAGGCGACAACATATTCGACCTGCGGGGGGAGTGGGTCGCCTTCCTCGAAGGTGACGACGTGTGGACGGTGGGTGGCGAATGGATAGGCAGGCTCAGCAAAGACGGGCGCATACTGCGTAAGCGCTATGCGCCCAGGAAACCACTTCGCGAGGACATCCCGCCCAGGCCCCCCAAGCCAGACCTGCCGCCACGGGCGCCACTGCCGCCGATGTTCTCCGAACTTGGCTACGACACAGTTGACGTCCTGGACGAGGACCCCGACATATTCGGCAGGGTGAGCGACCTCAAACCGGATATGGATTGACCTGCGCCGGGCCACTGCAAAACCCGCAGATCAAGGAACCACATCCAGGAGCTTATACGGGTACACATTGACCACCTGGGTGCTCATATAAGTGGTACTGGTCGGCTCCCGTCGGTCATAGATATGAATGTGGCCGTGCAGCAGATAGCGTGGCTTAAACCACTCCATCAGCCGCAAAAAAGCCCGGAAACCGGTATGTGCCACATCCTGCCTGTCGTGGATGCCATATGGCGGGGCGTGGGTCAGCAAAATATCCAGGGCGCGGCCATATCGGTACTTATTTAGATATAACTTTGGGGCCAATTGGAGCGCCTTGCCCCACATCTCCATATCGGTATACTGCGCATCCCCGTAACTATAGCGCATTGAACCTTCCAGGCCGGCGATCAGCAGGCCGCGATTGCGCACCACCCTGCCATCTATATCCTCGCAGCCGCCCGGACGTGAGCCTTCGCGGCCAAACTCCCAAAGGTGATTCCCCCGCACATAGAAGAGGGGCACGCCCAGCACCGTGACCAGGAATTCCAGATAATAAGCCGGCAGGTCGCCGGCACTCAAGATCAGATCGACGTCCCTGCAACGCCGTCGCAGGCCCTCGACGTTATACAGACCTTCCACCACCTCGTCGCTGACCGCCAGTATCCTCATGCCTCTGCCTGTGTCTCGTCGGGTACCTTTCGCCTGTGTCGTCTGAACAACCGCAGCACCTTAGTGCGCCAGAACCTGGCGAGATGTGAGATCAGGTAGTGATACATAAAGCTGAAGACCAGGCTCGGCTCAAAATAAGGGTTGACCGTCCCGCCGCTGAATGCCAGATAAAGATGATGCTCGGCCATCGTGACTGGGCAGCCCCTGATGCGCACATAAGGCTTGCCCAGATACTTCACCTGAGTCCATGCCCAGGTGAGGATCTTTAGAACCAGATCGAGGTGACTGCTATAGTAACGGGGGTCTATCTTATCGCGCGGGGTATAATAAGACCGTATTTTGACCTTATGACCCAATATCTCGCCCTCATACGTCGCGCAATCGCCGACGAATATGACACGCTCGCCGGGTTTTGCCTCGATCGGTCCCTCGTACCTGCCGAAGACATAATGGAGCGGCTTCACCTCGTGGTACACATTCGGCTGCCATGAGCGGGCGAGCGACTCCATGGTTTCGTATAGTGCTCCCGGACAGCCGCCCCAGCAATAATCAGTCCCTTCGGGATCGGGGGGTGGGCCTACGTAGCAGTGCAGGTTACTCTTGCCGTTGAACGCCTCATCGACCTTCAGCATCGAAAGCTCAAAGCCCTCGGCCCGCCGGATCGCCTCATCGAGCGTCAGGTCGCCGCCTATCTCGATCTCGTCCAGGTCGATCGGGCCGATGCCGCGCCCGGCGGCTATGCGTATGTGATCGACCTCACGGGGATCGAGGCCCAGGATGTGGGCCGCCACAGTATCGACCGCCACCTGGTTGGTGCCCATAATGATCAGATTCAAATCACGGGGGCGGGGCGTCATCATGGTTAACTCGCCGGCAGTGATCGCATCGACCGCGATAAGGCCGGGACTGATTATCTCCTGCAGATCGACTATCTTGGTGTGTAAATTATAATCGTGATCTATAACCCGATGATCGCTATCCTGGAGGCCCATGTAATTCTTAAGCGCGCAAGTCATCTTAGTCCAGGGGTGGGCCTTAAGCTTGGGCGCATTGACCAGGAACTCGCAATTGATGACCGGCTCCGGCACGAAAATGAACGGGCGCAAAGCATCTGGGTGGCGTAGCTGCCACCGGACCTGTGGATACTCCTCAAAATAATATATCCTGGCACCGTGCTTACGTGCTATCGGCACATATCCGGCCTCGGCCACCGCGAATCTGGTGGGGATGGTGATCCCGCACCGCTCCCCGATCGATAACTCGGAGATCTCATCCCCACGCTCCCTGAGCGCGATCAGCAACCCCTCGACAAATTCCGGCCTGGTGAAAGAATAGGGGTAAAACCTGTGGTGTGCCACCACGGTATTGGGCTTGACCATAGTGCGGCCCTTCGGACGCACGCCCAAAACATCCATCCCGCGCCCGATTATAGAAGCGATCCGGTTAGGATCGTACCCGTCGCAATTCCAGAGCAGCACGCGCGACTTCATTGCAACCTCTCCCCCTCGACGTCCGGCGCAGCTCGCCTGCCGTACACGACGGAGTATACCTCAAAAAGGCCCTGACGTTGAGGCATCCCCGGCAGCGGCCAGGCGTCTCAGGAGCGAATCCACATCCGACGCCACTATCCCCCGGCTACCTTCGTTGCCACCGCCAGCCACACCTGGCTCCGGGGCAGCTCCTCACAGGCCACATCCAACTTGAACCCGGCGGCCTCGAACAACCCATCCACATCATCGACCGGCAACGGGCCGCGTTGACCGGTAACCCGATAAGCCCATTCCAGCGCCAGCGAGATCGGATCGTGGCCGGTCAGGATGCCGCCGAACACGATCACCAACCGACCCCCGGGCCTCAACACGCGGGCCAACTCCGACAAAGTGCCCTGCCTGATGATGAACTCGGTGGGGAAAGTACTGACCACAGCATCGAAAATCCCACTCCGGAACGGGAGACGGGCGGCATCCCCTCGCACCAGGTTTGGGTACAGGCCACATCGGAGCAATTTCCGGCGTGCGATCCGGCCCATAGCCGGCGACAGATCGAGACCGACGGCATTAAAACCCTCGCGGAGCAGGTCCCCAAGCAGATTCCCCGTGCCGTGGGCGACTTCCAGGACATCGGCGCCCGGCTCGCAACCCAGGTGGCGGAGCGACGTGCGCACCCAATCCCGCCACTGGCCCAGCGAAACCACATAGCTGACCGCGTCATAAGTCCACGCCATCTCGTTATAAAGCAACCGGAACCCGAACCTCACCAACTTCCACCAGAGGCCGGGCGCGGCACCTGGATTCCCGGTCGGAGCGGATTCTGTGATATTCATAAGCGCCTCCGGCCCGGATTTTACCACAGCGAAAACTGGCATAAATCCGAAAATGGGCTAACATATAAGCCGTAGCTCGGTTCGCGCTTAGGCCACGGGGGGAATTTTAAGATTTTGGCCCCTTGACGTTGCAGATGAAACCCAATAAAATGAGAATTTGCCGGCCTGACGGCTGGGTCGGCAGTTTGTGCATCATAGAAGGAAACGGCCTCTTCAAGGCGAACGGAGAGCCGTATAGTAATTGTATTCGTGGCTTGAGGAGTAAGTGATGATACATTGGTTGGATTCCAGGAACTACGCCCGCGCCCGCGACGTCCTCTCACTCCCGCCACTGATAGAAGTCCAACTTGACTCTTTCAAATGGTTTCAAAAAGAAGGGTTGAAAGCCCTGTTCCAGGAGATCAGCCCGATAGTCAGCTTCAACGGGACGATAAAACTCTACCTGCCTGACGGTTCCGCCGAGGCCAAAGAACTCGGACTGGCCTATTGGTTCGAAGACCCGAAGTACCCGCCGGATGAGTGCCTGGAGCGGGATATGACCTATGCCGCCCCGCTGTATGTGAAGGTGGCACTGGTCAACATGGAAGCCGGGAGCGAGACCATCGTATCCCCGATCTTCCTGGGCGACTTCCCACTGATGACCGAAAAAGGCACCTTCATCATCAACGGCACCGAGCGGGTAGTCGTCAGCCAGCTGATCAGATCGCCGGGCGTGTACTTCGGCGCGGAAGAGGATCGCTCCACCGGCAGGAGACTGGCAACCGCCAAACTGATCCCGGATCGGGGCGCCTGGATGGAATTCGAGACGCGCAAGACCGATTACATAGCGGTCAAATTCAACCGCAAGCGCACCGTCCCCGTCACGCTATTGCTGAGGGCACTGGCAGCAGTTGATGACGGAATGGGACACATATCGCCTTTGCGCACCGGCTCGACCGAGGAACTGCTCAAACTCTACGAAGAAGCCGATTCCGACAAGGATCACCGATACATAGAAGGCTCGATAGAGCAGGAACCGGAACTGGAGCCGAAAGGCGATCAAGACATCGCCACCGTCGCGCTAATCGAATTCTACAAGCGGATGCGTCCCGGCGATCCGCCCACGCTGGATAACGCCCGCAGCTACCTGGAAGAGCAACTCTTCGACCCGCGCCGCTATGACCTGGGTCGTGTGGGCCGCCACAAGCTCAACCAGCGCCTCGAAAGCGAAGACGTGATACCCGAGGAAGTGCGCACGATAACCAAATACGACCTGGTGAAGATAATCGAGCGCATGATCCTGATCAACAACGGGAAAATCGAACCCGATGACGTTGATCACCTGGGCAACCGGCGCGTTAAAACGGTAGGCGAACTCTTGCAAAACAAACTCCGGGTCGGCCTGCGCAGGATGGAACGGGTGGTGCGCGAGCGCATGTCAATCCGCGACCCTGCCGAACTGACCCCGACCACACTCATCAACATACGCCCGATAGTGGCAGCAGTGAGGGAATTCTTTGGCTCGTCGCAACTCTCCCAATTCATGGAGCAGACCAACCCACTTTCGGAACTGACACACAAGCGGACGCTATCCGCGCTTGGCCCTGGTGGCCTGCGACGTGAGCGAGCCGGATTCGACGTGAGGGACGTGCACCACAGCCACTACGGTCGCATCTGCCCGATAGAAACGCCGGAAGGCCCCAACATCGGCCTGATCGGCAGATTGGCGGCTTACGCGCGGGTGAACTCATACGGCTTCATCGAGACCCCGTACCGCGAAGTCCTGCGCGAACTATCAACTGATGACGAGCGCCTGATCGGCAGAACGTTGCGCAAAAACGTGCGCGATCCCGGCACCGGCGAACTGATCGCCAGGGCCGGAACCGTGGTGGATGAGGAACTTGCGCGCAAATTCCGGGATGCCGGCGTCGAAAAAGTAGTGGTGCTCCCATTCGTCACCGACGAGATCGTATACTTCACCGCCGATAAAGAAGACCCTCACGTGATCGCACAGGCGAACGCCAGATTGGATGACCTGGGCCAGATCGTGGACGAACGTGTCTCCGCCAGATACCAGCAGCGGTTTATGATGGTGGATGCCGAAAAAGTAGAATACATGGATGTCGCCCCGCGCCAGATCGTGGGCATCTCCGCCTCCCTGATCCCGTTCCTGGAGCATAACGACGCCAACCGTGCCCTTATGGGATCGAACATGCAGCGCCAGGCCGTGCCGTTGCTGGCACCGGACATCCCGATCGTCAGCACCGGCATGGAAAAACAGGCCGCATACGATTCGGGCCAGGTAGTGCTGGCCGAACAGGATGGAGTGGTAGTCAGCGTCCAGAGCGGCAAAATAATAGTGCGTGACGAGGACGGGAACCTCCACGAATACGTGCTACGCAAATACCATCGCTCCAACCAGTCCACGTGCATAGACCAGAGGCCGATTGTCTCCAAAGGCCAGGTAGTGCATAAGGGAGATGTGCTGGCCGATAGCTCCTCGACCGACCTGGGCGAACTGGCATTAGGCCATGACGTACTATGCGCGTTCATCTCATGGGAAGGTGGCAACTACGAGGACGCCCTGATCATCAGCGAACAACTGGTGCGCGAAGACAAATTCACCAGCATCCACATCGAGAAACACGAAGTGGAAGCCCGCGATACCAAACTGGGGCCGGAAGAGATCACCTACGACATCCCCAACGTTGGCGATGACGCGCTACGCGACCTGGACGAGCATGGCATCGTCAGGATCGGCGCCGAAGTAGGCCCCAACGACATCCTGGTCGGCAAGATCACCCCGAAGGGCGAGCGCGAACTGACGCCGGAGGAAAAACTATTGCGGGCGATATTCGGCGAAAAAGCCCGCGAAGTGAAAGACTCGTCACTTCGTATGCCTCACGGCGAGCGCGGGAAAGTGGTAGACGTGAAAGTCTTCACCCGCGAGGAGCACCACGACCTGCCGGCAGGGGTCGAAAAGATGGTGCGGGTGAGCGTGGCCCAAAAGCGCAAGATCACCCAGGGTGACAAAATGGCCGGTCGCCACGGCAACAAAGGCGTCATCTCGATGGTGGTGCCGGTTGAAGACATGCCGTTTCTTGCCGACGGCACGCCTGTGGAGATCATCCTCAACCCGTTGGGCGTCCCCGGTCGCATGAACATCGGGCAAGTGCTGGAAACGCACCTGGGGTGGGCGGCCTGGCGGTTGGGATTCCGGGCGATCACCCCGGTCTTCGATGGGGCCGACGAGCTGGAGATCGAAGCCGAGCTGGGCCGTGCCTGGATGATCGATCAGGCGTGGAAAGAAGTGACCGAAAGGGCCTGGGCCTGGGTCAAAGAAATGGAAATCCCACCGGACGACCTGGAGGACGATGAAGAAGTCCGCAAACTCTTCATAATAAACTGGCTGGGTGAACGTCCTGAGTACGACGAGGACAGACTCCTTAACGACCAAACCTATGCCCGACGTGCGGTACTACGTGAGTGGCTACTTGCAAAGGGCCTGAACCCGGACGAGATACTGATGTTCTCACCCGACACATTGGAAATGCTGCCCGATGATGCCCTCTCGCTGGATGAGCGTGACCGGCGTGATACCCTGGCCCGTGACGTAGCACTTCGCCTGTGGATACGCTCGCTGGGATGGGAAGTGGATGACTCGTTGGCCGGAGAAGAGCTACGCGAGTACGCCAACCGGGTCTGGCTCGAAACCGGGCAGCCGGTGCCGATCTACGGCAAACAGATACTTTACGACGGCAAGACAGGTGAACCCTTTGACCGCCCGGTGACCGTCGGCGTCATCCACATGCTCAAACTGGCCCACCTGGTAGAAGATAAAGTGCACGCCCGCTCGACCGGCCCATACTCCCTGGTGACCCAGCAACCATTGGGCGGCAAAGCACAATTCGGTGGACAGCGCTTCGGGGAGATGGAAGTATGGGCACTGGAGGCCTACGGCGCCGCCCACACACTTCAGGAGATGTTGACGGTCAAAAGCGACGATGTAGTCGGTCGTGTCAAGACCTACGAGGCCATCGTCAAGGGCGAACCTATCGAGGAACCCGGCATACCGGCCAGCTTCCGAGTCTTGGTCAAAGAGCTGCAGAGCCTGGGCCTGGCCGTAGAGGCCATAACGGCCACAGGCGAGAAGATCACATTCGGCAAGGACGAGGAAAGGGCCAGAATGCCCAGATTGAGCCTGGGTCTGCTTGGCCTGAAAGACCAATTGCCGAAGTAGCCCGGTCGCTATCGGGATGCGGGTGCTGACGTGGAAACCGAGTCAGTCTCATTAGGGACGATCCTCGTCCAGCTGTTACTGCTTCTGATCCTGATCGGCCTTAATGGTTTCTTCGTGACGGTTGAATTCTCCGCCGTCGTCGCGAACAAGCGGATCATCGAAGAGGAAGCCGAGAAGGGATCCAGGAGTGCCAAGATCGTCCGCGAGTGGCTTAAAGACCCCAGGTCGACCGACAAACTGATCGCCGGCGCACAATTGGGGGTCACAATAGCATCCCTGGCCCTGGGTAAACTGGGTGAGGATGCGTTTGCGAGCATCTTAGAGGCGCTACTTGGCGGATTGCCTTCCGACCCCACACTGGAAGCGATCCGCGATGGGGCGCCCCTTATGCTTTCCCTGCTCATCGTATCGGCCATGCACGTAGTGCTTGGCGAGCAAGTCCCGAAAGTGGCATCGCTGCGGGCTGCGGAGAAAATAGCGATGGCCGCCGCATGGCCGATGCACATCTTTATGACCCTGTTCAGATGGTTCGTTGACCTGTTGGATCACGTTGCCAACTCCGTCCTGAAACTGCTGGGCCTGGAACCCACCGGCGGCCACTCGCTCATCTACTCCGTGGATGAGATCAGGCGCATACTTCGGGAAAGCGAAGAAGGCGGAGTGCTCGGAAGCCAGGAACGCGAACTTCTGGATGCGGTTTTCGACTTCCGCGAGCTGCTAACCCGTCAGGTGATGGTTCCCCGGACCGAAATGGCCATGATCGAGGCCAGCGCCCCACTGGCCGAACTTATCCAGATGGCCGTTGACCTGCCGCACAACAAATTCCCGGTCTACGAAGGCGATCCGGATGAGATCGTTGGGATCGTGCACGTGAAGGACATCGTGCGCGTGCTCGTATCGGGCAAAGCGGACGGGATGACCGCACGCGACCTGGTGCGCGAAGCCCTATTCGTGCCAGAGACATTGCCGGTGGAAAAATTACTGGCCCAATTCCGCGAGCTGAAACAACATGTCGCGATAGTGGTTGACGAATACGGCGGCACCGCCGGCATGGTCACCCTGGAAGACGTCCTAGAGGTGCTGGTCGGTGAAGTACGCGACCCCTTTGAGGAAGAAGCGCCGGAATTCCAGGAAATGTCGGATGGCACATATTCACTCAGCGGGCTGATGCTGATCGCCGAGGTCAACGAACTTTTCGGCCTTGATCTGGACCACAGTGACTATGACACCATCGGCGGCTACGTGATGGGCCGCCTGGATCGCATCCCGCGCGAAGGCGATGAGATAGACGTGGGCCAGGCGATCCTGCGCGTTTCCAAAATGGACGGCTTGCGGGTGGATCGCCTGACCTTCATCCCAAAGGAAAACTGGCAAGGCGGCGAAATATCCCCAGGCGAGGGCGACCGTCCATAAAAACTCACGATCGGAATATCGGCAGGTGCCCCAGCGCCATAACATCCGACCATCGTGCCGGATCGTCGCCCTCGGTGAAAATAGCCATCCTGGCCACAACCCGGCCACCTGCCTTCTCCACGATCTCCTCCATCCCCTTCAGAGTGCTGCCGGTGCTGATCACATCGTCCAGCAACAGCACGCGGGCGTCCTGTAGCAGCGAGCGGTCCTTCTCATCCAGATAGAGATGCTGGGGCTTTCCCGTAGTGATCGAAAGCGTCTCCGATTCGATGGCATCGCCCATATACGGCTTATAAGTCTTGCGCAGCACCACATACGGCAGCTCGGTCCTGACCGAGAGGGCGTGTGCGAGGGGGATACTTTTCGCCTCTGCAGTCACCAGCACATCGGCCTCGATAGCGCCCTCGCGCATTCGGGATGCCATCTCATCGGCCACGGCCTCCACCAACTCGGTATCGCCCAGGATATTGATGATCGCGATCCTCACACCCGGCGCCACCTCAAAAAGCGGCAACTCGCGCCTCTTCCCCGCTATCTCGACCGGATGCACCTCTCTTTGCGGACTCATTTGAGCTTTCTCCCTCCTGGAGCGTGGAGTGAACGGCGAACCGGCGGTATTGTACCGCATGGCAGCGGCTCGATAAAGGCCTAACCCCTCGTTCGCAGCATATATTCCAGGCGCGCCGATGCCGGAACCGGAGCGCCTATCGAATCCAGCCATTCCACGTCGGCGAAAATATCACCCGGCTTCCCGATGCGTTCTATAATCCCATCGTTCAGAACCGCCACCCTCCCGGCGAAAGACGCGACCACTTCGGGGTCGCTTTCGGCCATAACCACGGTGATCCCCACCTCTTCCCTCAGCGCGAGCAATGCCTCCAGCACCTCGCGGCGTCCTGCCGGGTCGAGACCGCCGGTTGGCTCATCCAGCAGCAACACATCCGGGCGCATGGCCAACGTGGCCGCCAGGGCCACTCGCTTCTGTTGGCCGCCGGAAAGCTCCGAAGGTGGCCGGTGCCTTACCTCCTCCGGCAACCCGACCGCACGCATCGCCCACCCGATCCTGTCAAGCAGCTCATCGCGTGGCAATCCCAGATTCTCCGGCCCCCACGCGATCTCGGCCTCAACCGTCGGGTTAAAGAGCTGTCCCTCCGGCTCCTGGAACACGATCCCGACCCTCCCGCGCACGGTGACCCTGCCTCCCAGATGCCCACCGGTCAGGCGCGGCGCGAGTCCGGCCAGGACGAGCAACAAAGTAGTCTTCCCGGCGGCATTGGGGCCGATGAGGGCCAGACTTTCCCCGTGGCGGACTCTCAAGTCAATGCCGAGCAGAGCCGGAACCGCGCCGCCGCCTTCAAGTACCGGGGGATAGGCGAAATGCACCCCCTCGCACACAATGGCATATCCGTCGGACACGGTTGCGCTCAGGCTATATAGCGTGCCACAGGTGGATAAGCCCGCCGGACTGCCAGGTAGAGCGGGATGCCGAGCAATCCCAGCGCCTCCTGGAGTGTATTCCACGGCACCTCGGCCACGGCTGCGGCCATCGGAATGCCCAGGAAGAGCACCTCGGCCACAAGATAGCCGATCAGGACGGCCACCCCGCCGGCCAAACCGGCCAGCACAAGCGCGAACCTATCGGTTTTAGAGTGGCCCAGGGCGCCGGCCACATAACCCTGGGCGCCGTGTACGATCAGCGAGGCTATCGCGAACATGGGATAGCCGCCGATCACATCCGCCAGAGCAGTGCCGATCCCGCCTATAGCGGCCCCTGCCATCGGCCCGAATGCGAAAGCCGCGAAGAATATCACAATATCTCCCAGGTGTATATAACCCCCGGCAGGCGTCTGCCAGACGTGGACATTGGTCAGCGCCAGCACCAGCGCCGCCATTATAGCGATCACAGCTATAGCGCGCGGATTGGGATTTTTCACGCTCATCGTATCACCTCCGGTTGTCTCATAGGATCGGCGCCGGATGTCGCGATTTGTCCATATCCTCGCCCAGCTCCCGCCATGCCTGGCCCAGGCGGCGTATCCCCACGGCCAGCTCGCGTTCCGGCACTGCGGCGAAGTTCAACCGCATATAACGCTCCCCGCTGCCATCCGTGTGGAAGAGAGTCCCGATGGCGAAGGCCACGCCGTGCTCAACTGCGGTCGCGTAAAGCTCTGCTGCGGTTGGGCCTGGCGGCAGTTCGGCCCAGATGTATATCCCGCCCTGTGGAACCGTGAACCTCGCCCCCGGCAGGTGCTCCCTCAGCTCGCCGACGGCCAGGTCCCTGCGTGCTCGTAGCGCCTCTCGCAGCCTGGATAAGTGGCCGGGGAGCGCGCCATCGGCCAGGTAAAAATGGAGTCCCCGCTGATTCAGGCCCGGCGAGCATATATCAGCCGCCCGCTTGACCTGTACCAGACGGTCGTGCCATTCGCCCCCGGCTATCAGATAACCGATCCTGGTGCCGGGCAACAGGATTTTGGAAAACCCGCTGGCATATAGCACCTTGTCCGAAAGCGTCCGGAGCGGGGGCGGCGGGACACGCTCATAGTGCAACTCGTGGTACACCCCGTCTTCCAGGATCGGCACCCCGTACGTGGCGGCAACCTCCAGCAGGAACCGTCGCCTGGGCAGGCTCATCACCGTGCCGGTTGGATTGTGGAACGTGGGCGTGATCGCGATCAAACGCGGCTCCCATTCCTCGATTGCGTCCTCCAGCCCTTCCACCACCAGCCCCTCATCGTCGCACGGCAACCCGATCAGTCGGATTCTGCGTGCCCGTGCTATATCCAAAAGCCCCAGATAAGTGGGGTTTGTGGTCAGGATAGTTTCCCCCTCGCCGACCAGGGCCTGCACGGCCAGATCAAGCGCCTGCTGACACCCGCCGGTTATGAGCACATCATCCGGGCGGCACTCTATCCCCAGCGACGCGACATGATCTCGCACGGCCCGGCGCAGGGGGAAATAACCCTCGGTCGGCTCGTAATCGAGTGCGATGGCCCCATCTCGTTCCAGCACGGCGTTAACCGCGTGGCGGATCGCGTTCACCGGCAGGAACTCCGGTGACGGGGCACCGCCGCTAAGGTCTATAACACCCTGGCGGTGGGCAAGCCTGTGTAGTGCCCGCCAGGTGGTCGAACCGCCGATCAGGTCGGGAGCAGCCCCCTTACGGCTGCCGGCCCGCTTCCCGGTCACGAACGTGCCACGAGCCGGGTATGCCCTCACCAGCCCTTCGGACTGTAACTCGGCGTAGGCATTAACCACACTGATCCGGGCCACGCCCAACCTCTCGGCCAGTCGCCTGGACGGTGGGAGCTTATAGCCCGATGGCAACAATCCGGCCTCGATCCGCTGCCGTATAGATTCGGCGATCTGGCGGTATATCGGCACGGGGCTATCCCGCTCGATCCGTATCCGGATATTTCGCGACATCCTGGCACCTCACTGCCGATTGAGGGTACATCCGATGGGCGTGTCGAGTATAGTACCAAATAGTGCCAATACGCTCCATTGCGGCCCGCATTGGCAGGCGCCCAACGCAAAGTCTGGATGGTACGCCCCACCTGGGGCAGAATGAAATGATCGGTGGGTTATGGCCGGGCTTCCGGCTGTTATTCCGGATCCCTTCTGGAAAGATAAGGCGTGCAGGAATTATACGAGGTGCCCAACACCACCCGGAAGTCCACCTCACGATTGGGGTCTGGCTCTATAACCACATTCTCCTCCGAGACGTTGAGCACCGCCATCAACAGCTCCAGACTGCTGCCCTTACGGCGTCCGGTGTAGTCATAAAGCACAGTATCCTGATAATCCTGGCTATCGGCAGGCCCCGCAGCGGTCGGCGAAAAACCCTCCCAGGCCAATCGGTCTGCGGCCACCTCATCCCAACGCTCAAAAGGCGTGCCGTTTAGCACCTCGATGGTGGGGCGCTCGGCGGCCAGACGGTTTTGTGTCGGCGGGGTATAAAAGTGCTCCAGCACGGTACTCATCGGCTCCCATACCGGCACCAACACCGACGCGCCGCCCGGCGAGTGTGCGAAATCGGTCTCATTAGGGCCTAAAAAGTGGCTCTCGATCCGTGAGGTATCCAACTCCCAGGCCAGGGGCGCCAACTCCAGCGCCTGTACCAGCCCGATGTCGGTTTCGACCACATCCGTTATCTGCGACCATAGCTGTGGCAGCTGCGGCAATATATTGAGCGATAGCGCCCGCCGCCATATAGCCCGCAGCAACATCTGCTGGCGCCGATTGCGGTGGAAATCGTTGCTGGAAGTCCTTGCCCGTGCGAACCACAGAGCGGTATCCCCGTCCATCAGGTGGACGCCCACGGGGAGGAAATACGAAACCCATTCGCCATCCATATACCGCCAGTCGGTGAGTGGGCAGTCAACCGGCACCTCCACCCCACCCAGGGTGTCAATTATCTGCCGGAACCCGTCGAAATCCACCAGCGCATAATAATCCAGGGGGATGCCCAGATTGTAGAGCACCGTGTCCTTGAAAAGCGCGGGGCCACCACCGGGCCAATCGACCTCTATGCCGCGATAGAACGCCGTATTTATCCGCTGCATACCGCTACCGGGTATGTAAACGTATAGATCGCGCGGGATCGAGAGCATACTGACCGTGCCCTCGGTGCGGTTTATCGATACGATCACTATAGTGTCGGTCCTGAATGAGCCTCCGCCACGGGTATCACTGCCAAGCAGCGCGATGTTGATGATGTCGTAGTCGCTCGGATCCAGGGTTGGCGCCGGCGTGGGGGTCTGGCGAATCGGGGTCAGCGTGGGCCTGGCTACAGGGGTGGGAGCCGGCGTTCCTGTGGGCGGCGACTGGGCATCAGACCTGGGCGGTGATGGGTACGCCAGCGCTACCAGAGTGGTGATCACCCCTAGGATCACGATCACTACCCCAACCAGATGTCGTCCCGCTTGATTACGTTCCATGTGGCGGCACCTCCTGAAAATCGACCTTCGAGAGCTGGGGCGTATTATAATTCCGTGCCGCAATACTGCCATCGCGGGCTACCCGGCATCGTGTGGCCTTTTCAGGCAGGGGCAGTTGTGGTAGGATTCCAGATCGAGGATAGGGGTTGGGGGAGAATCATGACCGGGCCATTGCGGTTCTTGCAAACGGAAAACGCCAGGCTGAAAGAGGAGAATGAGGCCTTGAGGGCCGAGCTGACCGCCCTACGCAATTTCGTGATGGGGCTTTCGGAGCTGGCCGAGGCGATAGATAGCTTCTCCGGCGACGGCGACGGCATAATGAACATACTGGATCGGCTGCTGTATCACTCGTTGGAAGTGCTTGACGCAAGTGACGGTTCCATCATACTGGTTGATGATGAGACCGATGAGCTGGTGTTCGTGGTGGTGCACGGCAAGGTGAGGGAAAAGCTGCCCGGATACCGGATGCCGATAACCGGCGTCGCCGGCTGGGTGGTGACTCATAACGAGCCGGCCATCGTCAATAATGTCCGGGCAGACCCCAGATTCTCCCCTATGGTGGATCAGGCGTTCACGTTCCGCACCGAATCGCTGATCGCGGTGCCTTTGGTGGGCGATGGGCAGGTGTTAGGCGTGGTAGAGGCGATCAACAAACGTGACGGGACGCCATTCGAGGAAAAGGATAAGTTATTACTCTCGCTGCTGTGCAGATTCGCCGGCACCGCCCTGGCCAAGATCGCCGAGGAGGAGCCTACCAGTTAGAGGTGATCCAGCGCACTCTGGTAGGCGTCCAGTGCGTCCTGCAGGCGATCCAGCCGCATATAAGCGTCGCCGAGCAGGCGTAGCGCGTGTGGATCGTCCGGGTGCTGTGAGATCAGCTCCTCCAGGTCGGCGGCTACCTCCTCCAGCAGCTCCGAGGCATCGATCAGGCGCTCATATTCGCCAAGGCCGGCGTCCTTCTCGCCGTCCGAAACCAGCCTCCTGGCCAGCTCCAGGCGTGCCCGGTAATCGCCCGGTTCCGCCTCCAGATGTTCCTCCTGCTCGGCGATGAGCTGTGGCTCCGGTGCCGGCGCCTCGGCATCCTCTTCGACCGATACTTCGGCGGTGGCTTCCGCCGGTGCCTCGACCAACTCTTCTGCGGGGGTCAGTGGTGCCTCGACCATCTCCCGTACCCACTCTGCGGCCTCCTCGGCCAGGTGTGGGCTGATTTGTGGCTCTGCAGCCGGGGCCTCCTCCGGTGGCGCCGTCACCTCCTCTACGGCAGGTGGGGCAGCCTCTGCCGTTGGCCCGCCGGTCGGCAACGGTACCTCCGGCTCTTCGGCCTCTTGCTCCTTCAGCGCCTGCACCATCCAGTCCTCAAGTGGCTCCTCTGCCTCGGATTCCTCGACGATGGTGTCCAGCCAGCTCATATCCTCGGTGGCTGCTTCCGGCTGAGGAGCCTCCTCTGCGGGTGATATGATTTGCAGCCACTCCGGCGTTTCCTCTTGTTGGGCGGCTGGTGCCTCCTCGCCGATGGATGATAGCCATTCAGGGGTTTCCTCGGCGCCTGGCGCGACGGGAGCCTCGGCGGGAGCGGGTTCCTGCGGAGCCTCTGCAACCTGGGCCGTCTCTGCGGGTGCTGCGGTGGCGCTCTTCATCTGCTCCTCGAATTCGAACGCCTCGATCCAGCTATCCTCTATGGCCTCCGGCGGCAGGGCAGGTTCCTGCTCAGCGGCAGGAGCGACCTCCTCCGGCATCCGCTCGCGCAGCCAATCCGGCAATTCACCGGGTTCTGCCGGCGGCAATTCCTCAACGGGGGCCTCTTCCCCGATCCCCTCTGGCAGGCCGAGCGATTCGGCCTCTGGGGCCTCCTCAAACGCGGGGGCTTCAACTTCGGGGGCGGCCTCTTGTTGTGCCTCTGCCAGCCAGCGCGGTAGTGCTGTTGGCTCGGCGGGCGGTAATTCGTCAATAGGCGGCAACTCCGGCTCCGGTTCCGGCTCTTGGGCAGGGACGGGCTGCGATAGCCAGGACGGTAACCCGGCGCCTGGGGCCGGTTTCTCTTCCTCGCGTGGCGCCTCGGCGACCGGTTCGGGCGGTGGCACCGGTCGGGTCGACTCGTCTGTTATGGCCGCCTCTGGTGGGGAAGGTGGAGCCTCGGCCACCTGGGCCTCCGCAGCTGCGCGTTCGGCCTCCATCTCCTCTTTGGTTTTGGGCCGACCCAGCTTGGGGTCATACTCGGTGTATCCCGGTTCGTCAATTACCGCGTCCGGTGGTGGCTCCGGAATCTCCAGGTTGGCAGGCGTGGCCAGCTCCTCTTCCCTCACGCCCTGGCGCTTTGCCAGGGTCTCCAGCCATGCCACCGGATCCTGGAGCATTTCGGGTGTCAGGCCTAACTCGGCCTCTTCGGGCTGTGGGGACTCGGCCACCGGCTCTGGCGGCGCGGTCGGTTCCTCGACCGATGCGGCAGGCGTGGCAGCCGGCTCCATTTCAGGCGGAGTCGGCGGGGCCTCGGCGGCTGCTGCGGCAGCACGTTCGGCCTCCACTTCCTCTTTGGTCTTAGGCCGTCCCAGTTTGGGATCGTATTCGGTGTATCCGGGTTCGTCTATTACCACATCCGGCGGCGGCTCCGGGATGTCCAGATCGGCGGAGGTGGTTAATTCCTCCGGGCTGGCGCCCTGGCGTTTCGCCAGGCTTTCCAGCCAGGCCATCATCTCCTCCGGACTCATATTGCTGAAATCCGGCATCTCGATCTCATCACCGGAGTTGCCAGGTGGTGATGTCATATCCATACCTCCTCACCCGTCTGCCGGATGAATTCCGTTTTACGTCTCAACGTCACGCATCCGAATGTGATTCGATGCCATCCTCCGGTGGCTCTGCCGCCTCTCGCAGCCATTCCGGCGGCTTGACCGGGTGTTCTGGCATATCGGTGCGGGCCAGATCACCCCGCTCAGATGGCTCGCGGAGCCAGTCAGGTGTCTCCGCTGTCGGCCCGGCTTCTGAGTATGATCCCAATTCGGCCCGCAGCCAACCCCTTAGACTGACCCGCTCACCCTCCTCTGAGTGTACTTCCGATTCTCCTTTGGGGCCAGCCTTGCCTTCGTCTATCCTCACCGGCTCAATTGGTGTGGTGGCCTGCGACGGCCTGGTATCCTCGGATGATAATGCCGGCTCGGTTGTGGGCTTGTCCGGCACGCCTTTGCGGGCCGTCATCCACCTGGGCACCAGCTCGGAGAGGGTTTCGATCTCCGGCGGGGCGGGTGGTGGTTCGGGCGTTGCCTGAGCCTCCGGAGTCTCTTCCTGGATGGCCTCTGATGGCGCCTCTGCCTCTACCGGCGCCTCTTCTGCCGCCGGCGCTACC
>JALXEW010000163.1 GCA_027069285.1 Ardenticatenia bacterium | reverse complement strand
CCTTTCGAACGCGGGCGCATGTTCTGGATCAGTAACGTCAGGCAGATATGGGTGCTGGTCAACGGCGATACACCCGATTCCGGCGCCTGGCTCATCTACGATGACACTTTCGTCGAGGGGCAGCCGGAGTTCAACCCCGCCATCGTGCCACCACCGGGCCTGATCCAGCCGATACGGGGCTTTGGCAAGCTCTGGCGCGAAAATCAGGCGGTCAGGGATGCGGTCGGCTGGGCACTGGAGCCGGAGATCGGCTACATGGCCACGTATCGCTACGACGCAGGCGGCTACATAGACGAAAACGGAGTCTACGTGGCAGGGCCTGGCATCCATACCCTGATCAACCTGGCCGGCCAGACGTTCCGATTCTACGAGGCCGATTGGACCTGGCGCCGAGGCAACTAGCCCAGGGCAACCCGATCTTTCGCAACCAACCATCGGCATGACTAAAGAGCAGGACGCGATCTTCTCCTTCATATTCCGTACCACGGCGGACGGCATCGTCATTTTGGACGCCGATAGGACTATACAACGCATCAACCCGGCGATGGCCGCCATGTTCCGGCTGACACCGGATGAGTGCGTGGGTAAAAAGCCGTCCCAGGTCTTCAAAAGCCACGGCCTCGTCAACCTGTTAATGGGTCATGGGGAACGCCATGGGGAAATCCGCCTGCCAAAACAACGTGTCGCCGTCGGATTCGGCGACGATCTGCCCGGTGGCGGCAGGATCGTACTGGTGCACGACGTGACGGAACAGCAAATGCTCGAATCCCGCCGAGAGGCACTCGGCAAGGCCATCGCCCATGATCTGCGTAACCCGGTCGCGGCCATCGAGGGATTCGCCGAATTGGTCAGAATGTCCGGCCAGCTGAACGACGCCCAACAGCGATTCCTGACCAGGATCACCGAAACCGCATCCAAGCTCGGAAACATCCTGCGCCCGCTGGTCGACCTGGCATGGATCGAGGCCGGGATGCCAATGCAACACCAGCCATGCTATATCAGCCGGCTCATCAGAGAAGCCGTCTCCGAACTGGCCGACATGGCACAGGAAAAGGAGATCACAATAGCCATATCCGTCCAGGAGCCGATGCCCCCTGTCATGGGCGATCCGGATAGGCTCCGCCGGGTGATCTACAACCTGATACATAACGCCATCACCTACTCCCCATCGGGCATCACCGTCGCCGTGCACGCATGGGAGGACGGGCAACAGGTCTATTGCAGTGTGGCCGATCCCGGCCCGGGCATCCGCCCAGATGAGGCGCCAATGGTGTTCGACCGCATGTTCCGCTCCAAAGACGAAAACGTCCGCAAGAAACGCGGCGCCGGCCTGGGCCTCACCTTCGCACGCACCGTGATCCAACGCCACGGCGGCGACATCTGGGTCGAGAGTGAGTACGGCGAGGGAAGCACTTTCACATTCACCCTGCCCCTCGCCAAAGGCGCCGAGGAAGATTAACCCGATGTTCATCTCCCACCTCTCGCTGACACAATTCCGCGTCTACAGCCGCCTGGAACTCGATCTGCCTAACGGCCCGGTCTTGATCTACGGCGCCAACGCACAAGGTAAAACCAGCCTGCTGGAAGCCATCTACTACCTCGCCACATCCAGATCACCCCACACCAGAACCGATCGCCAGCTTATCAGCTGGGACGTCGAGGACGACGTATGGCCATATGCCAGGTTGGTCGGCGACGTGGAACGTGCCACCGGACGCCGAATCCGGATCGAGATCACGCTCTCGCTGGAGCCGGATAACTCCGGCGGCAAGAGACTCCGCAAAGAGATCCGCGTCAACGGGGTATCACGTCGGGCGCTAGACCTGCTGGGCAATTTGCAGGTAGTGATGTTCCTGCCGCAGGACCTGGGCCTGATCGAGGGGCCGCCTGCCGGTCGCAGGCGGTACATGAACGTCACGCTCTGCCAGACCGATCCGGATTATTGCGCGGCGTTGGATGCTTACGAGAAAGCACTGGCACAACGCAACGCGCTCCTCAAACAAATCGCCGACGGTCGCGCACGCGAGGACGAGCTGGAATACTGGGACGATCTGCTGGGCGATAAGTGCGGCATCCTGATCTCGGCACGCCAAAGGCTACTGCGCGAGCTAGAAGTGCTGGCGCAGGAGATACACTACGACCTGACCGGCGGATACGACACGCTGGAACTAAGCTACCGCCCCGGATTCACCCCGGCGGCCACGCAAGAGGGCCAGTTGGCGTTCGAGGTACCGGGGCTTGACCTGCACAGGCAGCTCACCCCCACCGAGATCGTGCCGCAGTTCCTGTCCGCGCTCAGATCGGCAAGGCGCGAGGAGATCGCGCGCGGCATGACCCTGATCGGCCCACACCGCGACGAGCTGAGGTTTATCGTCAACGGGCGGGACCTGGGGCTTTACGGCAGCCGAGGGCAGGCCAGAACGGCAGTGATGGCGCTCAAGATCGCGGAATGGCACTGGAGGCGTGATCTGGCAGGCGAATGGCCGGTTCTGCTGCTGGATGAGGTCATCGCGGAGCTGGACGCACGACGACGGGCATACCTCCTGGGAAAGCTGGAAGCCGATACCCAGGCACTGCTGACCACAGCCGAGCCGGAGATATTCTCCGGCGACTTCATGGCCAGGGCCACGCTGTTAAAAGGGGAAGGGGGACGCATCTCAAGAGGAGATGCTCCCGTCAGGCCTTAGCAAATCCTGGGCAACTGCTCGCCCACCAGCATATCCACAACACGCCGCCCCCCGATCCCGGTTTTTGCCACCACCACACGCGGGTGTTCCTCGACCACGCGCCCGATGATCGCGGCCTTACGGCCCAGCGGATGAGATCGCATCCGCTCCAGCACCGCCTCGGCGTGCTCTTCCGGCAGGATCGCCACCAACTTACCCTCGTTGGCCACGTAGAACGGGTCAAGCCCCAACATCTCACACGCGGCGGCAACCGCAGGCGGCACCGGCACCGCAGCCTCATCGATCTCGATCCCGACGCCTGACGAGGCCGCCAGCTCGTTAAGTGTGCTTGCCAGGCCGCCGCGAGTCGGATCGCGCAGGCAATGTATCTCGCGGGTCACCTCCAGCATGGCGGCCACCAACCCGTTGAGCGGGGCGGTATCGCTTTCCAGATCGGCCTCAAAGCCCAACCCCTCACGTGCGGCCAATATGGTTATGCCGTGCAACCCGATCTCGCCGCTAACGATGACCACATCACCCGGTTTAGCCCGGTTTGCCGCTATGTGCACCCCGTCCGGCACGATGCCAATCCCGGTCGTGTTGATGTAAACGCCGTCCCCGTGGCCGCGATCCACCACTTTGGTGTCGCCGGTGATCATTTGGACACCGGCACGTCTGCACGACTCGGCCATAGACGTGGCGATCCGGCCCAGGGCATCCATCGCCAGGCCCTCCTCCAGGATGAAGCCGGCGGTGATATAAAGTGGCCGAGCGCCCGCCATTGCCACATCGTTGACCGTCCCATGCACCGCCAGAGAGCCAATGTCCCCGCCGGGGAAGAAGAGCGGGCTGACCGTGAACGAATCCGTGCTGATCGCCAGCCTGGCGCCATCGATCTCGATCACGGCCTGATCGTCCAGAGCATCCAGAGCGGGATTCGCAAATAGCGGCAGGAAAAGGTGCCTGACCAGATCGGCGGAAAGCTTCCCACCGCCGCCGTGCGCCATGACGATCGCCGGGTAGTCCCGCAACGGCAGCGGACAGGTCCAACCTTCGGCGGAAAATCCCTCGGTCTCACTCTTATCTTGGGCCATAGCCATGCCTCTACTTTGAGTAACGCCCGAACTGGTAGTAGGCCGCGCAGGCACCCTCGCTGGAGACCATAGGCGCTCCAAGCGGATGGCGCGGGGTGCATTCTTTGCCGAATGCCGGGCATTCATCCGGCTTGAGCCGTCCCTGGAGGACTAAACCCGCCTTGCAGAGCGGCGACTCGGTCACTTCCAGATCGCCCACGTCAAATTTGAGCGCCGCGTCATACTCAGCATACTCCGGTCGCAGGCACCAGCCGCTATTCGGTATCGGGCCGATACCACGCCACTTACGGTCACAATCGGTGAACACCTGCTTTATCAACGCCTGGGCCTGAGTATTTCCCTCGCGCGTCACCACACGTGGATATGCGTTTTCGACTTCGGCACGGCCATCCTCAAGCTGCCGAACCGCCATGAGAATCCCGCGTACGATGTCCAGCGGCTCGAAGCCGGTAACCACCATGGGCACACCGAATCGTTCGGCCAGCGGCTCATACTCCCAGTAGCCCATGACGGTGCACACATGCCCTGCGGTCAGGAAGGCCTGCACCCGGTTCTGCGGCGAGGAGAGCAATGCCTCGATCGCAGGTGGCACCCTCACATGCGATACCAGCATGGAAAAGTTCCCGATCCCCTGTCGGTGCGCCTGGTATATCGCCATAGCGTTGGCCGGGGCAGTGGTCTCGAAGCCAACGCCGAAGAAGACGATTTCCCTATCGGTGTTTTCCTTCGCGATTTTCAGGCAATCCAGAGGCGAGTATACCACGCGCACATCCCCGCCCTCGGCCTTAACCTGAAGCAGGTCCTTCTTCGAGCCTGGAACCCGCAGCATATCGCCGAACGAGGTGAAGATCACGTCGGGACGGGAAGCTATGGCAATTGCCATGTCGATCAACTCAAGCGGGGTCACGCAAACCGGGCAGCCCGGACCGTGCACAAGCTCGATCTGATCCGGCAGCAGCTGATCGATCCCATAACGGATGATGGAATGGGTTTGACCCCCGCATATTTCCATCAAGACCCAGGGGCGGGTGGTGATGCGGTGGATCTCATCGAGGACGCGCCGGACGGCATCGGCGTCCCGATATTCCTGAATATACCTCATCTGGCTAGTCCGGCATCAAATGATCGGCGGTTTTCTCGTCTATCAAACCCGCCTCCAGGAGAGTCTCCAAGCTCTCCCGCGCGGCCTGCTCGTCGATCACGTTAATGGCAAATCCGACGTGCACCATCACGTAATCCCCGACCTCAGCCTCCGGCACGTAAGCCAGACATGTTTCCCTATAAACTCCCCCGAAGTCAACTTTGGCCATTTTCAGGCCGCCCTCGTCGTATATCTCCACGATCTTTGCCGGAATCCCCAGGCACATATCCTCACCTCTCAGAACGGTTAGCGCAGCCCGCGAGACTCACCCCCGGCCACGCCTATCGTCATCACGCACGGCCCTGCCGACCGCAGCCCTGACCCAATCCAGCCAGGCGTCAAAGCCCTCTCCTGTGCGGCACGAGATCGGGAAGAAGGCCACTCCCGGATTCAGTGCCTCGACCCCGCGCCGGAAGTATTCCACGTCAAAAGGCTCATACGCGAGCATATCCACTTTGTTCAGGAGCAGTACATCGGCGCCTTTGAACATCGTCGGGTACTTATACGGCTTATCGTCACCTTCCGGCACGCTGGCGATGACCACGCTGTAATGCGTGCCCAAAGGGAAGCTGGCTGGACATATGAGGTTGCCGACGTTTTCCACCAACAGCAGCTCCGTGCTCTCCAGGTCTACCGAAGGCAGCGCCGACCATAACATATTGGCGTCCAAATGGCACGAGCCACCGGTGTTTATCTGCGTGACCGGGATGCCGGTCTCAGCTATCCTTTCGACGTCAATGGCCGCCACATCGCCATCGATCGCTGCCAGCCTGATCTCGTCCTTCAGCGCCTCGATGGTGCGGATGATCACACTGGTCTTCCCGGCACCGGGCGAGGCCATCAGGTTAAGTGCCAGGACGCCGGCCTCATCCAGCTTCGCGCGCACCTGCGCCGCCAGTTGGGCATTGGCGTCCATAATGTCTTTGACGACCGGTATTGTCTTGCTCATTTAATCCTCTACCTCTATGCTTTCCAGCCGGAACTCCTCGCCTCCGGCCACCACCACCCGAGTGCCGGCACAGTGGGGGCAGATGTAATCCTCACCGTTGGGCCGGAATCTGTGGCCGCAAAGCAGACACTCCAATTCTCCGGGAACTCGCTCAAAGTGCAATTCGGCACCCTCGGCGATGGTGCCCCTGGATAGAAAATCCCAATAAAATTGTACCGAATCGTCAACCACGCTGGAGAATTCGCCGACGATCAGGTTGAGTCTGACGATGCGTTTGGCCCCGGCCTGTTCCGCGTGCTTCAGGGCCAGCTCCAACAAATTCTGAGTGATGCCGAGTTCGTGCATTTACGGAACGCCCCAGATTATGATCGTCCCATCGGTGCTGCCAGATGCCAACACACGCCCGTCCGGCGACCACTCCAGACCTACGACCTGGCCTTCGTGACCACCCAGCGTCGCCAGCAGCTCCCCGCTCTCGGATTGCCATAGAAGTACCGTGCCACCGGTATCGCCGCTGGCCAATATACGCCCATCCGGAGACCAGGCAACCGCGTGCACAGGCCAAACGTGGCCTTCCAGCTCCATGATCTCCTCGCCGGATTCGGCATCCCACAGGCGAACCGCCCCTTCACCACCCGCCGAAGCAATCACATCACCGGCCGGAGACCACGCCACGGCCCAGGCACCGTATTCATGTGCCTCTATCGTCAGGAGGGCATCGCCCGCCCCCACATCCCAGATTCTCACAGTGCCATCACGGCTGCAAGAGGCCAACCTGTCCCCATCCGGCGACCAGGAAACACCCTCGACGGCGTTCTCATGGCCGGTAAAGGCGATTATCTCTTCCTCCGATTCCACATCCCAGATTAAAACCGTGTGATCATTGCCGCCGGATGCCAGCAATCCCCCATCCGGCGACCATTCAAGCGATAACACACGCCCGGTATGCCCACGGAGTTCGGCGACCTCCATGCCGGTTGCCGGCCCCCAGAGGCGAATAATCCTATCGTATCCACCGGACGCCAGTATGCCCCTGGTAGACCAGTCCACGGCCTGAGCTGCGCCAGAGTGAGCCTCGATGTCGATCACCCTATCGCCAACCACGATGTTCCACACCCGCACGTTCCCACCGCTGGTCACGGCTCCTATCTCCAATCCATCCGGTGACCAGGCTATATCGTTCACTCCGGCCTCCTGGCCGCCCACCAGGATCGTTTCGTATCCGCTGCCGACATCCTGAACCCACACCATCCCTTCTGCGGATGCTGATGCCAGGATCTCTCCATCCGGCGACCAATCCAGGCTCCAAAGCCAGCTATAGTGGCCCAGGAGCAAAACGCCTTTCTGTCGGCCAGATTCTCCATCCCAGAGCGCCACTTCGGCACCTTCGCCGCCGGATGCCAATGTAGAGCTATCCGGCGACCAGGCAAGGCTCCAAACCCCGCCCTGGTGAGACTTGGATGCCCTGATCTCAGCCCATGTCCCGGTATCCCACACTCTCACCATGCCCACGCGGTCGCCGGACGCCAATCTCCTGCCATCAGGCGACCAGGCTACGGTGTAGACCCAACCTTCATGGCCGGTGAGCGTGACTATCTCCGCGC
The DNA here is from genome assembly GCA_027069285.1 of Ardenticatenia bacterium. Lineage (GTDB taxonomy): Bacteria > Chloroflexota > Anaerolineae > Aggregatilineales > JALXEW01 > JALXEW01. The sequence goes on along the minus strand of JALXEW010000163.1, from coordinate 11,354 downwards.
CGCTGGCGGCATCCCACACCTTAACGGTGCCGTCCCAGCTGGAAGAAGCCAACATGCTCCCATCCGGCGACCAGACCACGCCGGTAACGTCATCGCGGTGGCCGTCCAGGAGCAAGATCTCGGTCCCGGACGAGACATCCCATACACGCACGGTCGAATCCGGGCTTCCGGACGCCAGTTTGGCGCCATCCGGCGACCAGGCAACCGTCACGACCTGATCCAGGTGTCCCATCATCTGCGCCACCACATTGCCGGATTCGACATCCCAGATCAGCACCGAGCCATCCCCGCAACCGGTCGCCAGGAAGGCCCCGTCAGGAGACCATGCCAGGCTCCGGATCCAGAACGGGCTTCGCAGGAAACGAAAATCCCTCAGCTCCTCGACGGAGTAAAACCTTATGCCATTCTCCTCGGCCACTGCTATCAGGCTCCCATCCGGCGAGAACTCGACCTGGTAGGCCATATGGCGGCCAAGCCTGCTCAACTCCACCACGTCTTTGGCATTAACCGGGTTGATCGGCTCGCGCCCGATGGGCAATGGGGTCGCCTGTAGCGGGGGGACACCCGAACCGGTGGCCATGACATACGCCGGCACCATCGCCAGAGCCGTCAGGATAAGTGCCACGGCCACCAGGGATAGTGTGAGAAAAGCTTTCCCGGTCACCACAAGGTCTCCTTGACCCAGTGCCGGGCGCGGCCAAACCATCCTCGCCCGGCCACGGGGTCGCTTAGTAACCATCTGTATAATATATCAATTTGCCTCAATCGATGCGAGGCACCACTTCTGCCTCGCCCTTAGTCCAATGGATGCGCGGGACAATGGCCTTCGTTATCACCCTATCTTTGAACTGCTCGATGCGTTTGAGCATACTTTCGACCAACGTCTCCGAAAGGTACCTGGGCTTGAGGCCCAGTTCGAATAGTTTGGTATGGGTCGGGTTGTAGTAATGCTCTTCGGCCTCGACGCGCGGGTTATAGTAGTGTGCGATCTCGACTTTGTAGCCCAGTTTCTCCGCCGCTTTTTTAACAATCTCGGCCAGCTCGGTCAACGAGAAACGCTCGGTGAACTGGTTGAAAACCCGCATCCTGCCCGGATTTGGCGGGTTAAGCGCCGCAAGCTCAACGCACTGAAGGGTATCGCGTATGTTCAGGAAGCCTCGCTTCTGCTTGCCTTTGCCGAAAAGGGTGAGCGGATGACCGACCACCGCCTGGACACAAAAGCGATTCAGCGCGGTGCCGAAGCTCTCATCATAGTCGAATCGGGTCAGGAGCCGGTCGTCCAGGTTCACCTCATCCGTCTCTATGCCGTATACCACGCCCTGGTTCAAGTCGGTTGCCCGCAGGTTCCATATCTTGCAGGCGAACATGATGTTGTTGCTATCATGCACCTTGCTCTGATGATACCAGGAGCCGGCCTGCTTGGGGAACGGCAACACGTCTTTGCGGCCTTTGTGTTCGATCTCGATGTATCCTTCCTCGATGTCAATGTTAGGGGTGCCGTACTCGCCCATAGTGCCCAATTTGATCAGATGGGCCTCCGGCGCATGGTCTCGCATGGCAAATAGCACGTTCAAGGTGCCGGCAACGTTGTTTACCTGGGTGAAGATGGCATGTTTGGCGTCTATCATCGAATAGGGGGCACTGGGTATCTCGCCGTAGTGGATGATCACTTCCGGCTTGAAATCCCTGATGACCTCGTTGGTGAATTCGGTATCGGTCAGGTCGCCGATGAACATCTCCATCTGCTTGCCGGTTATCTCGCGCCACACATCGACTCGTTCGTGCAGGCTGCGGATGGGGGTGAGGCTATCGGTGCCACGTTCCAGGTGCATACGGCGCCTGAGGAAATTATCCACCAGGCCGATCTCATGCCCCTTGCGGGAAAAATACATAGCGGTGGCCCAGCCCAGATAGCCGTCTCCGCCCAAAACCAGGACTCTCATCTAAACCTCCCAACTCAGAAGTCACATTCGTCGATTCAGCGTCGTTCGGACGATGGATTCGCCCGGTGACACAATTCACTAGGATAGCAGCTACCTTGTGTGCTGCAAATTTTTGCGCCAAAGCCCCGTCACAGGAGCATCCGTATGGCTGCCCAGAGAAGCAGGCCGCCCTAAATACAGGCCTTGACGACGGCGCCCCACAGATGATACCATCACCCCATTCGCCAAACTTCCGAGGAGGCAGGAGGGATCATGCTCCAAGATACCAACCTGGCGTTCATAGGCAGCGGCACTATGGCCGCCGCGATGATCCACGGGCTTTTGCAAAACGAACTGCTCGGCCCACGCCAGATCGTCGCCTCCGGCCCACGTGAGGAGCGCGGGAGAGAGCTGGAGGAGCGATTCGGCGTCAACTGGACAACTGATAACCGCCTGGCCGCCAGGGGGGCGCAGATAGTGATCCTCTCGGTCAAGCCCCAGGTTCTGGGACGGGTGCTGCCGGAGTTAAGGGGGGAAGTGCACCCGGAGGCATTGGTGCTGAGCATAGTGGCCGGGGCGCCGATTGGCCGCATCTCAAAGGCATTGGGCGTGCCATACGTCGTGAGGGCCATGCCTAATACGCCGGCCAGGATCGGCCAGGGCATAACCGTCTGGACCAGCACCGAGGCGACGCCGAAAAAGCTGACAGAGCAGGCAAGGGCCATACTGGAAGCGTTGGGCGAGGAGATATGGGTGGACGATGAGCGCTATCTCGATATGGCAACCGCGCTCAGTGGCACCGGTCCGGCCTACGTGTTCCTCTTCATGGAAGCGTTGATAGATGCGGGCGTCCACCTGGGGTTCTCAAGGCGGGTTGCCAAACAGTTGGTGATACAAACCATGCGCGGCTCGGTCGAGTATGCCGCCGCTTACCCCGACCTGCACCCGGCGACGCTGCGGAATCAGGTCACATCCCCAGGCGGCACGTCCGCCGAAGCCCTCTACCAGATGGAAAAGGGCGGACTCCGCACCGTGATCTCGCGCGCCGTCTGGGCCGCATATCAACGTGCGGTAGCGCTGGGCGAGGGTAACAATACCCACAAGTTCACCAACGAGGAAGCCTGACGGACAATGTACTTCGATGCTCTGACAACTGCCGCCGTCAGAGACGAGTTAGAGTCCTCCCTGCTAGGTGGCCGCGTCCAGGACGTTGTGGAGGTGGATGAGGAAACCATCGGCATGGAGGTCTATGCCGGTCGGCGCTTCTACCTGATCGCCAACGGCGGCCACGCTCCGCGCATCCACCTGGTGCCGGATAAGCTCAGGAGAGGGGTCGAAACCCCATCACGGCTACTGTTGATGCTCCGCCGCCACCTGAGAGGTGCCAGGCTCCAGGCGATCACGCAGCCACCGTGGGAACGTGTCCTGCACCTGGAGTTTGACGGCCATGAGGGAATGGTAACTCTCATCGCTGAGTTGATAGACCGCCGGGCCAATCTCATCCTGGTGCGTGATGGTATAGTCCTGGAATGTCTGCGCCGGGTGGGGCCGCGTGAGAATCGGGTGCGTGTGACTTTGCCCGGCCACCCGTACCGGCCACCACCGCCGCAATTGAAACGAGACCCTTCCGAGCTGAGTCCGGTTATACTCGATGGGTTGCTGCTTGCCGATCCGGACATCCCGGCCTGGAGGGCATTGGTGCGCGGCCTTGCCGGCTTCAGCCCATTGGCCGCCCGCGAGACGGTCTTCAGGGCGACGGGGGAACCGGAAACACCATGTCGTGACACCCCCACCGACTCGCTGCTGGATGCCATCGAGGAGATGCTGAGGCCGATCTGGGAGCAGTGCTGGGAGCCTTCACTGGCCGGTCCGGATAAGCAGCCGACTGCCTTCGCCCCCTACGAGCTGACGCATATGGGGGACTACCGGCGGGTACGCACCATCGGCGAGGCGCTCGTGGCCTTCTACGGCGCCCCGGTCGGACGCGATGCGTACCGGGCGGCCAAAGAGCCGATCCTGGCAATGATCGCCGAGGCAAAACGCCGTATCGAGCGTAGGGCGGATTCACTCCGCCGCTCGCTTGTACCCGAAGATGAGCTGGAACGGCTTCGGCGCAGCGGCGAACTGATCCTGGCCTACCAATACGCCATCAGACCGGGACAGGATGTACTGGAAGCCCGGTACTTGCCGGACGAACCACCGATGCGCATCAGGCTCGATCCGAAAGCCACGCCGGTGGAAAACGCACAGCGCTATTTCGAGCGCTACACGAAGGCCAAGCGGGCTAACGAAACCGTCCCGGAACGTCTGGATGCCGCACGGCGCGAGTTGGAGTTCCTGGCCCAGTTGGAAACCGATCTGGAGCTGGCCGAAAGCTGGCCGGATATTGACGCCGTGCGCGAGATGCTGGAAAATCACGGTTACTGGCACGGCCAAAAGGTCACACGTCCCAAATCCGGGCGCCCAAAGCCGATCCGCGTTGTTACAGACGACGGGTTCGAGATATTGGTGGGACGCAATGCCTGGCAGAACGATGAGATCACGTTCAAGCGGGCCGGGCCGGACGATTTATGGCTGCACGCACGCGGGGTTCTCGGCGCCCACGTGATCATACGCTCCGGCGGGAGGGATGTGCCGGAAGATGTGATCATGCAGGCCGCAAGCCTGGCAGCCGCATATTCCGCAGCAAGAGGGGAAGTGAAAGTACCGGTGGACGTCACCCGCCGCCGCTATGTCAAAAAGATCAGGGGCGGCAAGCCGGGTATGGTCACGTACCGTAACGAGCGCACTATCGAGGTAAGGCCGGAGACAGACCGGACCTAAATGCCACATTGGAAAGCCCGAGTCCTCAGCCGAAGCCCAGGCCGCAAGCGATGATCCCATACATCAAGCGCCCCCTCCGGTCGCCCCCTCGCCGTGATCGGCTGCCTTCAGCCGCGTCACCTCCCAGCGCAGCAACGCGATTTCCTGAGCCAGTCGTTTATTCTGCTCCGATAGCCGGGTCAGAACGGTCGAAAAGTGAAGCAGGATCAACATCAGGAAGCCGATGAATATGACGAATAGGGCACTCGGCGGGTAGGCTATCCCCAAAAGGTCTGCCAGCGCCACCAATAGCGAGCGCGAGAGCGAAAGCACGATCAACGCCACCGCCGTCAGCAGCCACAGGAGCGAGTATTCCTCTTTGAGCCTTCGCCGTCTCACCATCTCCAGGACGACCAGCAACAAGATCACACTGGCCCCCAGAGCTACTATCATAGCGTGATCCAGCATGTCCAACCCCCTACAAGCCCGGCCTGCGCCGCAGCAGGTTCACGAATATGGCCAGCAACACTTTGGCCATGTAGTAAGCGGATTTCAAGGGCGTGATCGAGGAACGGCCACCGTAACGCGGGTTCATGGTCACCGGGACTTCACGCACTTTCAGCCCGGCACGTCGGAAAAGCACTATGGCTTCCGGCTCCGGGTAGTCATGCGGATAGAGCCTGGCACAAAAGGTTATCGCCCGACGGTTCGAGGCCCGGAAGCCGGACGTGGTATCGGTAACCCGCTGGCCGACGATGCAAGATATAACCCCGGCCAGGATGGAGATGCCCAAACGCCTCATCCTGGGCGTCACGTAGCCACGGTCCTCGATGTAGCGGGAACCTATGACCAGATCGGCATCGCCTTCCATGAGCGCCCGGATCAGGCCGGGTATCTCCGCCGGATCGTGCTGCCCGTCGCCGTCGGTCTGCACGGCCACCTCGTATCCGTTACGCGCAGCGTATATGAAACCGGTCTGCATCGCCGCGCCGATCCCGACGTTGAACGGCATGTGAAGCGTGATCACACCCAAACGGTCTATGATCTCGCCGGTGTGGTCGGTCGAGCCATCGTTGACCACGGCTATATCGGCCCAGGGGACATGCTCCCGCACCAACTCGACTACGTGCTCGATGCTGGCTTCCTCATTCAGGGCCGGGATTATCACCAGAGTCTTCGGCGGATTCCTCATCGGACGAAGTATTTACGCCACGTCGCTCCTCAATGAGGGCGAGGTAAAGTTGCCGATAGCGCTCGGCCACGCCTTCCCAAGTATAGCACGATTCGATCAGCTCCCGTCCCGCCACCCCAAGCCTGCGACGCAACCGCCCGTCATCCAATAACGTCAGCACCGCCCGGATGAATTTCTCGGTATCCTCTGCGATCAGCAGGTGTTTCCCATGCTCGACTTTGATGCCGTCACAGCTCAGCGGGGTGGCGACCACGGGCCGTCTCATCGCCAACGCCTCCAGCACCTTATTTTTGATCCCGGCCCCCATGCGGAGCGGGGCCACGTAAACCATAGCCCGCTCGAAGTACGGCCTCAGATCGGGCACCTTGCCGGTCACCTGTACACGTTCGGATTCGGCCTCGCGAATATCCGGCGGTGGATTCGGGCCGATGAGCATCAACCTGGCATCCGGCCTGGATTCCCACACGGCGGGCATGATCTCGTCCAGGAGATACCTGGCGGCGTCCTGATTCGGCTCGTATTCCAGGTTGCCGGTGAAGAGCACTATCGGCTCCTCTGGCTCATAGTCACCTGGACTGAAGTATTCGATGTCTACGCCGTTCGGTATCACCTCTATCGGCAGGTCCGGGTTGAGTGAGCGGAGCGCCTCGGCATCCCGGTCTGCCACCACCACAACCCGGTCGAATCCATCGAACATCCAGCTCTCGAATCGGCGAACGGCCTCCAGCTGTGCGAGGAGCATGGCCTTCTGCGGGGGTGAGTCTGCCCGTTCCACCGCCCGCTCCATGAAGAGCGAGTACGATTCGTAAGGCACGATCAGGTTAGGGAACCGCCTTGCCAGGTGGCGGAACTCGTAAACCTGCACCCCGCCGAAAAGGTGCACCACGTCGTAATGATAGGTGCTTATACGCCTGCGGATGGCATCCCACATCGCCGGCGACCAGCTCTCGCTTGCCTTGCGTGGCCACCTCCCGATCCCGCCCAGGCGCATCAAATAGTCCCAGCGGGGCCGCCTGGACTCCGGGATCAACTCCACATATCGGAAGTACTTCTCATAGTACGGCAGGTCGGCCAGTTCCAACGGCTCCGGGCTGAAGGCCAACAGGTCGATCCAGACCCGGCGCATCGATAGCTCCCTGGCCAGGTGATATATTATCAGCCGGTCCCCAAGATGGATCGGATATGGCGGGCAACGCGAGATCATCAAGACGTTCATCTGCCGCCGGGGATTTCCCTAAGCCACCGTGCCACGCAAGTATATCATACCACGCCGGCGTCCCTATCCGCCCTCGATCATATCCAAAGCCCAACGGGCGTGCTCCCGGATGATGGGATTTGCATCACCAAGCAGCCTACGTAAGGCCGGCAAAGCATCCCTGTTCCCCCAATTCCCCGCCGCCACACACGCATTGCGGATCAGCCGATCTCGCCCGATCCTGTGAACCGGCGTGCCGGCGTACCGCCTCTCGAACTCCGCCTCGTCCATCCTCAGCAACGCCGGGATCGGCATCGCGATCCGATCCGGCGATGGCGGGTGAAACTCCCGGATATGCGTGGGCGACGCAAATCGCCCCCACGGGCACACGTCCACACACACATCGCACCCGTAAACCCGGTTGCCGAGCAATGGACGCATCTCCAACGGGATCGGGCCTTTATGCTCGATGGTCAGATAGCTTATACACCGCCGGGCATCCAACACGTACGGTGAGATCAGGGCGCCGGTGGGACACGCCTCGATGCACCTGCTACAGCTTCCGCAGCCGCCACGCACATCCGGCGAATCCGGCTCAAGCTCCAGGTCGGTCAGCACCTCGCCCAGGAAAAAGTGCGGCCCGCGACCGGGCAGTATGAGCGCAGTGCTCTTGCCGATAAAGCCCATGCCGGCCATCGCGGCGTGGTCACGCTCCAGGATGGCGCCGGTATCAACGTATGCCTTCGTCCTGGCGCCTGGATATGCCCTCTCGATCATGGCTGCCAGCCTGCGCAGCATATCTCCCATCACATCATGGTAATCCCGGCCCCAGGCGTACATGGAGAAGTATCCCATGCCCGGATCGAGCAAATCGTCCCCGCCCGGAGGTGGCACGTAATAATTCAGCGCCACGCTGATGATGGAACGGGCGCCTGCGAGAATGAGCTTTGGATCACGGCGACGTGCGATCCGATCCGGGCGGGCCATATAGGTCATCCCGGCATGGTACCCGCGCCCGATCCACCGCAGGTAGGCTTCCAGATGCGGGGCAGGCCCGGCAGGGCCGATCGCACAGGCATCGAATCCCACTTCCAGCGCATATCGCCTGACATTTTCGGCAATGCGGCCCATATCTCATGCCGATTCGACGAGGGTGAGCACCACGCCCTGGCGGTCAACCGGCAACACCCACGATCTGGCAGGCGTGCCCACCTCGCCAAACGCATCGGCCATCGCCTCGGCCACCCGATGGTGATCCGTACGCGCAAAGGCGAGCATGGCCGGCCCCGCGCCGCACAGAACCACCCCTACGGCACCGGCCTCACGCGCCGCACGCGCCGCGTGGTCATACCCTGGGATAAACGGCTTCCTGTATGGCTGGTGAAGTCTATCCTGCACGGCCCGGCTCAACAGCTCGAAATCGCCATCGCGGAGTGCCCGCGCAAGCAGCAATGCCCTACCGATGTTGAATACCGCATCGGCCAGGGGAACCCGATCCGGCAAAGTCCCCCGCAACCTGGCCGTGAGCAGATGCAATTCCGGCAGTACCACAACCACATCCAGTGGGGCAATCGCCTCTCGGCGATACATCACCTCCTGCCCGCCCATGCCGGCAATCGATAACCCGCCCAGCATCGCAGCGGAGACGTTCTCCGGACGACCGGTCAGCTCCGCGCCGATACGTATCAACATATCCCGCCCCAGTGGTCGCCCCAGCAGATTATTGGCGCCCACAAGCCCGGCCACGGCGAGCGACACCTCACCGCCTAAACCGCTCGCCAGAGGTATGGATGCATCTATGCGCACCCGCATCCCTTCAAAATCGGCGCCAACCAGGCGGTAAACGGCCTCGGCGGCCTTGACGACGGGATTGGCACGGTCGCCCGGCATCCCATCGGCCCCATCGCCCGCGATGATCACTTCTACGGCGCCATAGGTCGGGCCGCTCACAGAGACGACGTTATACAACCCCAACGCAAGCGCCATACTATCCAGAGCCGGGCCGAGATTGGCGACGGTTGCAGGGACGGTGACCTTAGCCTTCACCTCAGAAGTTATCCCCCTTCACGAATCCCACGGATAGACCACCGATGCCAATGATATTCTAGCGGCCTCTCAATCGCAATCGGCGCAACGGGGAACCAACCGCGCCGTGACCGTTCTGTGCCCGGACGCCATTTGCGCTAAAATCACCGCCCGGCCTACCGATTCTTCGCGGAGGGATAAATGTCACGCTCGATAACAGCCATAACAGCGATTCTCCTGGCCCTGATCGCAGTCGCCGGATGCGGCCAGGCTGCGTCGCCAACTCCGACGCACACCCCCACATCCGCGCCGGCATCCAATCCGGGGGCGCCGGCAACCGAGGCCACCACACCCTGGAGCCGATACGAACTCGCGCCATCCCAGACACCGACCGACACCATAGTCATAGGCACCACCGAGCGCCCCACAAGCCTCGATCCTGCCGGCGCGTGGGACTTCCACGCCTGGGAAGTACTGGCCGCCACGCATGAAGGGCTGATGCGCCGAAAAGTCGGCTCATTAGACGTGGAGCCGGCCCTCGCGACCGGATATGAGATCTCCGATGACGGCGCCACCTACACGTTCAGGCTGCGAGAAGGGGCCAGGTTCGCCGACGGCACCCCGATCACGGCGCAAACGTTCGTGGACTCTATCCGGCGGGTACTCGATCTCGGCCTGGAACCTGCTTCACTTATCGAACCATATGTCGAATCGGTCGAGGCGCCGGACGATACGACCGTGGTATTCCACCTGATCAGGCCGCTGGCCTACTTCCCGACGTTGGTCGCCACCCCACCATACCTCCCGGCCCACCCGGATGTATTCCAGGCCGGCGATTACAACCCGTTCCCAGACGGTATACCGGGAAACGGAATGTACACGGTGGAATCTTACGATCACGATGAGCTTGCCCTGAGGGCAAATCCGAATTACGACGGGGAGCCGCCGGCCACGGCGAACGTGATCGTGCGGTACTTCGACATGCCGACCGACGTTCGCGAGGCCCTGCTGGCCGGGCAGGTCGATCTGGAGTGGCGCTCACTATACCTGACAGACGTGGACGCCCTATCCGAGATCGACGGCCTGCAGATCATCCGGGAGCCAACCCTGGCGATACACGTCCTGGCAATGAACCACTCGGATGAGCCGTTTGATAACCCCGCAGCCCGACGGGCCATATCGGTGATGGTAGACCGCGAGGCACTGGCCGAATACGTATATGGGGACGCGGTGATCCCGCTACATCACGTTGTGCCACCACAGTTCACAGGATTCGCCGACCTGGAGCCGCGCCCACAAGACCTGGCCGCCGCCGAGGAAATCCTGGCCGAGGCGGGATTCCGGCGCTACCACCCGCTCGAGATAAACCTGCTGTTCTCATCCGACGCCTACGGCGATAGGGAAGGGCGTGCCGCCAGGGAGCTTTACCGCCAATTCCGCCAGATCGAGGCAATACGCTTCTCGATGCGCGATATGGAGTGGGCCAGCTTCAGGGAAACCTCGATCGCCGGCGATATGGAGATATGCCTTCTGAGCTGGCGCCCACGATTCCCCGATCCGGGCGAGTTCCTGAGGCCATTTGCGGCCTCGGAGCAGAGTGAGTTCAGCGGCACATTCTACTCCAACCCGGAAATGGACGCCCTGCTCCGGGCAGCGGAATCGGAGATAGACCCAGACGAACGGCTCGCACTATACCGCCGGGCACTGGAATTATTCGAGGCCGACAGTGTAGTAATCCCACTATGGCAGGAAACCGCCGAAGTAATAGCCCGCGTCGGCATCGAGGGGATCGAGATCGAGCCGGACTATATGCTGCGATTCGGTCTGCTATCCAAATAGAACCAATTTACCCCTTGCCATTCACGGCGTATTACTGTACCATCTCCCAAAAGCGGGCACATGGGGGAGAGGTCTTGTCTATACCGGTCGAGCCGTTCCGCGATGACCTCGACTACCTCCGGGCGGCGTTATCCGTATTGGATCTGCGAATCGGGCTGGCACTGGTGAGCGCCCGCGCCGCAGGGTTCGACCCTGCCGACGACCTGCGCGGCCTCTATATCGACGAGGCCGAGGTAACCAGGCTGTTGAAGCTCGAGCCGGGTGCAGGGCTTTGGGACGGGGGGCGGCCCGATCCAGATGCCCAGGCGCGGCTGGAAAAAGCCCTGGCGATATCCTCCGAGAAGCTGGCAGAACGCGAAATCGCCTCGAAACAGGCCGG
>JALXEW010000162.1 GCA_027069285.1 Ardenticatenia bacterium | reverse complement strand
TCGGCAAGTATATAACGTTGGGGGGATACGATATAGGCAAAGGCAATCACAAGCCATCCAGACGGTTCATCCCGGCGGGGAGTGTCTACTACTTCGAGGCTACTGGGGACATCGCCCCAGGTGGCACATTGGCAAAATACCGGGCAATCACCGATTGGGGAGCCGAATTCGGCTTCGGCCAAGTTCTGATAGGAGAGTGGTGATATGTTCAAAGCATCTGCGATCTTGTTCATTTACGCCGAGACCCCGCTTCACGCGGGCACGGGAAGTGGGCTTGGGGCAATCGACCTGCCCATCCAGCGCGAGCGCATCACCGGCTACCCGATAATCCAGGCTTCCGGCCTAAAAGGTGCCCTCCGCGCGGAGGCCGAGCGGATAGCACAGAACAATGACAACAACAGCAGTTCCCTTACCAAAAAAGACGTCGTCGTGATTTTCGGGCCGGATACCAAATCGGCACACGAGCACGCGGGCGCGCTTTCGGTCGGCGACGCCAGGATACTGCTCTTCCCGGTCAGATCGGTTGCCGGCGTCTTCGCCTGGACTACCTCCATCAATGCCCTCGAACGGTTCCAACGCGACCTGGCAATGACAATGGGCAACGACAAGAACAAAAACAATGCCTATAAGAAACTCAAAGAGTATCTTGACGCAATCAGAAAAGAAGCCAATGGCAAGGGCAAAACCGGCTGGGCACTAATCGGCAAAGGAAGCAGTCTCATCGCCGGCAGTAAGGTGATGCTGGAGGAGTTTGCGCTGGATTCAACGGAATCAGAGCATGTAACCAGACTGGGCGATTGGCTGGCCGACAATGCATTGCCATCCGGCGATGAATACGCATATTGGCACGAAGCCATGCCACTCAAGTTGGCGGTACTGGCAGAGGACGATTTCCGCGACTTCTGCAAGTTCGGCACCGAGGTGGTCAACCGCATCAAGATCGACTCCAAGACCAAGACAGTAGGTGAAGAAAAAGGGCTTTGGAGCGAGGAATACCTGCCCAGTGAGAGCTTATTATACGCTACAGTGCTGGCCACAGACTCTAGAAAGAAAAAAGAAGACAAAGAGGATTATAATGCCGAGAAGGTGCTGGGCACTGTATCAAGACTCATTGGGGCCACTCCGAGGCTCCAGCTCGGCGGTAACGAGACTGTCGGTCGCGGCCTGGTCTATGTACGGATGTTCCACAGTGGACAGGGGAGCGAACAATGAGCGAGAGAAGGACGATAGATCAAGAGCGTGCCCAGAGCGCGTGGGAGGCAGTAAGAAAGGTAAGCCAGCAGAAGCAGGAGATCCGGGATAAATATCGTTCCCTGGTCAGGGGCTTTGCAGCGGACGTAATGACACATGGACTAGGGCAGGCCCTGGCATTCCTGCGGGCAAAAAGCGGTGGCTCCAGAAAGAAAGGCAAAGACGCAAATGCCGCGCATGACATGCTATATTGGCACATCAGCAAGTGGGTGACAAAACAGATGCGCTGGAAAAATTACACAGACGAAAAAAATGGCGGCCTGCTACACGCGATAATCGCCGAGGAGTGCACGAGCGCCGACTACCGCCGAGCCACGACCGAAACGCTGGCCTATGTGGAGTGGCTCAAGCGCTTTGCCGAAGCGGAGCTGGAGAAACCGGAGCCGAACTAAGGAGGATTAAGGTGCCAGCAAAGAAAACACGAGGTCAACGCGACAAGCCACAAGGTGGAAAACGATACCCTCTGCCGCATGACTCCGCATCCCTGTTAAGAGAGATCGGCGGCATCAAAAAGGTCGAAAACCCCGGCTTGATATACGAACGGCTCGGTGCGTATAATACCAGCAAGGATAAAGAATGGGATGTGGATAAGGAAAGTGTCATGAAAGCTGTCATAGATGCCTCTTCCAAGATTAGCAGTATACTGAGCAAATTCACGGATCGCTGGAGGACCATTCTGGACGCCATGGGCGCACAAAGATTCACCGCGTCACCCAGGTGGCGATTCGTGACCGGATTAGGCAAAGGAGGGCCGCTTGAGGTCGGCTTCGTGTTCCACCGCATCTACGGATTCCCGATAATACCCGGCAGCAGCCTCAAGGGCATGACCAGGGCATATGCAGAGCTGGTGCTCAAGCCTGCAAACAGGATAAACGAGGCCGAGATCGAGCGATTGTTCGGCAAGCAAGAGGACGCCGGAGACCTGATCTTCTTCGACGCGGTGCCGACCGGTAAAGTCACGCTGGAGCTGGACATAATGAACCCGCACTACCCCAACTACTACCAGGGGAACGAACCACCTGCCGATTGGCAAAACCCGACGCCGATCCCATTCCTGACGGTCGGGAAGGGCACGGAGTTCATCTTTGCCGTTGGCGCCAGACGCGGGACAGACGTGGACTTAAGCGAGGTAATGGGTTGGATGAAATCCGCCCTTGAGGAAATCGGCGCCGGGGCCAAAACCACCGCCGGATACGGGTACTTCGGCAACTTCAAGCAGGAGGAATAGCCGTGAGCACTGCAATGGTAGCGCTCGTCGGCGAGCAACCGATGCCAGTCCTGCTTCCTGTGAAGCTCTACACCAGAAAATACGATTTGAAGAGTGTGGTCCTGGTATTCACAGCCCGCACGAAGCGAGTGTCCAGAAACCTGAGAAAGCTTCTCCAAGAAGCAGGATTATCAGTATTAGAGAAAGAGGTAGACGCATATGGGAATATAGCGCCGCTGTCATCCCAACTAGTCGAACTATACTCTGAACTCTCCGGAAGTCACGCTGTCGAATACAACCCAACCGGCGCGACCAAACTCATGGCCATCGCCGCCTACGATGCTGCCCTGAGAACAGGTGGTGACTTTATTTACCTACAAACCGAAGGACCCGAAGACGTAATACATAGGTATAGTATGGAATCAGGGCAACCCCGGCTTCTAAGAAAGGAAAATCTCCCTCGTGATTTGATAAATATCCATGAATATTTAGCGGCATATACTGACGAGTATAGTAGTTCTAAACCGCAAGGTAATGAAAAAGGCCGCGCGTTTGAAGAAGCAATACGCTCTGCGTTAGAGGAAGAAGTGGATGAGATAATGTTTCGGAAAAGTCTAAAGGTTAAAAGGAGCAGCTTTGAAGTTGATGTAATAGTAAGGATTGGAAACAGAATTGGGGCTATAGAAGCTAAGTTCAAGGATAGAGGAAAAGCCAAAGGTATGAAAGAAGCTATAGGTCAGATCATGACTGCAACTGCCAGAGAGGTTCTAGGAATTTATACTTCCAGAATGTTAGTAACTAATGTATGGGATCCTAACATAGAAAAACTGGCCTATGATTTCAGGATCACATTCGTCGCCTTAACCGACTTTGACCCTGACCAAAAGACTCTAAGCCCAGAATCTAAAACCCTTCTAGTATCTCAAACAAGAAAAGCAATGGGATACGGCAATGATAATTATTAACTACTCGCACCCGATAACCGACGAGCAGATCGCGCAAATCGAGCAGTTCACCGGCTCAAAGGTGGACGAGGTACGCAAAATACAGGTCCGCCTTGACCATAGCCGCCCGTTCCAGGAGCAGATCGAGGAGCTGATAGCACAGGCAGGCCTCACCGACGATGAGTGGCAAACCCTGCCGATTATCATAAACCCACCCTCGTTAAACTTCGCGGCAGTTATGATGTTGGCGCTCTTGCACGGGAAAATGGGATATTTCCCGGCCTGCCTGCGCCTTCGACCGGTTGAGGGAAGCCTGCCGCCCAAGTACGAGGTCGCCGAGGTGATGAACCTGCAGAAGGCCAGGGATACCGCGAGAATGGTGCGCGAATGACAATCACTCCCTGATCAAGGCCACCACCGTCAGATCGTCAAAAGGCGGCATATCACCCACGAACTCGCCAACCGCATCCGCCACCGCCCGCACCAGGGCATCGGCGGATGTTTCGCTATGCCCGGCAAGCACTTGTCTCAGCCGCTCGATCCCAAATGCGACCCCATCGGGATTAACCGCCTCGGTCACCCCGTCGGTGTAGGCCAACAGGCGGTCGCCGCAATTGAGGGAAATTCGGTGCTCCTCCACCGAGATACCGTCGATCACGCCAAGTGCCACGCCCCTGCCCACAAGCTCCCGTACCTCACCGGTGCCGGTCAGCAACAGGGGATGATTATGGCCCGCGCTGGCGTAGAGCAACTCCCCCGTCTCCGGGTCAAGGATGCCGTACCAACACGTCACAAACAGATCAGACCTCACGTCCGAGAGCAGCAACTCATTGACCCGCAAAAGCGTATCGGCGGGCGAGGTGCGATTGATCGCAGCAGCTCGTATCAAAGTGCGGGAAAGCGCCATGTATAGCGCCGCCGGCACCCCCTTATCGGCCACATCTGCGATGACAATGCCCCACCGACCGCTGCGCAGGCGTATAAAGTCATAAAAATCGCCCCCAACCTGATTTGCTGCCCGATATAGCGCCCCAATGTCCCAACCCGGTATATCCGGCGCGGATTCCGGCAGGAAGCTGGACTGTATCTCGCTTGCCACCTCCAGCTCGCGTTCCAGTCGGTGACGTTCGGCTGCTTCGGCCTGAAGGTTGGCGCTTTCGATGGCCAGCGCGGCCTGATAAGCTATGCCCGTCAGGATGTTCAGTCGCTGGTGATAGAGTCCCTCGATCCGGGGTGGCGCGTCCACGATCATCAGGCCCAACAACTTCCCCCTGGCAACCAATGGGATGCCCAGGAGTGTATCTACCTCGAATATCCCGGACAATTGCTCCGGGATCGGGACATCCTCTCCGACGCCTGCAGAGATCGGCTCGTCGGAGCTAAGCGCGGCCCTGAAAAACAGGTGCTCATCGGCGGGGAGAGAAAGTGTCCTGAACCTCGCCTCGACATCCTGTGAGACCCCGTAGAGCGCCTCACCGGTAAAACGCTCGTCACCGGAATCCCAGGCCATGATCCCGCACCGAGTTGGCCCGGCCAGCATGACCGTGAGCCGCACGACAGTCTGGTATATCTCCTCGATCTCGACCGCTGCGTTAACCGCCTCGGCCACCTGCAAAAGCGCCGTTGTACCCCACGCCTCTTCCCTTTGGGCGGTATAAAGCGTGGCGTTCCTCACCGCCACGGCGACCATATCCGCCAGTGCCTGGACCAGTTTCACGTCCCCACGGGAGAAGGCATTCTCATCCGGGCTTTGCACCTCGAATACGCCCAGCAAACGGTCAGCCATCTGGAGAGGGACGGCCAATTCCGAGCGGGTATCAGGCAACAGGTAAGGCTCACCTGAATCGGGGTGAACATCCCTGAGCACTATCGTTTGGCCGGTACGGCCAACGGTCGGGACGGTGCCCGGCCCATCCAACGGGCAGGCCAGGCCCTCAACTGCCCATCTCCCGCTATGCACGCCCGATCCGGCCCGGAAGTACAACACATCCCCTTCGCGCAGGAATATGTGCACTCGCTCATAGCCCAGGTAATCGGTAACGAGATCCACCACTTCGTCCAGCAACTCATCCAGCTCAAGGATCGAGACAACGGCCCGGCTCACCTCGATCATGGCGCGGAGCCGTTCGGAATGGCGGCGCAATTCCTCGTAAGTCTGGGCTTCCTGCAACGCTATGGCGATCTGGCCGGCAAGCGCCTCAAGGGTGAAAACATCCTCATCCCCAAATGCGTGCACCCGGTCACTTTGCACATCCAGCACGCCCAGGACGCGACCCTCGACTACAAGGGGCACTGCTATCTCGGCACGGGTATCGGGCAAAGCCACCAGGTGCAGGTATCTGGCATCCCGACTCACATCC
>JALXEW010000161.1 GCA_027069285.1 Ardenticatenia bacterium | reverse complement strand
CCAGGCCATCGTTGACGCGCTGCTGGAGATCGCCTCCAACCCGGAGACCGCCGAAGTCCTGCAATCGGTCTACCAGTGGGAGGGCCTGGTGATCGCCACCGACGCCTTCTTCGACGACTTCCGCCAGCAGCTTGAGGCCGCAGGTATAGACATCGAGGAGCTCCAGTAGGGGCATCATCTGGAGCGGTAGCCATCGTGGGCGGTCGGGGTATAATCCTGACCGCCCACTTGTGATGTGCGGTGGCGACAAGATGATCACCGCCCGTGCAAACCCGGAGAAAACCTATGCTAAGAGTGGAACACCTGACCAAAATCTACGAAACCGGCACGGTTGCCCTTCGGGATGTGAGCTTCGAGGTGCAGGAGGGCGAATTCCTGGTCGTCATCGGGCTTAGCGGCTCCGGCAAATCAACCTTGCTACGCTGCATCAACCGCCTGGTAGACCCAACCGAAGGCAAGATATTCTGGAACGGGATCGAGATAACCGCCCTCAAAGGCAGGGAACTCCGTAAAGTCCGCCGCGAGATCGGCATGATCTTCCAGCAATTCAACCTGGTCAAGCGCTCGTCGGTGCTGACTAACGTGCTATCGGGCAGGCTCGGCTATGTGAACCCATTGTGGAGCCTGATCAACTACTTCCCAAAAGAGGATGTGGAACGCGCCATGAAAGCAATGGAGCGCGTCGGCATCGCCGATAAGGCCCGCAACCGCGCCGATGAGCTGAGCGGCGGCCAGCAACAACGTGTGGGCATCGCCCGCGCACTGATGCAGGAACCGAAAATGATCCTCGCCGACGAGCCGGTTGCCAGCCTGGACCCGGTTCTTGCACACTCCATCCTGGGCTACCTGGAGGAAATCAACAAACGCGATAAAGTCACCGTGATCTGCTCCCTGCACTACCTGGACCTGGTGCAACGCTACGCGACGCGCGTGATCGGGCTGCGTGAGGGCCGGATCGTCTACGAAGGCACCAGGGAAGACATCCGCGCGCTGACCGACGAGCAATTCAAAGATATCTACGGTGAGGAAGCCCAGCGTCTCGGCAGCATCACAGGCGAGGAAGCAGCATGAGCGACGATATAAACACGCGAGCCGAAGAACCCCAAGGGGTCGAAACCCGTCCCTCCATCGAAGAGACAACAGCACCCCAAAAAGGGAAATCCCCCTGGCTGGCCGCCCTGCTGGGATTGATACCCGGAGCAGGCCATATATACTCAGGGGCCACCTCAAGGGGCGTGGCGCTGTTGTTCTTCATCCCCACTATGGTCGGCCTATCATTCTGGCGCCGCCACGTGGCAGAGATCAACCCACTGGCAGGCATAAGCGAGGAGCTACTCATCCTGCTGCTCGCCATCATGGGCGTGGTATACATCTGGAGCATCTGGGACGCCTACCGCACGGCAGCAGGCCGCCCCATGCCGCTACGACTGCTACTGGTGCTGGGCGCGTTGGTCACCTACATCATCGGCTGGGACGTGACCGAGATAAACCTGCAAAAAGCCGTCTCCGAAATCGGCGACGTGATCCCCCGTCTCTCACAACTGGCGTGGCCGTGGGATGAGGCGTTCGTTCGCGGCGTGGAGGTGACCGAGGCCCGCGCCCCGGTCGAAGTGCCGTGCGACGAAACCCCACCCCTGCCACCAGAGGAGATACCCGGCGAGCCTTACATCATGGTATCGCCCACATGCGGGGAGGAATCAGGCCCGGTCAGCCCAACAGGTCAGCGCCAGCTCGGAACCGAGCTACAGGTGATCGGACGCGGATTCAGGCCGGGAGAAGAAGCCGATGTCATCTGGCGTGACCCAATAGGCAACGAATATCGCCCCAGAGCCACCGGCGAGGTGGTTAAAGTGGTGCCAAACGAGAACGGCTCCTTCGCCTTCACAATGGTGATCCCCAGCCTGATCATGCCGGAAGTGGCCGAAGGCGTTCAGACACACTACGTCATCGTCCGCCAGGAGCGCGAGGTAGGTGAATTGCGTCCCAGCCGCAACCTCCTGCTGGCGCTGGAAAAGATGGCCGAGACCATCTTCCTGGGCCTGATGGCGACCACATTTGGCATCGTCCTGGCGATCCCGGTTAGCTTCGTGGCTGCCCGCAACCTGATGTCCGGCTCGACCGTCACGATGGTCATCTACTACGTGGTGCGCTTCATCCTGAACATCGTCCGCTCGATCGAGCCGCTGATCTGGGCGCTGATAGCGGTCATCTGGGTCGGATTGGGGCCGTTTGCCGGCGTGATCGCACTGACCCTGCACTCGATAGCCGCCCTGGGCAAACTTTACTCCGAGGCGATAGAGAGCATTGATCCAGGACCCATAGAAGCCATCCAGGCGACCGGGGCGAACCCGTTACAGGTGGTGGTCTACGCGGTGATCCCGCAGGTGATACCGCCCTTTGTCTCATTCACCATCTACCGATGGGACATCAACGTGCGCATGTCCACGATCATCGGCGCGGTAGGCGGCGGTGGGATCGGATTCCTGCTGATGCAATGGATCAAACTTTCGGATTACGATGCAGCCGGCATCGCAGTCTGGTTCATCGCCATCACCGTCTCGATCCTGGACTATGTGAGCGCCCAAATCCGCGAGCAATTCGTATGACGCTCACCTGTCACGGGTTCTGAGCCTGGTGAAACCGTTCAGCCCACGATAAAGGTCGGGTGTGAGGTCATCGTCCAGGGATATGGTGGGGTGGCGGCGCATCTGATCCCATTCCCTGGCTATATCCGAGACCCGGAACGCCAGCCATTCCGGCCACTGGCTCCTTTTGGAGCCATAACGGGCGGCGCATTTGGGACAAAGCGAGCGTCTGGGGCTTATTGGGCGTCCGCAACCGGCACACTCTTTACCGATCATCCGTCCCCCCGGAACCGACGCTGGAGCGCAACCGACCAAGCGCCCGCCGTATCCGTCTCCAGACGGTACTTCTGCTGACGCCCGTCAGGGTGGCTATCTCCTCGACCGACCAGCCGGAGAAGTAATACAGCAGAACCGCTTCCCTCAATTCAGGCGGCAGCGTACTGACCGCCTGTTGCACCATGAGCACATCATCCACATCAACCTGCCCCTGTTCACCGGACAACATCCTATTTCCCCCTTGTTACAGATCGGCATCCCCGATTATGCCACAGCGGTTATGCGCATTCAAAGGTTACCGGGCTATAGTATAGTCCTAATCTGGTTATGGAACGGTTATCACCATCCCGCCCCCCGTGCCCGCCCGGCCTCATGCGGGCATTATGCTGTAGAACATACGTTCTAGTCAAGGCGCACAGGTTATAAAAGAGTTCGGAACGGGTTAGAACGGGGTAAAAAGAAAGACGCCCTCACTCACTAGCGGGGGCAGGAAAAGATTGTCCCGGCGTAACTGCCCACTTGACTCCACTTCCCGCTCGGATACAATCTCTTTAACAGAGACATTTTCCGCAAAAAACGCGATTGTGATCCCTACATATAGGACGGCTACCACAGAGATTTCCAAATGGTGCCTTTTGTGCAACAGGAAGCTATCTCATATGGTAGAGAAGATCTACTGGTGTGATCATTGCCAGCATCCCGTGAAAACGGATCGACTTCGCAGATGCCCGCAGTGTAACGCGAAACTACGTTATCTCGCTATAGATATTCGGCCAGTCTTTGCTCGCGAACGGCGCATCTTGCAATTCTACGGGCACGGCCCACTGACTACTGAAGCCGTTTGGCGCAGCAGCAAGAGCCATTACTACTATATCAACGGTCAACCTATCTCCCTACCCAAAATAGATCAGTTAAAAGATGACCTCCCAGACATCGCCGCTTACATCAACGATAGTGACCATTACGACGCTCTGGATGAGCAACTCATCGCCGATTACCGTCGACAATTGGCCGTCAACCAGACACATCTGAACGCGCTTGAAGACGAGGCGATGCGCTTCATCGAGACCGTTGATCGCAAGTTCCAGAGCCGCCTGCGGCTGGTCTCCTTCAGCGGCGGCAAGGACTCGACGGTGGTCTCCGACCTGGTGGTGCGGGCATTGGGCGCAGACGTGACCCACGTCTTCAACGACACCACGATAGAAGACGCCAACACCCACGAGTATGTCCGTCAGTTTCGTGAGATGAATCCGCTCATTCCCTTCTGGGAAGTGCGGCCTGAGCACAACTTTCACGACCTGGTGGAACAAATAGGGCCGCCCAGCCGGGTGATGCGCTGGTGCTGTACTATTTTCAAGGCCGGCCCCATCAACAACCTGCTGCAATCGTTGGGTGACCGCAAGGTATTGACCTTCTACGGCATCCGGGCCGACGAGTCCCCGCGCCGGGCCAATTACGAGCGCATCACCATCAGCGGCATCAGCGACAAGGCGATTGCCGTGGACAAGGAAAATGGGCTGTACGCCATCCCCTCGGCCACGGCCAAGATAGGCCAGCAGGTGACAGCGGCACCGATTCTTCATTGGAGCGAGTTCGACGTCTGGCTGTACATCCTGAGCCGCGGATTGGCTTTCAACAAATCGTACCGATTGGGCTACAGCCGGGTAGGATGCTGGATTTGTCCGTTCAACTCCGAATGGTCGGAGATGCTGGGCAACATCTTTTTCCCGGAAGACGCCGCTCGCTGGCGGGCGCAGTTGGTGGATTTTGCCCGCAAAATCGGCAAGCCGGATCCGGAGGAGTACGTGGACGGTCGGGGCTGGGTGAAGCGCTTTGGCGGCGCGGGACTGCCCAATAGCTTCACAGGCATCGAGGCCCGCCCCTGCGAAGAGATGGAAGACACTCTTGACATCACCCTTAAGCGACCGGTGAACGCAGCACTGGAGGAATTCCTGAAGCCATTGGGGAAAATCAACCGCGACCGCAGCCGACCGGAATTGGGCGAGATTTACCTGGAAGCGCGTCCTTCACAGCGAGAACTGTGGACAGGCTTGGTGGTGCAGGCACAGGAAGGGGATACGCACTTGAGAGTCACCTTCATCAACCCCAAAGACCGGGAGCGAGCCTTCGCCTACATCCGCTATCAGGCCGTCAAATTCCAGACCTGCATCCAGTGCACGGCCTGCTCAGTGGTTTGTCCCCACGGCGCCATCACCGTCAAACCAGATATGCGCATCTATGAGATTGATCAAGATGTCTGCACCGGCTGCCTGGAATGCGTCACCCATTTCGGCTCCACCGGCTGTCTGGTGGCCAAGAGTTTGAGCGTGTATGGGAAAAGTAAAGAAGTCATTCCGTCGGCAGAGGGAAGGTAACCGCAATGCCCTTCGGGAAGCACGAAACATTCTACCTGCGCGACGGCTGGCTCAGTAAAGGCCTGGCCGCCATTTGCCAAAACCCGCGCATCTTCCGCGAAAAGGACGCCCCTGTCAAATTGGGCATTGGCCGCAATATGGTGCGCTCGTTGGGTTTTTGGATGCTGGCCACAGGCCTGGCTGAACGCACCAAAGATGAGCGGCGCATTCTGGTGCACACGTTAACCCCCTTTGGCCAGGCGGTGTGGGAACACGACCCCTACCTCGAAGATGAGGGCACGCTGTGGCTCATCCACTACCATCTGGCCTGCAGCCGGGAACAGGCCACCACCTGGTACTGGTTCTTCAACCACTTTGCGCCAACGCTGTTCGATAAGGAGACATTTCTGACCGAGTTGGGGCAGTGGGTCATCGCGCAACAGGATGGACAGAACGTATCTCCCCGAACACTGGAGCGGGATTTTCAGGTTTTGCTACGCACCTATTTGCCCGGTGAACGCCGGCATTCCCCCGAAGACACACTCGAAT
>JALXEW010000160.1:16536-18841 GCA_027069285.1 Ardenticatenia bacterium | reverse complement strand
GTAAAGCACGGTTTGTTATTGATTCTGGTGTTTTCTATGGCGGTCGGAACGGTTCTGGCCGCGCCGGGAGGTTCTCCCTCGCCCCAACAGGATGTTTACCCCCCGCAGGTGGTTGAGTTCTACCCTTTGCCGGGCGAGGAGTTGCCGCCGGATGGGACAGTTGATGTGATATTCGACCAGCCTATGGATAGGGCGTCTGTGGAGGCGGCTTTCTCGGTAACCCCGGCGGTGACCGGGCACTTCACGTGGGTAAGCGACAGGGCCTTCCGATTCTCGCCAGATGGGGAATGGGAGCTGGCAACCGAGTACGTGGTGAGCATCTCGGATTCTGCCCGCGCGGAAACCGGACTCGCTCTGATCGAGCCGTTCACGCAGGCGGTGCAGACTGTGGGCCTGCTGCAGGTGGCCCAGGTGGTGCCGGAGCCGGGAGCAAGTGACATCGAGGTGGATGCCGACATCGTGGTCGTCTTCAACCGCCCGGTGGTGCCGCTGACTATAACCGAGGAATCCGGCGATAGGCCCACCCCACTGGTGCTCGATCCACCGGTCAGTGGCGAGGGGGAGTGGCTCAATAGCGCTATCTATGTCTTCCACCCGGATGTGATGGCAGGGGGTACCACTTATACCGCCACAGTCCCGGCGGGGCTGGAGGATGCCACAGGTAGTGTGCTGCCGGATGATTATTCATGGCAGTTCACGACCGTGGCTCCGGCGGTTATCGAGGTGTGGCCGGAGGATACCGAGGGCCAGGTGCCTTTGGATGCCGCTATCCGAATCGGGTTCAATCAGCCAATGGATCACGAATCGACGGAGGCTGCCTTCCGGCTGACCACGTTCGAGACGGATGAGCCGATCTCCGGGACGTTCGAGTGGGAAGGGAATACCATGTACTTCCACCCGGATGAGCTGCTGAACCTGGAAACTGAGTATGTCGCCACCCTGGGGCCTGATGCCATGAGCGCCGGCGGAGCTCCGCTATCCGAATCGCTCCAGTGGCGGTTTGTCACGGTTCCGCCCCCCGCCATCTCGTATATCCGGCCATCGGATGGGAGTACAAATGCCGATCTGTACGGCGTGCAGATAGCTTTTACCGCTCCGATGGATGAAGATACGCTCGCCGATAGGGTGATCATAGCGCCGGAGCCGGATTGTTATCCGCCCTCGTATATCAGGTACGATAACCGGCTGAGTTTACCATGCTCGCTGGAGCCAGATACCGATTATACCCTGATCATCCGTCCGGGAATGGCAGACCCATACGGCAATACGATAGACGAGGAGACGGTCGTGCATTTCCACACCCGCGATCTGGTTCCACTGGCACGACTGAATACTCCAGGAGCGGTCGGTGTATACGGGGCATATGACGATACCCGCGTCTCGTTCTACCACCGCAATGTGCATACTGTGGACTTCCGGCTCTACAGGATGCCGCTGACCGAGTTAATTGAGAATGGTATAGCAAACGAATACTACGGGTGGCTGGACGAGGTCACTCCATCCGATGAGGATTTGATCCGCCAGTGGAGCGTACAGGTCGAGGCCGAACGAAATGAGACCGGGCTGGAGGTGGTGTACCTGGCAAGCGCCGAGGGTGGGGCGTTACAGCCTGGGGCGTATTACCTCTCAATCTCATCCCCGGAGCCAGAGGCTATCGAAACGGCATATGACCGCCATATCTTGCTGGTCTCCACGGTCAACCTGACGCTGAAGTTAAGCCCGGATAGCGCTATGGTCTGGGTGACCGATATGGAAACCGGCGATCCGGTCGCCGGCCAGGATGTGGAGCTTTACGATGAGAATGCGCAACTCATCGCCACCGGGATCACCGATGAGAATGGGGTCGCGGAGATGCAGATCCCGCACCGGGAGAATCTGTACGAAGGGGTGCTTGCGGTCGTGCAGGGGGATGGGCAATTCGGCGCCACGGCATCCCAGTGGAACGATGGCATCTCTCCCTGGAGTTTCGACGGCGTCCCGACGGATTTCTACCCCGATGAGCACAGTATCTATGTGTATACCGATAGGCCGGTATACCGACCCGGCCAGCCGGTGCACTTCCGGGCAGTGATCCGATCGGAGCGGGACGTCACGTATACGATCCCGGATGTGGGAGGCGCCCGTGTGTCAGTTTTCTCGCCCATGACCGGGGAGGCCGTCTATGACGAGGTGCTGCCGCTCTCGGAGTTCGGCACGGTGCACGGTACTTTCACGCTTTCTGAGGACGCGGAGTTGGGGTCGTATTACATCGAGGTGTCCTTGAGCGAGGATGTGTCCTCAAGCACGTATTTCTCGGTGGTCGCCG
>JALXEW010000160.1:9561-16526 GCA_027069285.1 Ardenticatenia bacterium | reverse complement strand
GGTGGATGCAAGCGCTTCTTTCTACTTCGGCGGCCCGGTATCAAACGCCGAGGTCGAGTGGACGGTATACGCAGCCGATACCACCTTCCGACCAGAAGACTACTCGCGATGGAGTTTCACGGCGATGCCAAGCGAGTGCTACTACGACTGGCGGGCCTGCGGGAATGAGGAGGTGCTCGGCGAGGGAACCGGGACCACAGACGATGAGGGCCAATTCACGTTCGAGGTGACGGCTGAGCCGGGCGAATATGTGATGCCCAGGCTGTTCACCATCGAGGCGGGGATCACGGATATAAACGGGCAGAGTATCTACGCACGCACCGAGGTGACGGTACACCCGGCAGACCTGTACGTGGGCCTGCGCCCGGAACGCTATGTGGGCTATGAGGGCGATGAGCAGACGATCTCGCTGGTGACTCTTGACTGGGATGGTGAACCGGTGCCGGGCCAAACGGTTGAGGTCGAGGTGGTGCGCTGGGAGTGGGTAAGCGTCCAGGAGGAAACTGAAACCGGCGAGACGGCCTGGGTATGGCAGGTGGAGGAAACCCCACTCCTCGGCACCGAGGTCACCACCGGCGAAAGGGGGCGCGCGGAGTTCCGCTTTACCCCGCCGGAAGGCGGTACTTACCGGGTCTACGCCACGGTGACCGATGAGGATGGCAGACGATCACGGGCCGCCGTCATGGTCTGGATCGCCGGCTCCGAATACATCCCCTGGAGGATGGAAAATAATCGCCAGATCGAGCTGGTCGCAGATCGGGACTCGTACCAGGTGGGCGATACCGCCGAGATACTGATAACTTCGCCGTTCCAGGACCCGGTTTACGCGCTGGTCACCGTCGAGCGACAGGGGGTGCTCTTCCACGAAGTGATCCACCTGGAAACTAATAGCCTGCTCTATAGGCTGCCGATAACCGAGGATTTCGCGCCAACAGCGTATGTCTCAGTCGTGATCGTCGCGGGCGTTACGGATAATAACCCAACTCCAGATTTCCGCATGGGGCTAACCCAACTCCAGGTCAATCCTGAGATATATGAGGTAAATGTGGAGCTGATCCCCTCGGCGGAGACGGTCGGGCCTGGGGATACGGTCAGTTTCGAGGTGATCACGACGGATCACGACGGGAACCCGGTCTCGGCGGAGGTGGGACTGGCCCTGACCGATCTGGCCGCCCTCTCGCTGATGCCGCCCAATAGCGGCCCGATCCTGGATCATTTCTACGGGGAGCGAAGCCTCTCCACGGTGACCGGGGTCGGACTGACGCTCTCGGTCGATCTGATGACGTATCTGGCCGAAGGCGGTAAAGGAGGCGGCGGAGGCGGAGCCGCCGAGGGTATCTTCGAGGTGCGCGAGCGATTCGTGGATACGCCGCTCTGGGCACCTGATGTGGTCACCGACGAGACCGGCCACGCCACGGTCGAGGTGACGCTGCCCGATAACCTGACCACATGGCGGTTGGACGCACGCGCCGTGACGGTGGACACAAAGGTCGGCCAAAGTACGCTGGATATAGTTTCCACACGTCCGCTGCTGATACGCCCGACGACGCCTCGCTTCCTGGTGATCGGGGACGAGGTGACGCTGGCAGCCGTGGTGAATAACAATACCGACGAGGAGATCGATGCCGAGGTAACCCTGGACGCTACCGGTGTGATCCTGGAATCCCCACAAACTCAATCGGTGACGATACCGGCAGGAGGCAGGGTAAGGGTGGAATGGGATGCCACGGTGCCGGATGTCGAATATGTGGAGTTGGTGTTCTCGGTACAAGGCGGAGGCCTGCAAGATGCCAGCCGTCCGCCTTTGGGCGTAGGGCCGGATAAGTTGATCCCGGTCTACCGATATGAGGCGCCCGAAACGGTGGGCACCGGTGGGGTGCTGCGCGAACCCGGAACCCGCACCGAGGTGATAATGCTGCCCAGCAGGTACCCGGTGGAGCAGGGGTCGCTGGATGTGCTGGTGGAAACTTCACTGGCGGCGGCGATGTTGGATGGGCTTGACTATCTGCGTAACTACGAGTTCCAGAGCACTATGTCCACGGTCTCGCGCTTCCTGCCTAATATCGCCACCTTGAGGGCACTGGAGCAGTTGGGCTACGAAAACCCGGAACTCGAGGCTGAGCTGGACACGGTGATCGAAGAAGCCTTGCAAAAGCTCTACGCCGAGCAACACTACGACGGCGGCTGGGGCTGGACGGTTGAGTGCCAAAGTTCGCCGCTTATCACTTCATGGGCGCTGCTGGGATTGGTGGAGGCAAGCCGAGCCGGATACCCGGTCTCCGATGAGGTGATCGGAAACGCGATCGATTATCTCTATTCGCAAATGGGCAGGGTATCCACCAGGAGGTCAGAGCTGGATCGGGAAGTGCAGGCGCTGATCCTTTACGTGCTATCAGAAGCCGGCGAAGGTGATATGGCAGGGGCGGTGAATCTGTTCCAGGAGCGCCAACTGCTATCGTACCAGGGGCGGGCCTTGCTGGCGATGACTTTCGGCAACATGAGGCCGCTATCAAGGAGACGACTCGATGCGCTGCTCTCGGACCTGGTATCCGGGGCGGTGCTCTCGGCCACCGGCGCCTACTGGGAGGATGAAGCGGATTGTTCCTACTGCTTCGTGACTAATACGCGCTCGACGGCCATCGCACTGCTGGCAATGTCGCGCCATGCCCCGGATAACGCTCTGCTGCCGCAGGTGGTCAGGTGGCTGATGACGGCCAGACGAGGGGATCACTGGGAGACAACTCAGGAAACCGCCTGGTCGGTCATGGCGTTGGCCGAGTGGATGATCGCCTCAGGGGAACTGGCCGGTGATTTCGGTTACTCGGTGGCGCTGAACGGTGAGGAGTTGCTGACCGGCGCGGCGTCCCCCGATACCATCCGCGACTCGCATGAGGTGAGCGTCCCGGTCGGCGACCTGCTGGCCGATGAGGCTAATCGCCTGGCATTCCAAAGGGACGAAGGTCAGGGCACGCTCTACTATACAGCCCACCTGACGGTTTACCTGCCGGTGGAATCGGTCGAGCCGCTAAGCCGTGGCCTGATCTTGAGCCGGGAATACTTCCTGCCGGATGAGCAGGATACTCCAATCACCCAGGGATATGCGGGAGATGTGATCGAGGCCCACCTGACAATCATCGCGCCGCATGATCTCTACTTTGTGCGCATAGTCGATCCGATCCCGGCAGGCTCCGAGCTGATAGATAGCTCACTGCAGACCGCAAGCGCCTTCGGCGAGCGGCCAACTCTAAGCAGAACGGATCGTCAGTACGGTTGGGGGTGGTGGTGGTTCTCACGCGCCCAGTTACATGACGAAGGGGTCGAGTTGACCACCGATTACCTGCCAGCCGGAACTTATGAGTTCGTCTATCAGATCCGACTCGGGCTTCCGGGCGTCTACCGCGTGATCCCGCCTCACGGGCAGGAGATGTATGCGCCGGAGGTCTACGGGCGAGGCAGGGGAAGCCTCTTCACCATCCTACCTGGGACAGAGGAGTAGCTTCCATAGTTGAGGTGAACGATCGGCAAGAGGCGGCTATCTGGCCGCCTCTTTTCACGCCTGATTCACGCCAGGTTATCTCGTGGATAATATAATGACGTTGCACAAAATCCCATAATGGTGATAATCTGTGATAGAACCGTAAAGTAGAGTAAAGGTAAAATCACTAAAGTGTGGTCTGCCCAGCGGCCCGATCTGAACCCGAATTCAACCTCCCTCAGCCATTCCTATAACCATCATGGCTCCGATGAGCGAGGGAACAGGCAACCCACGTGATATACTAAGGTAGGGTGATTACATAAGGAAAGGGCGACCACCACGACCAGTAGAGGGGAAAGGTATGAATAAGCCTAAAGTCCTTTACATAGAGGACAATTTCGATAACCGCCTTTTGGTCAAAAGGGTGCTGCTGGCCGAGGGCTTCGAGTTCCTGGAGGCAGAGGACGCCCAAAGCGGCATCCGCTTAGCAGCCGAGGAACGCCCAGACCTGATCCTGATGGATATAAACCTGCCGGAAGTTGACGGGCTTACGGCTACCGCACGGTTGCGCGAGCTACCTGGAATGGAAAATGTGCCAATAATCGCGCTGACCGCCAACGTTATGAAAGGGGATATGGAACGCACTCTCGAGGCAGGGTGCGATGGCTATATCTCCAAGCCAATCGATGTGGATAAGCTCCCGCAGCAACTCATCGAGTTCTGGAGGAACAAACGCCATGGCCGATGAGAATAACGAAACCCCCCGCCGTAAACGAGTTCCCATAGACCCAAAGGACGCCCACGTCCTGGTGGTCGAGGACAATGTGCCAAACTTCGTGCTGATAGCCAGGATGTTGGCCTATATGGGGATTCAACGGTGCGAGTGGAAAACATCCGGCTGGCAGGTGGTGCAGTTCGCCGATACCCTGCCCAGAATAGACCTGGTGCTGATGGACATCAGGCTGCCATATGAGGATGGGTATCAGGCCCTCCAAAAGATACGAGCCAACCCACGCCTGAAAGATACACTGGTGGTGGCCGTCACCGCAGAGGCCAGCGAGGAACAAATGCGTAAGGCCCAACAGGCCGGTTTCGACGGGTTTTTGGGTAAACCGCTGGACCCAGACCGATTCCCAGATCAGATCCGACGCCTCTTGCGGGGCGAACCGGTCTGGGAATGGAAGTAACTCCGCAAAGGGGGAAACGGGCAAACGCCCGAATGGAGTATTTTAGATGCCCGCCTGGCAGGAAAGATTTAACGAGGCCATCAAGCGCATAAACGCAGCAGATAGCATAGAGGAGCTCCTGAAAGCCATCTCCGATACCGTCACCGGACGGATGGGGGAAATCACTTCTATCGGCCTGTACGATCAGGAGATAAAGGATAAGTACGGCCAACCACTCGTCCAAACCATATTGACGCTCACCGAGAACGGTATCCTCTCCTTAAGGCCGATGGCCGACTCCGACCTGATCGCCAAGGCCACCGGCCTGGACGTGACACAACGCAACCGCCTGATGATCATCCGGGACCTGGCTTCCTACCGCAAGGCCGACCCGGAAGCCGTGAGGAGATTGGGCCTGCAAGATACCCGATCCCTGGCCGTGCTCCCGCTAACGGTGAACGGGCAACAAGTCGGGGTACTGGGAGTCGCCAGCGGGAAACCCGGCGGCTTTGCCAGGGACGATGTGAAACTGCTGGAGGCGGTATCCGAGCAGCTGGCTATAAGGCTCCGCAACCTGATGATACTCAAGGAGGCAGAGGAGGCCGGGAAGCTCTTCGAGGCTCTCTACGAGGCGGCGTTCCGATTGGAAGAAGGCGAAACGCGAGGCGAGGTGCTGCGCCGGGCCGTGGTGGAGCTGGGGGGAATATTGGGGCCTGGGTTCGCTATAGCAGGCTATATCGCCGGCCCGGAGCCGACCTGGCCTCCGGAATGGCTGGAATCGGCAGCCCACCATACCACCGGCAACGTGGAAGGATATACCAGGCTGCTGGATGTGGGCCAAAGGATACCGGCCTCACCTGAGAGTTTCCCGGTTTTGAACCTCCTGAAGGATGCCCATACACCGTTCTATAGCCCTAACGCGCCGCAAGATGAGCGCGTGGACGATAACGCCCGTAGCATAATGGAAGCAGCCGGCCTGGTGTCACTGATCATGTTTCCGCTGGTGACCAGGGAACGTTGGCTCGGCATATTGACGGTCTCCTCCCCCAGGGAACACCTATTCTCCCGCAGATACCTGCGCCAGTTGAACGGCTTCGCGCTCCGCACGGCGGCCATCATGGAAAGCAGGTGGCTGCTGCACCGCCAAATAGAGGCCAACCGGCTTATGGAAAACCTGATCCGCCTGAGCCGCTCCATCGTCTTCAGCCCCGATATGGATAAGGCAGTCCATAACATCGCCAACGCCCTGGTCTCATCACTGGACGCCACTCTGGTCAGGATCTGGGTCCTGGACGAGGAACCATCCTGTACTGATTGCCAATGGGACACCCATTGCGCCGATGAGGACAGACGTTGCCTGGCTTTGAGGGCATCCGCCGGGCTATCGAGTTCGCTTTCCGGGCCGTTTGCAAGGGTGCCGATCGGGATCACTACCATCGGCAAGCTGGCACTGAGTGATTCGCCGCATATCGAGGATGACTTCAGCCCCGATGAGCAGGTGCTGGAACAGGTGTTGGCCAAAAGAGGGGAGTTCGGGACATTCATGGGGTACCCACTGCTCGTGGAAGATAAAGCCGTGGGCGTCATGGCCATCTTCGCAAAGGAAAAGCCCGCCAAAATGACGCTCGACTTCCTCGAGCCGTTCTCCCGCCAGGTGGCCGGAGTGATCGCAAACGCGAAGATGATACAAAACACCCAGGAAAGGGCACTCGGCGAGGAGGTGCTGAGCAGGGCCTCGATCAGATGGCAACAGTCCCTCTCGCTGGAGCCTTTGTTGAGCACGGCCCTAAGCGAGCTGGGCGACTTTTTAGGTGCCAGGAAGGCCAGGATCAGGCTCATAACGGGCAGCGGCGATCCTGAAGAGGGCGATGATCACCCGGAGGTCGGCGATGAGCAGGATAGTTGACGAAACCCTTAAGCGAATCAGAGACCTGGCCGGGATGGTCAGGCCAGAATATGGCACCGAGGTCGAAAGACGCCAGTCAATACTGATCGCCGGGACGTCACTGACACTCGGTATAGTCAGCCTGATCGGGGCCGCGCTCTCGACTATCACCGCCCCATCACCAACAATGGCAATCAGGGACGCCCTGCTGATAGGTGTGGGCGGGCTTTTGCTTTTGGGTAACTTCTTCCTGGCACGCCGGCGCCACCCGGCGGCACCGTATATCGTGGTGACGGTCTTCATCGCCATGACCGGCGGCTTCTCGGTCACGCCCTCCACCTCGGCCTCCGCCGCGACCCGGAACACCTCGAGCACTCGATGGGGACGCCGGCCGTCCTCGAAGCTCGCCTCGGCGGCACGACGCACCGCCACCGGGAGC
>JALXEW010000160.1:0-9551 GCA_027069285.1 Ardenticatenia bacterium | reverse complement strand
CATACGGCGTCCGCGAGGTAACGGCGTTCACGTGGCCATTGATGACCATCGTCCTGAGCGCGATCTTGATCGGCGGCAGGGTGATCTGGCTGTTCGGGCTTATCCACCTGGCCGTTTACCTCCTGATAGGCACCGCCCAACTGCAGGGATGGATAACCGTCCCGCCGGTCCCGGAGGCCGAGCCTTCGAATGTGATACCGATGGCGGTGCTGTTGATCGCCCTGGGGGTGTCCCTGGGATCGGTGATGGTGTGGTTCACCGAGGGCCTGCGAAAAACGGTGGAATTGGCGGCCAGAAGGGCAGAACGCTACCGCGTTGCAACCGAATTCAGCTACGCGGTCGCAACCCTCGATCTCGATACGCTGCTGGCCGAGACTATCGAGCTGATCCGCGACCGCTTCGGCTTCTACCACGCACAGGTATTCCTGGTGGACGAATCCGGCACATGGGCCGAACTGGTCGCTTCCACCGGTAAGGTGGGACAGATGCTGCTCGCCCAGGGACATGGACTGGCGGTCGGGTCACGTAGCGTGATCGGCTTCGTGACCGAACATGGCGAACCGATCATCGCCCCGGCAGGTAGCCCAATGCATAGGCCTAATCCGCTCTTGCCCGATACCAAGACCGAGTTGGCCGTGCCAATGAAGATCGGCGATAAGGTCATCGGCGCTTTGGACGTGCAAAGTGTGAGGGCGGCAGCTTTCTCCGAGGACGATATTGAGACTTTGCAGGCAATGGCAAACCAGCTGGCATTGGCCATCCATAACGCCCGCCTCTTCGAGGAGACACGCCGTAGCGCGGAGGAGAATGAACGCCTGGCCCGGCAGGCTCAGAGGAACCTGTTGGAGATCGAGCGCCTCAACCGCGAACTGACGCATATGGCCTGGGAGGAATATCTGCGCGAACGCGGGGTACCCGGCCTGGAACTGGACGTGGCAACCGGTAAGGCAAACGCGATCACAAACTGGACCCCGGCAATGGTCGAGGCCACACGTAAACGCGATGTCGTGGTCACGGACGATGAGGACCGTAGAACTGTCGCCATCCCAATAGTGGTGCGCGGCGAGGTGATCGGGGCGATGGAGTTCGAGGTGGATAGAAATGCCGATATACCTCCTGCAAGACTGCGCGTGCTCAAGGAAGCCGGCGGGAGGTTAGGGATGGCGGCGGAAAATGTCCGCCTGTTCGAAGAGGCCAGAAGATTAACCGAGCGCGAGCGGGCCGTGAACTATATCTCCGCCAAGTTGCAGGGCGTAAGGGTGGTCGAGGACGTGATGAGCACAGCCCTGAGCGAGTTGGGGAGGATGTTGGGAGCCGAGCGAGCATCCGCACTCATAACGGTAACAGGGGATGCTTCCGGCGATGGGGGTGAGGCATGACGAATTTCGTCCGACGTCTTTTCCGGCTGGATCAGTATACGGATAGAGACCGGCACCGGCGGGCGCTGGCTTTGGGATATATCTACCTGGCCTCACTGCCTGGCGCCGTGATAGGCGACATCGTGACCTGGGTCCTGGAACAGGCCGATCTGATCTCCGTCCCCCCGCATGGCTACACCGGCCCGATAGTCTATACGATCCTGGGCCTGATCTCGGTCTGGGCGCTCAGGAACGGGAGATTCGCGCTGGCAACACGGCTGTTCGAAATCAATATGTTCGTCACCGATCTCATAATTGTGCTCTCATACGGGATAACCACGCCGTCAGTGGTCTTCCTGGCCGGGGGCATAGTGGCAGTGAGTATGCTGGCAACTACGGCGGAAACGTTTGTCTTCTCGGCACTCACCATAGCTCATGCCCTTATCCAGGCGATGGCCGAGATGAACGGGATATATCCGGCCCCCCGATTCACTATGAACGAGGAGCGCCGTACGGCAATGGTGGTGTTGCCGGTGCTCCTGGGGATAGTCTACGTGATGGTGACGTATATCACTTCCAGCCTCCGAGGATTCATAGCCAGCGCCGAAAGGTATGCCGATAGGGCAAACGGCGTGGTCGAGGTGGTGAAGGAAACCTCGGCAAACGCCGATCCGGACGAATTGCTGACACGTGTGGCAGATACGATGCGAGAGCACTTCGGGTTCCACCATGTACAGATATTCCTGGTGGACGAGGACGGCGTCTTCGCGGAGTTGAAGGCCGCTACCGGAAGGGTCGGCAAGGCACTGCTATCCCGTGGCTATAAGGTGGCCGTGGGGTCAGAATCAGCTGTGGGACAGGCTGCAGCCCTGGGACGTAATGTGTCGCTCCGTATCGACGAACGCTTACCGGCAACAGGCGAGGTTTCCCCGGAGGCGCGGGCCGAGCTGGCAATCCCGCTCCGCGTAGACGAACATATCATAGGCGTGCTGGATGTGCAATGCACTAACGAGGATGCTTTCGACGAAGATACGACGGCTATGGTGGGAGTGGTGGCAAGTTTCCTTTCCGGAGCGCTGAATAACATCCAGCTGGTGGAAAAGTTACGCGAACAGGCCGAGGAGAACGCCCGCCTGGCACAGAACGTCCGCGAACGCGCCGAGGAGATCGAGAGGCTTAACCGCCAATTGCTGGGACGTGGCTGGGAGACTTATCTGGCCAGCTTTCCAGGCGGCGTGTTGGGGTTCGATTGGGATGGCCATGAGGTGCACCTGACAACCGGGCTATCAAAGGAAATGGGGGACGCCTGGAAAACGGATACCGTCAGATGGCGCGAGGAGGATGGCCGCGCCGTCCTGACGGTGCCTCTGAAATTCGGAGGGATGCGGCTGGGTGTGATGGAGTTCGTGATCGGGGAGGGCGCACGGGAAGAGGATACCGCTACATTGGCCCAAACTGTGGCCGAGCGCGTGGCTATGGCCCTGGAAAATGCCCGCCTCTTTGGCCGTGCGCAGCGCATGGTCAGGCACGAGCGTGAGGTAACCGAGTTCACCGCCGCCTTGCAACGGTTCTACGAGGTGGAAACGCTGTTAAAGGTGGCCGCAGAGGAACTCCGAGACCATCTGGATAGCCCCAGAGTATCCTTGCGGATAGGAGTCCTTCCCCCGTCAGAACAGACAGACAACGATGGGGGTGGAGGGGAGACATTATGAGGGTACGCTCCCGTATCATTTTGCCTGGTATCCTGGTGGTCACTCTGATCGTCGGCGCCGGGGTCGCCATCGGCGGCTATACCAGGTACGAGTTGATGCTCACCAGGGAAAACGAGGCCCTCCAAATGGCATCGGTCCTCCTGGAAGAGGAACTGACACGCTATGAGGAGATGGTGCAATCCCTGGCCTACCAGGTGGCCGAAAATCCCGATGTGCAGGAGCTTTTCGCCAACAGGGATAGAGAAGGCCTTCTGGCACTGGTGGGGGATTCTTACGAACGGCTGAATCGAGAGTACGGGGTGGATAAGTTCCACTTCCATATCCCGCCAGCCGTTTCGTTCCTGCGCGTGCACGCGCCCACCAGCTACGGCGATGACCTATCCACATTCAGACACTCCGTCGTATTCGTCAACAGGACCGGCCAGGGCGTCGTGGGCATCGAGAAGGGTATCTACGGGTTAAGCGTGCGCGGTGTCGTGCCGATATGGTACGAGGGGCGGCTGATCGGTAGCGTGGAGTTCGGTGTGCCGCTCAATACCGCCTTTGTCGAGGCTATAGCATCCAATTCGGGCGTGGACGTGAGTGTGCATACGTTCGGGCGCACGGTCGAGGACGAGGCAACCGGCGGTCAATGGGTGATGCTGGCCTCATCAACAGGCCGCCGATTGGCAAGGGGACAGGAACTATCCGCCGCAATGGAAAGCGGCGAGCCTCAGACTATGAACGTCTGGCGCTGGAATATCCCTTATACGGTGATGCTACTGCCACTCCGCGACTTTTCGGGAGAGGTGGTAGCGGTGGCGGAGCTTTCGAGGCCGCAAATCGAGATGATGGAGGGGGTAAAGCGACTGGTGCTGATAGGTATCGGCATCGGCGCGGCTATTATCCTGGCGTTTTGGGCTGTGACCGCGCTGAGCCTGCAACCGGTACTCCGCTCCATGCGCTCGATAGTGACGGCGGCACAAAGGTTCAGCCAGGGCGACCTGGATGCCCGTGCTCCGGTGGGCCTGCACGATGAGATCGGCGAGGTGGCATCCGCTTTCAACAGTATGGCCGACCAGTTACAGGGACTCGTGGCGGCGCTGGAGCAACGTGTGACGGCCAGGACCCGCGAGTTGGAGACCGTGGGCGATATAGGCCGGGTGGCCGGCGCAACACGCGACCTGGGCACATTGCTGGAGCGCACTACTACCATGCTCCGCAACCGGCTTAACCTGCTTTGTGCCCAGGTCTTCCTGACAGATACGATGGGAGACCACCTGGTGCTATGGGAGAGCACGTCGGAGCATGGCAGGAAGCTCATCGAGGCAAAGTACCGCCTGGATGTGGACCAATCGTCCCTGATAGGCAGTGTGGCAGCGCAGAATGAGGCTGTGCTGGCTACCGATCTGAAATCGCTGGTGCCCAGGCCGGAATGGCTGGACCCAGAGGCGGCCTCGGAGTTGGTCGTGCCGCTGAGAGTTGGCCACAGGGTGATCGGGGTGCTGGATGTGCAACGGGCAGAACCCCGCGCCTTTTCGGTGGAAGATCAGCCGCTCTACCAGAACCTGGCGGATCAGATCGCAATCGCGGTGGATAACGTGAGACTGTACCGCAGTGTCCAAGAATCCCTGAATGAGGTGGAGCGGCTGAACCGGCAGCTGACCGCTCAAAGCTGGGCTGGGTACCTGGAAACACGAGGGGTTGCCGGGATCGGGGTGACGGCGGATGCCCATACGGTGCGCCCCGATAGTTCCTGGTCGTCGCTACTCCGCCAGGCTGCGGTGAGCGGGGAGCTGGTAATCGACCGATCCGGCCCCACACCGGTCATAGCCATCCCATTGGTGACACGAGGCGCAGTGATCGGAGCGCTGGAATTCGTCAGCGAGACTGAGATCGTGGACGATGAGATGCTAAATATGGTCAGAGATATGGCCGATAGGCTGGCCGCAGCGCTCGATAATGCCCGCCTGTTCGAGCAAGCCCAGCGCCTGGCAGATAGGGAGCGATTGCTGAGCGAACTCTCGGCGGAGCTGCAGCGCGCATTGCAAGTGGATCAGGTGCTATCCACCGCCGCCGGGGAGTTACGCTCTATGTTCAGAGCGAGAAGGGTGTCGGTACGGTTGGGTTCCGACGGCGGAGCGGAAACCGTCCGGGAGGGCGATCATGACGGTTAAACGAAACCGCCTCCAGGCAGCGTTGAGCGGCGCCAGAAGCCTTGTGATGAGTCAGCTCCGCGTGGAGCTGCTGCTGGCGTTCATCGCGGTGGTCGCGTTCCCACTGGCCGCTCTCGGCCTGGTGGTGATGAGCTACGACCGAACCCGGATCGAACGAGAAGTGGTCGAGATGAACTCGGTCCTGAGCCAAAAGGAGGACCTGGTACGATTCTGGCTCAGGAACCGGGAAACCGAGCTGGCACTGATCGTCAGGGATAGCACCCTGCGCGGCCTGGCATTGGATGTTCTTGGGGGTTACCAGTGGCGCAAGGGCGTGCTGATAAGCTACATGAGGCCGTTCGCGGGCGGCCATACACAGTTCGACGTGTTGATGCTGGTCGCGCCCAACGGCGAGGTATTGGCATCCACCGACCCGGAAATGGATGGGGAAAATCTCCTTGAGGATTGGGGCTTTATATTCCCACAGTTTATGACCAGGGATACACTGGCACCCCAATTCATCGGCGTCCCACACTTCGATACGTCCCTGGAGGAAACGGTGATCTATATGGGGATGCCGGTGAGGGATAGCTCTCAGGTCGCACACGGAAGCCTGGTCGCCAGGGTCGGGATGGGCGAGTTGGGCATCCTGCTGAGTCAGCAAACCGGTCTGGCCGAGACCGAGGATACTTATATGGTATCCAGCGACGGTACTTTCCTCACCCCATCGGTTCACTTCGGCCCGTATATCATAGGGACTCACTCCGATTCCGAAGCTACCCGCATTATGCTGGAACAACATGGCGAGGGTAGCCTGACCTATCAGGAGAGAGACCTGGAATGGGTCTTCGGCGTTTACCGCTGGCTGCCCGACCTGGAGGTCGGAATTATCACCCACGTCCACACCAGCGAGCTGGAGGCGCCGATAAGAACGGTCAGGTGGTTCAGCTTAGGCGCGGTCATAGTCGCCGGTATAGTGGCGCTATCGGTCTCGGCCCTGGTGGCGTTCTCCATCGGGCACCCCCTGGGCCTGATCGCAGAGACAGCAAGTGCGGTAGCATCAGGCGATCTGGAACGCCGAGTCGACGTCAGGCGAGCCGGGGAGATCGGGACGCTGGCCGAGGCTTTCAACAGTATGACAGATCGCCTACACGAACTGGTGGAACGGCTCGAGGAACGAGTCCGCGAACGCACCCGTGACCTGGAGGCAACTGCTGAGATCGGGCGCGTCGCAACTATGACTCGTAACCTGGATGAGTTGCTCAACCGAACGGTTAACCTGATCCGGGAGCGATTCGATTTCTACCACGCTCAGGTCTTCCTGATAGACGAGGCCGGGGAATACGCCGTCCTGAGAGCCAGCACCGGTGAGCCGGGCCGTAAGCTGCTGGAGATGGGCCATAAGCTGGAGGTGGGGTCGCTCTCGGTGATCGGCCAGGTAACCGCCCGTAACGAGCCGGTCATCGCGCTCGATACCGAGGACGCCACGGTGGTACATAAGCCGAACCCCCTGCTGCCACATACCCGATCGGAGATGGCACTACCCCTGCGCATCGGCGAGCGCGTCATCGGCGCACTGGATATTCAAAGCGTGCGACCTAATGCATTTTCCGCCGATGATGTGCGAGTTTTCCAGGCCATGGCCGACCAGCTGGCAATCGCAATTGATAATGCCAGGCTGCTGGGCGAGGCCCGCCGCAGAGTGGAAGAAGTCGAGCGACTGAACCGGATATTGCTTGGCAGGGCATGGGAGGAATATCTGATCGGAAGGGCAGATTCGACCAGGGGTTTCAACGCCATAGGCAACGATGTGATCGAGGACGATACCTGGTCACCAACCCTGGCCCGCGCCGTGAGAACCGGACAACCGGTGGTCGATGAGGATGACGGCGCAATTCTGGTGGCGGTGCCGCTCGAGCTGCGAGGGAAAGTCCTGGGAGCTATCGAGGTTGAGTTCGACCCGGGTGAGTACGACCAGGAAAGAGTGACCGAGGTGCAGGGCGCAGCCGAACGTATGGCGCTGACACTCGAAAGCGCCAGGTTGTTCGAACAATCCCAATGGTTGCTCTGGCGCGAGCGTATTGTGGGCGAGGTAAGCGCCGCCTTGCAAACCACGCCGGAGTTGGAAGCCGTCCTGACTACAGGACTGGCCGAGATCGGCAAGGCGCTCCGGGCCAGACGTTCGGCGATAAGGATCGGCCTGGCGCCGGATAATAACCGTCCAGATGGCGACCGCGACGGGGAGGGTGGCGATGAGTAATGTAACCCAGATCTCGTCCCTGAAGACGCCACAGGAGATGCTGAGCGAACACCGCACGGAGTTCGCCGATAGGCTCACCAGAATCGGCTTCTGGGTCTCTGCCGGAACACTGGCCATGGCATTGCCGGCCTATTGGATGTACGGCCACCTGCACGATATGGCACCATTGGCAGCGCTCCTCGCGGCAACCGGTCCGGGTGGCTTTCTGCTATCGCTGGCTCTGCTTAGGACACGGTACGCGAAGATAGGCATGAGGTTGCCGTTTTTCAGCCTCCAACTGATGCTCCTGTTGGCATCGGCCACCCTCTCTGATATAGAGCCGGCAATAGTGGCAGTTTCATTCGGCTCCTTCGTCTTCCTGTACCCGACGCTCGGAGGCAGGGAAACAAAGGTATTCGGCCTGCTGGCCGCGTTGGCAACGGCGGCTGATATTTACCTGGCGCCGGTTTTGTTCCCCAATCGTTTCGTCCTGAGCCCGGTCGAGACCGCGCTCATCAACCTGATCACGATAGTCGGCTCGGTGATCATGACGGTGCTGGTGCTGGACTACCAAAGTATCAAGCTGACGGATGCCCTGAGCAGGGCACACCAGGTCGCCCTGGAACTGCGTGACGCCCATCGCGAGATGGAGGAACGTGTGCGCGCACGCACCCGCGACCTGGAATCCACTGCGGAGATCGGTCGGATGGCGACTTCGATCCGCGAGTTGAATGAGCTGCTTGACCGGACAGTGAATCTGATACGAGACCGGTTCGGCTTCTATCACGCACAAGTCTTCCTCCTGGACGAGACGGGCGAATATGCCGTGCTGAAGGCCAGTACCGGCGAGGCCGGACGTAAGCTGCTTGAGATGGGCCACCGGTTACGGGTCGGCTCCCAATCGGTCATCGGCCAGGTGACCGAGCGTAACGAGCCGGTCGTCGCGCTGGATACCGAGGATGCCGAAGTAGTCCACAGGCCTAATCCCATACTCCCCCACACCCGGTCTGAGATGGCTCTGCCCCTACGTGTGGGCGGGAAGGTGATCGGCGCGCTGGACGTGCAAAGCACCAAGCCACGGGCCTTCACGGCAGCAGATGTCCGGGTCTTCCAGACTATGGCCGACCAGTTGGCCATAGCCATCGAGAATGCCAGGATGCTGGAAACCGCTACCAAGCGTATTGCCGAGATCGAGCGCCTGAACCGATTGCTGACCGAGAGCGGTTATAGAGAAATCCTGCGCAGGCGCAGAGCCGATACCCTGGGTTACAACATGATCGGCGAAGCCATCAAGGAAGACGCCTCGTGGACTCCGGCAATGAGACAGGCATTCCAAACCGGCCAGGTGGTGATCGAAGGCGATGGCCCCGATGTAACACTGGCAGCGCCGATCAAGGTCAGGGGACAGGTGGTCGGGGTAGCCGAGTTCGAGGTGGAAAGGCTGGCAACCGATGAGGAATTGAGGACGCTGGCAGAGGCCCTTATGGATAGGCTCTCGGTGGCAGTTGAGAACGCCCGCCTCTTCGAGGAAAGCCGCCGCCTGGCCTGGCGAGAACAGGCTGTGAATGAAATCTCCGGGCGCCTGGCCGGCGCAACTGACATCGATGTGGTGCTCCAAACAGCAGTACGAGAGTTGGGGACCTTGTTGCACGCCCGCCAGACGGCCATCAAGCTGCAGTTGGAAGGAAGCAGTCCCTCACCCGGTAGCAACGGGGGGTCAGATGAACGTGCGTAACATTTATGGCCCACTTATGGCAGTCACCTTGATCGGGATGCTCGCGGTCGGATGCATCCCAACGTGGGAACGCACTCTGCCAGACCTGGTCATATTGCAGCTGGATCGGGAACATGCGCCGATCTTCTCCGGGTTTTATGCAGCATACGATAGGGGTTTCTATTCCCAGAAACGCCTGGAGGTGGTGATAAAGAACGGCGGCCCCGGCGTGGGTAACCCGATCGAGCTGGTGGTGAACGGGAACGCCCAGTTCGGCGTCTGTACCGGCGCCGAGCTGGTCACGGCCTTTGCAAATGGCAAGCCGGTGGTGGCAATAGGCGCACTTTCTACCGGTGCCGAGGACGAAAATACGGTCTACGATGCGGTATTATT
>JALXEW010000159.1 GCA_027069285.1 Ardenticatenia bacterium | reverse complement strand
GGATCGGACGCAGCCCCCGTGGGACTTCTCAGCTATTAGCCTGGTGTTTCAACACCAGGCTCCCCCATGCGTCTGCAGCCCCCGTGGGGTCTTTCGCCCGCCAACCCGGCGCTCTAACACCGGGCGTGGGGGGCCGCCGAGGTCCGGCGGATGCTGACCCGCCGCAAAGCCCACCGAGCGCTGAAGCGCCCGGCTACCGCCACAAAGTCCCTACGGGACTCATTTGCAGCCCCTGGAGGGCTTTTCGTCTGCTAGCCCGGTGTTTTAACACCGGGCGTTGGGATCGGACGCAGCCCCTGTGGGGCTTCTCAGCCTATTAGCCTGGTGTTTCAACACCAGGCTCCCTTTCGCCCGCCAACCCGGCGCTCTAACACCGGGCGCGGGAACAGCCCGCCCGTCAGCTCGCCGTTCCAACACCAGACTCCAGACCGTAGAATTTTATCGTCTTTTCGACCATTCTATCGGCCCCAAAGTGGTCAATCAGCCTCGCACGTCCCCGCGCGCCCATCTCCCGCCTGGATGCCGGATCGGCCAGGAGGGAATTGAGCGCTTTGGCGATGGCCCCCGGATCGGATGGCGGCACCAGCAGTCCGGTCTCCCCCTCGATCACGATCTCCGGTATGGCGCTGACACGGGTGGCGACTATAGGCAAGGACTGACCCATCGCCTCAAGCAGCGCCATCCCGAATCCTTCCCAGAGCGATGGCATCAGGAACACATCCAGGCCGGCCATGATAGCCTGCACGTCATCACGCCAGCCCAGGAAGTGAACCCGTCCGTCCAATCCGGATTCGTGGGCCTCTGCTTCCAGGCTCTCCCGCAGCGGGCCGTCACCTGCTATCACCAGGTGGGCGTCCACATCTCGACCTGCCACCTTTTCAAAGCCGCGCAGCGCGTATACCACCCCCTTCTGCTCCACCAGCCGACATGCCATACCGACGAGAACAGCATCACTCCGCAGGCCCAGCTCATTCCGCAACGCCGCCCTGGCCGTCCCCTTCGGGAGCTCCGTCGGTGGCTCGATCCCGTAGTATATAGTCACCACCTTGCCCGGTGGCGCGCCTTCCACGCCGATACAGAACCGGCGCAGGGACTCCGAGATCGCGATTCCCCTATCCACCGCCGCCCATAAGGCCCGGTTCAGGGCGCGTATGACCGGGTTCAGGCGGAACCTGTTGTCGTTATGGCGCGTGGTGAAGAGCCATCTGGCGCCACCGAATGCGGCGGCAATCGCCCCGTGGAGATCGGCGTGGATCAGGTGTGTGTGCACGGCATCGTAACCCCCGCGCCGGATGAATCGGGCCAACCTGGGCACGAGGGAGAGGTCTACGTGGGAGCGGATCACAATGCGGTGAACCGGTATCCCCCGCAACTCCGCCAGCGTGGCCATCTCGTCTACCGGGTTGCCCGGCTCGGTCAGGAGCAACAACTCGGCATCCACGCCCCTCGCCCTCAGCCCGCCCAGCAGGATCAGCAAATGGCGTTCCGATCCGGCCACGCCGGTGACCTTTGTGATATGCAATATCCTCGACGGAATATCCTTCATCCCAGTCCGCACTGCTGGATGGAGCCGCGCCCGATCATCCGGCCCGCAAGGTATCGCGATACCACTCTATCGTGCGGGAAAGGCCCTCTCGGAAGTCAACGGTGGGCCGATAGCCCAACATCCGCCTGGCCTTAGAAATATCGGCACGTGAGTGACGTATATCGCCTGGGCGAGGGGGCGTGTGCACCGGCTCGATCCGGCTGCCCATAAGCTCGTTGAGCACGTCCACCAGCTCCAGGATCGAGTACTTCTGGCCGCAGGCGATGTTGAAGACCTCACCGGATACGCCTTCGGCATGACAGGCCAGCAGGTTTGCCTCGACCACGTTGGCGACGTACGTGAAGTCCCGGGTTTGCAACCCATCGCCATGTACGGTGGGTGGGCGGCCTTCCAGCAGCGCCGTGATGAAGATGGGGATCACGGCGGCGTACTGCGATGTGGGGTCTTGACGGGGGCCGAATACGTTAAAATAGCGCAACGCCACGGTTTCCAGGCCGTAGACGTGGTGGAACACCTGGCAATAGTATTCCCCGGCCAACTTGCTGACCGCATATGGTGAAAGCGGGCGCGGGGTCATATCCTCGGCCTTATACTCCGATTCCACGTCGCCGTAAGCCGATGATGAGGCGGCGTACACCACCCGCTTGACGCCGGCATCCCGCGCGGCGAGCAACACGTTCAGCGTGCCGGTGACGTTGGAATCGTTACTGGCTATCGGATCGGCGACCGAGCGTGGTACCGATGGGATGGCCGCCTGATGCAGAACATAGTCAACCCCGTCCATCGCGCGGCGCACCGCATCCAGATCGGTTATCGAATCCTCGAAAAACTCGATCTTATCGAGCACATGTGCCAGATTTTCCCGCCTGCCGGTGACCAAATTATCCATCACGCGCACGGTATGCCCGCGTTCTAGCAGTGCGTCAACCAGGTGCGAGCCGATAAAGCCGGCCCCGCCGGTGACGAGATAAGTATCCCCCATGTCATCCTCGCGAAGTAGTCTTGATACGCACAAGCTCGAGGGCCACGAACGCGATCACGGCCACGATCGCCACCGCTCCCCCTATGGCGAACGCGACCTCCTCCGTGGCCCTGCTCACCCCCCACGCCGCCACTCCCAAAGCCGCGCAAACGCCATAAAGCACCACCGCCGTGGCACGCTGGCTCAGGCCAAGAGCCAACAACCTGTGCGATGTATGATCCTTGCCCGCCTGGGTGACCGGTCGTCCTTCCCTTATCCGGGTGAACACCACCAGGGTGGTATCGAATATCGGCAGTCCGAGCACCAGAACCGGTATCATCCAGGTGACAAACCGGTATCTGGCCGGGAACTCCAGCTTGATCCCCAGCACGGCCAACGCGAATCCCAACACCAGGCTCCCCATATCGCCCATAAAGCTGCTTGCGGGGTTGAAATTGTAGATCAGGAAGCCGATCGAGGCGCCGGCGATGGCTGCGGCCAGGCTCGCCACCAGGCCCAAACCCTCCGAAGCGGCCAGGATGAGGAACGAAAGCGACACTATAGCGGAAACCCCCGCTGCCAGGCCGTCCATATTATCCAGGAAGTTAATGGCATTCGTGATCCCCACCACCCAGAGAAGCGTCAACCCGATGTCCGGCACAGCGTTCCCGAAGAGGCGCACCTGGATGCCGACGGCGATCAACATCACACCGGCCATGATCTGCGCCACCAATTTGGCC
This sequence comes from Ardenticatenia bacterium, assembly GCA_027069285.1. Classification (GTDB taxonomy): domain Bacteria; phylum Chloroflexota; class Anaerolineae; order Aggregatilineales; family JALXEW01; genus JALXEW01. Next base: position 15,661 of record JALXEW010000159.1, on the reverse strand, counting down.
AGCGGTTTGAGCGAGCGCCTATCGTCCCAGAGGCCCACCAGCGCCAGCAGCGAGGCGCCGGCCAAAACCCCGCCCAGCTCCGTCAGGTACGCCGGCGGGCTGAAGATGACCAATGCCACCAGGATGGCCAGGTAGATCGCCAGGCCGCCCATGAGCGGCATCGGGGTGCTATGCACCTTGCGCCCGCTGGGCCGATCCACCACCCCGAAACGCATGGCAAGCTGGCGCGAGAGGGGCGTCAGCACCAGCGCGGAGAAGAACCCCACGATAATGATCGGCAGGAACTTGCTCATGGGCTTGGCTCCAGGCAGCTGGGGAGCTGATAGGGGTCACGCGGCCATTCGCGGCCATAGAATTCCAGATATTCCCGCATGTGCATTTCCCAGTAGGCGTCGGTATGGCCGCCGGTTGGGTTAATGCGATATTCGTGCTCGACCCCGCGTTGGGTCAGGCTGCGCGAGAGCCTCTCGCAGGACGGGCGCACCGGGTCATCGGCAGCGTGATCGAAGTATATGCGCAACCCCCGCAGCTGCTCTATCGGCATCGTGAGGGCCAATTCCAGCGGGTCATTTTCCGGCGGGACGTTATCCTGCGTATCGAAATGCGGACTGTGGCCGCCCACAGCGGAGAACATATCCGGATGACGGAACGCTATCTCGAAGGCCCAAAAGCCCCCTCGCGAGATACCCCCTATGGCCCTGGCCTCGCGGGCATTCCAGGTGCAAAGCACCCGCTCTACCTGCGGGATCAGCTCGTTCAGTATCACGTATTCGTATGATTCCTCGTCGAATCGGTTCAGGTCGGCGATCTCCCCGCCATCCGGCATCACAAGCAGCATCGGCGGCAGGTCCTGGTATATGGTTATGCCACGGTCAAGCGCGGTATCGACACCCAGGTTATCCCATTGGGCGTCGGTGTAGCCCAGGCGGCTCAGGCCGTGCAGCAAGATCACGTAAGGGTATCGGCGCTCGGTTTGGCGGTAGCAGGGCGGCGCGTATACCCTGAACGGCACCTCCCGCTCCTGTATCTCACTGTAGAACTGGAAGGTGACCATTGTGCCATGTGTCTCGTCGCAGCGCGGTGGGGATGGGGTATCGGTGGGCGGGATCGGGGTGATGGTGGGCGTGTCGGTCGCCGTCGGCGTGACCGCTGGGGTAGGCGTCGGGGTAGCCGGCACAGGCGAGAGGGTGACGATCACATACCAGGCGGTCGGCGTGGGCACCAAAGGCTCACATCCCGCGCAGAACGCCATGAGCACCGGGATTAAAACGGCCAGGACTCTCGATCTATTTAGCATACCTGGAGATTATAACAGCCGGGCGGCCTATTACAACTCGCCGCTCATGGCACGATATATCTCAATGCGTCCGGTGGCGGCTCCAGGCCCATCTGGCGGAACAGGCGGTCGGCTGCAAAGAGGTGACCTGCCCCCCGCGCCCGGACGTTGCCCTTATCCCCCCACGTCTTCAGGTATACGCCCAGCACATAGTGCGAAAGCGCCAGGTCATAAAGGCGGCCCTGTGCCTTGCCGGCTGCCACACTCCGTTCCAGCGCGTCCCACACCCGGTCGAAGTCCCTGATGCCCTCGATCCCGTGCGCGATCAACGCCTTAGCGATCAGGCGATATATCAGCGGCAAAGTCCTCACATCCCCGCCCATGCCGACCGCTCCCAATGCCTCCAGCGCGTGCCTATGGGCCTCCTCAAAATCCTCACTCAGGAGCGCCTTTTTAGCCAGGGTGGCCTCATACTCCGGCCTGTACCATGCCCGATGCGCCTTCAAAGTCAGCTCGTCAAGCTCTGCCAATATCTCAGAAGCGGCATCCATATCGCCGAGCCGCAAGTTCAGATCGGCCAGCGCCAGGAGCGCCTCTATCGCCAGGTCTCCGTGCTCATGTCCCCTCAGCACGGGCAGCGCGGTGGCGATCTCATCGCGTGCCGCCTTCGGGTCACCGGCATCCCTGGCCCACTCGCGACCCCATACCAGCCTGCACCAGGCCGTGCCAGGTGCATCTCCCTCGCGCTCGAAGACCTCACGCGCCTCGCCCAGGAGCACCTCCGCCCTGGAATAGCGGCCCAGGAAGCACAGTACAGACGCGGTGCCGGTCAGGGCGCGTGCCAGGCCCACCCGATCCACCCCCTCGGCCAGCACGGCGGTTGCCTCACGGTAGGCCGCCATCGCATCCGGCCCCATTCCCCTCCAGAGGTAAAGCTCGCCGACGCCCATCAGCATCTCGGCCACGCGGTGAGGGTCGCCAGATGCGCGGGCCATCTCCAATGCCTCCAGCCGGGCGTCGAGTGCGTCCTGCAGGCGGCGTTGCTCGGCGTACATCTCGCCCAGGGTGACCAGGGCGGCGTAGGCCTGTGCCAGATCATCGGTGCCGCGTGCCAGCGCCAGGGAACGTTTCAGGAAACTCGCCGCCCTTTGGGGACGCCCATTGCAATACTCAATGGTCCCCAGCAACCTCAGCGCCTCGGCCAGCCCGCCTGCATGGCCTTCCGCCTCGGCCACCTGAGCTGCCCTATCGGCCACGCCGATTGCCTCCTCGCACTGCGACCGGCGCAGGCGCAGTTCGGCCAGCATATTCAGCGCCTCGACCTGCAAGGCAGTATCCCCGGCGGAGACCGCCTGCTCAAGCGCGGCCTGTGCTTCCACTTCGGCGGCATCCAGGTCTCCGGACTCTGCGTAAAGGCGGCCCATCCCGATCCGCAGCCCGGCTTCCCATCTCCAGCGCCTGGGGCCTTCGATCTCCTTCAGGCACCGGTCGGCGATCTCGTAATAATGCCTCGCGTCGTCATAGGCATAAAGCATCCCGGCGTGGGCGCCGGCCAGGAGAGAGTACCTGGTCGCCTCTTCAAAATCTCCGCCAAGCTCATAATGGCGGGCCACAACAGCCGGTGATACGTGGCCGGATGAGGAGAGTCTATCGGCCACGTTCAAATGTATCTGCGTCCGCCTGGCCGCCGGGATCGAATCGTATACCAGCTGCCGGAAGAGCCGGCTGCGGAACCGATCCACGCGCGAGAGCAGCAGACCCTCACCCTCATCCGTCCGAGCGATCGGGCCTCGCATTATCCCACGCCTGCCCAGCCCGTCCAACAGCTCGCCCAGAGCCTCGGCCCCAATCGGATATGGGTACACATCGCGGAGCACATCGAAGGGCACCTCGATCCCTATCACCGAGGCGATGTTAAGCAGCTCGCGCGAGTGACCGTCAAGCCTTTCCAGGCCGGCGAAGAACACCTCCCGCAGCATTTCGGAAGGCGTCGTCCGGGCCGGATCAAGCCCTTCGGGCAGCCCCCCAACATCCAGGACATGCCGGGCCGCCATCTCGATCAGCAAAGGACTCAAGCCTCGTCCCCCGGCAAGCACATCGGCCATCTGAGCGGGCACCTCATCGGCCCCAAGCAGCTCACGCAGCAGGGTTGCCCCGCTTTCGGGCGGGAGAGGCCGCAGGAATATCCGATACGCGCCGGGTATCCGCTCCCGGTCACCATCGCCCGTTTCCAGGCATAGCAGAATCGGCAGTTCCGAGGCCATCCCGGCCAGATAGGCGGCCAGGTCCCAGGACGATCCGTCGGCCTCGGACATGTCCTCCAGGATCAGCATCAGAGGCCTTTCCCCGGCCAGAGTCGTCACCATCGAGAGGATCACGCCGAAAAGCCGTTCCCTTCTGACCTTTGGCTCCAGTATGCCGAGCGCGGGCGGCTCATCGATCCCCACGCCGATCAGCGGCGCGATCAGGGCCGGAGCATCCGGGACGTCCGGGCACAGGTGGTCAGACCCGATCAGGAGTTTATCGCGCCTGATCTCCTGTGGGTCGCCGGGATCGATGCCCAGAATCCCCTCCAACACCCCCTTCCAGGCACATAACGGGTCATGGGCACCGTATGGGTGGGCATGGCCCCTAAAGCCATGACCGCCGGCCTCTTCCCACATCAGGGCGATCTCGTCGATCAGGCGCGACTTCCCGCTTCCCACCTCGCCGTCCACTTCCAGGACGCCGCCGATGCCCGATAGGGCGGATTCAACGGCCTCTCCCACGGCCTCCAACTCGTCAGAGCGACCCAGTAACGGGCCATCCGGCCTGCGTCCCGGCGGCCACAGGCGTTCCAACGGGGCGTGGACGCCCACCAAAGAGTACGACCGGCGATGCACCTCATCATCGGTCGGGAGCGGCCTCTTAACCTCTTCGAAGACGAACCTGGCGCCTGGAACTCTGGTTCCCTCGTCCGTCAGCGTCTCCCACTCGTCCGCCAAATCCGCCAGGGCGGACGCCCGCTCCACCGGGTCTCCCAGCACCACATACTCCCTGCGCGTCTCCGTGCCGATGATCCCGGCTGTGACCTCGCCCGTGGCAAGGCCGATCTTCCTGCCCGGCATCTCATCCGAATCCGAAAGGCCGAGCGCCAACGAGCACCACAGGGCATCCTGCCGGGCATCCCCTCGCGGGCCATGCGAGTCGCCGAAAAGGACGTGAATCCTGCAACGCCCCACGCCGGTCGCGATCTTATAGACCTCCCCGCCGTACCGACCGGCAACCTCGAAAACCCGTTCCAGGCGGCGCTGTAACTCCGAGCCGGCATGAGGGGTGCTGCAATCCGGCCCCAGAACGGAGACCACCATAACGGTTGCCTTGCACCCGGAAGTCGTCACGGCCCCCTCGCCGCCCCCCATTACCTCCAGCACCGGCCTGGGGATATAGGCCCGCAGTGCCTCTGCCACCCAATCGGGCAATTCCGGCTCCGCTTTTGGACGGGGCAAGGCCATCTGGTCTATCGCCTCCAGCAGCGCCCGCCCATTTCCCAGGGGTCGGCCCTTAATGTGGAGGCCAAAGGCCGAGATCACACTCCCATCCATCACTATCTGGCCCGGCTCGGCCACCGAGGCCGCCATCACGGCCATATCCAGCGCGGCCCCACAGGCCACCGGACGCAGCCATTCCCCCTCGCGTCCCACGGTCATCAGGGCCAGGTCGCCGCGAGCCAGCCCTATCTTGACCGAGGACATGGCGCCATTGCCCATTCGGGCGAGTCTATCGCGCACCACCAGGGCGCAGGTGGTCAACGTCCTGGCGTGTTCCATTGGGAGACCGGTGGGTGGCAACGGGAAGTAGGCGGTCAGGGAGTCTGCCGTCACATCCAGGGCCGAACCGCCAAACCGGCGTACCTCGCCAATCATCACACTCATGGCCGTTGCCAGGCGGGATTCAGGGGCCAGGGCGGCCTCCCAGGCGGTCCGATCGGGATCATCTGGGGCGCCTGCCAACCCGGAAAGGTCGGCGAAGAGCACGGCCCCCTCGACGATCTCAGTTTGCCCTGGTCTGGGAGTCACGCCCTTGAGCAACTTCCCCAGGACTACTTTGGGTACGTATACGGCCATCTCCGAGGCCGTTATAGCGCGCGTTCCGTCGGTCACGTCAGCCCTGCAACTGCCCGGTGATCCGTGGTAGCCTCCCCATTAATGAGTGGCTGTTCTGGGATTTCATTGTAGCATAGGCGCCATTTGCAGGCTAACCGCCTTCAGGGGCATGGCAGAAATACACGTGGGCAGGCCTCATGCCTTCCATATCCAACCGGTGGCGGGGCTTCAATGCCGCACGCCCCGTCGCCTAACCCGATCCGCCACCGGCGAGCCGCTCCACTTCGGATACTCCCGCCACCCCATGCAGTGGCAACAGTATGGTGAAGACGGTCCCCCTCCCGACCTCCGATTCGACTTCTATGCGGCCATTATGGGCCTCGATCAGGCTATGGCTTATCGCCAATCCGAGGCCGGTGCCATCGGGCCTGGTGGAGTAAAACGGCTCGAAGATATGCGGTATCGCATCCGGGGGTATGCCGCAGCCGCTATCCTCAAAGCGCACAAAGACATGCCTTTCGGCACGTCCGGTCTCGATTCTGAGGGTGCCACCGTCGGGCATCGCGGCGATAGCGTTGAGCACCATATTCAGGAACACCTGTTTCAACTGATCGGCACTGGCCACCACCGGTGGGACATCGCCGAAGACACGTTCCACCCTCACGCCGGAATGTTCCAGCTGCTTGCGGACCAGGGAGAGCACATCCGATACCAGCGCGGATACGTCCACCTTTGCGCGGCCCCCGCGCGAGGGCCTGGCGAAGTCGAGCATACGGGTCACGATCTCGGCGATGCGTTTGACGTCACGTTCGGCCACCTGGAGCATTTCGCGGTCAACCGGGCGCCCGGCGTCCAAATCTTCCAGTGCCAACTCCAGGCAGTTGCGGATCGATTGGAGCGGGTTATTGACCTCGTGTGCTATGCCGGCGGAGATTCGGCCCAACGCGGCCAGCTTCTCGGAAAGCACCAGTTGTTGCTGGGCCTCTTTAAGCTCGACCGTACGGGCCTCGACCATTTCCTCCAGGTTGGTGGCGTAGTGGCGTAACTTGTCGTAAAGCTCGGCGTTGCGGATGGCCAGGGCAGCCTGCTCCACCACCGAGCGCATGAATCTCAACTCGTGCTCGTCAAATGGGCGGCCATTCCGGAACAGGATCAGAAGCCCCAGCACCACATCACGATGTACAAATGGCGCCCATGCCGCAGATGTGAAGCGGTCGCCGAGCAATTCCCTCACCAGGCCATCGGGAGCATCACAGGACGTGATGAGGCCGGGTTCCAGCTCCAGCAAAGGCCCGGCTTCGAAGGACGGGGCGCGATCACCGCCGCCGGTATGGCGTGAGAGGATTGGCCTCCCGTCCTCGTCGAGTAGCTGGAGCATCCCGTAATCGGCTCCCAACTCGTCGCAGGCGATATGCAACACGCTTTCCACCACCTCGTCCAGGTCAAGCCTGGCGTTGAGCGTGGAGCCTATGCGAACCAGTGCCTCCAGCTCTGCCGTCCGGCGCTGTAGGCTCTTTTCCAACATCCTGGCCCGCAGTTTTGCCCGCACGCGGGCCACCAGCTCCCTGGGCATGAAGGGCTTGAGCACGTAATCATCGGCACCCAGCCCCAATCCCAAAACGACGTCTTCCGGCTCTTTGGCGGCTGCGGTGATCACGATAACGGGGATATGGGACGTATTCTCATCGGCCCGCAGCCGTTTGACCACCTCGAACCCGTCCATGCCGGGCATTTGCACGTCGAGCAAGATGAGATCCGGGAGGTATTGCGCCGCCAGATCGCACGTCCTCTCACCGTTATATGCCTCCAGGACGGAGAAGCCCTCCCTTTCCATGATATGGCGCAGCAGATTGACCACGTTAGGGTCATCATCGGCTATCAGCAGACGGGGAGCTTCCCCTGCCGGGACGTTTCCGTTCAGGCTCTCCTCACATTCCCTCATAACGCACCATCCTGCCGAGTCACATGGAATTATAGCATATTCCGGATCACCTGTTGCCGCCGGTGGGACGATGAGTTAAAATAATGACACGGGACGTGCTCCCGAATGCAGGGGCCGTCCGTTTTGTTTGTCGAAAAGGAGCGGAGCGAGCTATGAGCGAGGCCACGGGCAAAGTCCGGTCGGTTCAAGCCGAGCACGTCACCCTATCCCAGAGCAGCGCCGAATACGTACACGCCGATTCCGTGGACGTGCAACAGGGTGCCGTGGGGCACCTTAACGCCGTGGAGCTGAACGCAGCCCAGAGCGCGATAGGGGCTGTCGCCGCCAACGAGGTGACCATCCGAACAGGGGCAGTGGGCGTTGTTAACGCCGACAACTGCGAACTTACCAATTCGGCAGCATTGGCCGTCGTATCCCCCAAAGAGGCAGAGGTGGAAAACGGCAAGGTCGGGGTGATGATAGGCTACCAGGCCGAGTTGGAAGGCTCCAAAGCGATCGTCGTGATCGCCCCCAGGGTCGAAGGTCAGATCATCACCGTCCTGGATATGTACGGCGCCGCGATCCTGGGCATAGTGGCCGGACTCGTGCTCTGGCTGATCTCGCTGGCAGGCTCGCTGCTATTTGGCGAACGATCTTGATCTCAGGAGGTGCCACGTAATGGCAGAGATTATCACTTTGGAAGCTACCAGGCGCCAGGTGACGGGTAAAGCCGTCCGCAGGCTGAGGGCAAAAGGACATATCCCGGCAGTACTTTACGGCCCCAGCGTCTCCGAGCCGGTGCCTTTGCAGGTGGAGGAGCGGGCTTTGCGGATCGCGCTCACCAAAGCAGGCGGCAGCAACATCATCGAACTCCACGTCAACGGGGAGAAATACCAGGTGCTGGTCAGAGAGGCCCAGCGCGACGTCATCAAGGGCAACCTGCTGCATGTGGACTTCTACGCAATGGCGATGGATAAACCGGTGCGCACCGAGGTGCCGATACACCTGGTGGGAGAGGCACCGCCGGTCGAGACCAGCCAGTCCACCATGCTATTCGAAACCTCATCCGTCGAGGTCGAGTGCCTTCCGCGAGACCTGCCCGATGTGATCGCACTCGATATGAGCGACGTGACCGATCCGGAGGCCGTGATATACGCACGCGACCTCAAACTGCCCGAAGGCGTCACCCTGATCTCCGATCCGGACGAGGTGATCGTGCGGCTGGAGCGCCTGTACGCAGAGGCCGAAGGGGAAGAAGAGGAAGAGGTAGCCGAGGCCAGGGAAGCCGACGAGGTAGAAGTGATCCGCAAGCGCAAGGCCGAGGAGGAATCCGAGGAATAGCCTTGCCATGAACACATCCCCCGGCCCGGAACCAGAGGAGCTGGATAAGCGTCGCGCGCTATACCAACAAGTTGCAAACCTTTTGCGTTCGGAATATGGTGTACCCGAAAGGAAGGGAAATCGTCCGCCGGTTGACGTCCTGATAAACACCATCCTCAGTCAGAACACATCAGATGTGAACCGCGACCGGGCCTTCCAAAGGCTCAAAGAGAGGTTTCCGACCTGGGAGGCAGTGAGAGACGCGCCGGCTGAGGATGTGATCGAAGCCATCAGGCCGGCGGGGCTTTCGCGCCAGAAGGGGCCGCGCATCCAGGCCGTGCTGCGCAGGATCACGCAGGAGCGCGGGCGGATAACGCTCGACCACCTGCGGGATATGTCACTCGAGGAAGCCCGCGCCTGGCTGACAGGCCTGAACGGGGTGGGGCCTAAGACCGCAGCCATCGTGTTACTGTTCGCGATGGGCAGGCCTGCCTTCCCGGTCGACACCCACGTGCTACGGGTGAGCAAGCGCCTGGGCCTGATCGGCCCCAAAACCGACGCCGGTCGCGCCCACGGCGAACTGGAGAAGATAGTATCGCCGGACGATTATTACCCCTTCCACATAAACATGATCCGGCACGGACGAGAGGTTTGCAAGGCCCGGAATCCGGCCTGCGAGCGATGTGTGTTGCGGGGGCTTTGTGCCTTCCACCGCTCGAAATCCGAATCCGGGCCGGCGGATGGGGTTTATGATGGGCAACAGCGCGGGGCAGAAAACAGGACAGCAACTGGACATGGCGATAGCCAACGCGATTCAGACCATAAGGCTGCTCCAAAGCCAGATCGAGGCCGGAGAGCTGGATAAAGACTACCTGAAAGAGAGACTGGCCTCACTATCCAGGCTCCTGGAAAATCTGGCGGACGAGCGGAGACGCTCAGACCAGAAAGCCAGGCTGGCGGCGCTATACGAGGTGAGCAAGGTCATCGGATCGTCGCTCGACCTGGAGACCGTGCTCAATCAAGTGATGGACGCGATCATCCGGCTAACCGGCGCCGAGCGCGGATTCCTCATGCTGATGGACGATGACGGCAACCTGGAGGTAAAAGTCGCCCGCAACTTCGAGCGGGAACAGGTACAGGATAGTGACCTGGCCGTCAGCCGCACCATAACCCGCCAGGTGGTGGATACCGGCCAACCGGTCGTGACCACCAACGCCCTGGAAGACCCACGCTTCTCCCAGCAGGAAAGCGTGATCACGCACAACCTGCGCAGCATCCTCTGCACCCCGCTACGGGCCAGGGGGAAAATCATCGGCGTCGTATACGTGGATAACCGCATACGATCCGGCATCTTCTCGGAGCAGGACCTGGAGATGCTGGATGCTTTCGCCTCACAGGCAGCGGTCTCGATAGAAAACGCCCGGCTGTTCACAACCACCGATCAGGCACTCGCCGAGCGCGTTGAGGAATTGACAATGCTCCAGCGCATCGACCGGCAGCTGAACGAGACATTGGAGCTGGATAAAGCCCTCTCGCTGACCCTGGAGTGGGCCGTGCGCGTCACAGGCGCCCAAAGCGGCTCGGTCGGCCTGCTGGACGAAGAATCGGGTGGTGTTCGCCTCCTGGCACATTATGGCGAATCCGACTCCCAGGCCCGGAAAGAATGGGAGTGCGACGACGCGATCGTCGAAAAAGTCATGGAAGCCGGCGCCCCAACCACCGTCACACTGCAGCGTGATGGCTCCACCTACACACGGCTTGCTGTACCCGTCCGGCGCGAGCGCAAAGTCATCGGCCTGATCGTGCTGACCAAACTGGGAGATGATGCCTTTGACGACGAAGCGCGGCAATTCGTCTCCCGCCTGGCAGACCGGGCAGCGATAGCGATAGACAACGCGCGGCTCTTCACCGCCGTCAAGGCCGCCAACGACGCCAAAAGCGAGTTCGTGAGCGTCGTCTCTCACGAGCTAAAGATCCCCATGACCAGCATCCTGGGCTACGCCGATATGCTCCTCAAGGGCATCGTAGGCCCGATTAACGAGCAGCAAACCCAATTCCTGGAAGTGATCCGCAATAACGTGCAGCGGATGCAGGTGCTGGTCAGCGACCTGAGCGACATAAGCCGTATCGAAAGCGGCAGGCTTTACATCGAGATCGAAGACGTGGACGTGCCGCAGATCGTCGATCGCGTCCGAGAGGCCACCATCCGCCAGATCGAGGAGAGGAAGCACACCCTGATCGTGGAGATGGAACCCGGACTCCCAAAGGTCAAAGCCGACCCCAAACGCCTTGAGCAGGTGATGATCAACCTGCTCAGCAACGCATACAAGTACACACCTGATGGGGGCAGGATCACAGTACGTGCGTGGCGCCGGGGGGATCGGGTTGCCATCAGCGTATCCGATACCGGAGTCGGCATGACTGAAGAGGAGATCGCCAACCTGGGCAAGAAGTTCTGGCGTGCGGATAACCCGCATGTCACCTCGCAGCCGGGTACCGGCCTGGGATTCGCCATCACCCGCAACCTGATCGAGCTTATGGACGGGGAGCTAACGATAGAGAGCGAGCCGGGCAAAGGCAGCACCTTCACCTTCACACTACCGGTCGCCTGAGAGGTACCACCCCATCGGCCCGCCCGCCTTCCCCAGGCGAGTCTCATATGTGCGCCGCTATTACCATGCGGGCCTTTCGCCCCATCAGATTTGATCGTATACTGCCCGGCAGGCAACACCATCGGAATCGGACATCCGCTGCCGGAGGACGATATGGACAATGGACTGGATACCTCGCTCGGCGATTTTGAGGAAGAAGAGGAACTGGAATCCCACAAGCCGACCGAAGGGCAGTATTTCTATTCCAACAAGATGGGGCGTGTCATACTGAAGGCGATGGAAGAGGTGATCGGCCTGGAACAGATGATCGACGTACTCCGGGCCGCCGGCTTGCCCCACCTGATCAACAACTACCCGCCCAATAACCTCAAGCTCGGATTCCCGTTCGAGGCCGTGAGCGGACTACAGGCGGCAATGGAAAAAGTCTTCGGCATCCAAGAGGGACGGGAGCTAAACCGTAAAGTAGGCCATGCCTGCCTTAACGTCGGACTGAGGGAATTCAACCCGATCCTGGGGATCGCCGACCTGCCGGTGAGATTGCTCCCGCTGGCCATGAAACTGCACGTCGGCTTCGACATGTTCGCCATGGTGTTCAATCGCTTCTCCGATCAGGTGGTGACCCTCAGCGAGGACGATGAGAACTACCTGTGGATCATAGAGCGATGCCCGGTGTGTTGGGGCCGCCATACCGACGAACCGTGCTGTCACCTGGCGGTCGGCATCCTGGAGGAAGGCCTCACGTGGGCAACCGGCGGTCGTCAATTCCGGGTGGAGGAAATCTCCTGCGTGGCGAAAGGCGACGAGACGTGCACGATCGCCATCGGCAAGCGCCCCATCGAATAGCTCACCTATGCGGCGGGCCGCCGGTCAGCGAGAATCCCTCGCGCGGCGGTGCCACCACCATATCTCCCTCCGCCAGCCCGCCCATCACCTCGCTATAAAGCTCCCCGCGCAACCCCAACTCGACCCGCACCGGCATCGGCTCCCCATCCGGGCCTGGGACGAAAACCCAAAACTCCCCGCTTTCACGATCACGCACAACAGCCCAATTGGGCACCAGGAGCACATCATCCAACTCGCGCACCAGCACATCGGCGACCGCGCTCATACCGGCCCGGAGCGGCACCTCATCCCCATCCAGGTCGATTCGCACCCGGTAGGACACCACCCCGCCGGCCACCTCTGCCATCGGCTGGATGCGCGTGACCCTGCCACTTAGCTCCAAATCCGGCAGCGCGTCCACGATCACCGTGGCGGCCTGATCCAGGGCCAGGCAACCCACATCCGCCTCGTCCACGGTCGCGTCCAGAAAGAAGCCAGATTCGTCTATCAAAGTCACGGCGGGGACTCCGAGGGGCGCATCCTCGCCCACCGCCAGATTCACGGCGGCGACCACCCCGTCAACCGGCGCGATCAGAGCGGCCCCTTCCAGATTATGCCGCGCCAGCTCGACCGCCAGCCGCGCCTGCGTCACACGCTCCTGAGCCATGCGCACATCGACCGGATCGGGAGGGGCCAGCAGCCTATCCAGATTCGCCTGTGCCTGGACTACCGACGCCCATGCGGATGCCACCTGCGCCTCATCCGGGCCTTGCTGTGCCTGTTGCAGCTCCAATTCAGCTATGCTGACGCTCAGCTCGGCCTGCTCCAGGCTCATCCTGGCGACGTCATGCATATACGCCGGGTAATCCCCCGGAGAGTCCATAATAGCCTGGTTGCTCAACTGCTCGCTCCAGAGCGAATTCCGCGCCGCTTCCAGGCTGAACCTGGCGGCTTCCACCTGTGCCGGATCGGGGCCTTGCGAGGCCTGTCGGTACCGGGCCAGTGCCAGGTCGAGGGCAGCCTGTGCCGCCTCGATCTCAGATTCATCCGGCCCGGCCAGCAGCTCATCCAGGGCCAACTCCTGTAGCTGTAGCTCCAGCTCCGCATCCCGCAGTGCGGCCTCCAGTTCCGTTGTATCCAGGCGGGCCAGCACCTGTCCGGCCTCAACCCGGTCACCCTCAGAGACCATCAGCTCGGCGACCCGTCCCGTCTGTGCAAAGTAAAGGTCATACCTGCCCACCGGCGCCACCGAACCGGTCAACGTCACCGTAAATCGCAGCTCACCGCGCTCGATCACCGCCAGACGCTCGAACTCCGACCCAGAAGGCCCGCCGGGAGACGCCATCACATCCCGGCGATGGGCCACGTAAGCCACAGCGGCCACGATCAGGATGGCAACGCCCGCCAGGGCCAACCAGACCCGCCGCCTGCCCATCGCCCTAACGCCTCCTGAAGCCGGTGAAGGTGAACTCACGCCGTTGCAGTGGCACTGCCACAACATCCCCCTCATCCAGGCCGGATAGCACCTCGGCGAATTCCTCATTACGGGCGCCGATTTCCAGATCGACCTCGCGCAATGCCCCCGTATCCGGCTCCAACAAATACGCAAAAGTACGCCCCGCATCGCGATCCACCTGCACGGCCCAGTTGGGGATCAGGAGCCTGTCGGGCATCACCTCGACGACGATCGAGGCGACGGCGGTCATGCCCACCCTGAGCGGTAACGAAGTCGGCTCAAGTGCCAGCCGCACCCGATACGTGATCGTATCGCCGGGCACCGGCAACTGGGAGATGCTTTCCACACGGGCTTCAACGGTCTCATCCGGGAAAGCGTCCAGTTCCAGATATGCCTCCTGGCCCACCTCGATGAGTGGCACATCCAGCTCGTCAACTTCCAGATCGACGTAATAGCGGGATACATCCATCATCACCACTGCAGGCCGTCCGATCGGCGCCGGGGCGCCCTCCTGGACGTTGACGGTCGCGACCAGGCCGGTGAACGGCGCGATCAGGCTCGCCTCGTCCAGCTGGCGCTGGGCCTGGCGTACCTGCTCCAGGGCCTGCTCTATGGCGATCAGCGCCCGACGCCTATCGGATTCCCGGACGCCCGCCCGGAGACGTTCCAGCTCCACCTGCGCCTGGCGCACCTGTGCCCACGCGACCGAAACCGCGTTCGGATCGGCACCACCCTGCAACGCCTCCCACTGTGTCCTGCTGGATTCCGCCGCCGCCCACGCCTGCCCGGCCTGCGCACGGGCAGCATCCCTTTGCTCATCCGAGACATAGGGCCTGGCCTGGATCGCCCTCAAGTTCGCGTCGGCGATCAGATAGCCGAGCCGGGCCTGCCGGTAGCGCATCTCGGCGATCTGGGTCGCCAGGGGGTCTGGGCCGGACGCGGCCTGCCTGTAAGACGCCAGCGCCCCGGTCAGATTCGCCTCCGCCACCCTCAGATCATATTCCGAAGGCGGAGCGATCAGGCGCCGATACGACAGCAACTGCATATGGTAAGCCGACCTGGCCTGCTCCAACGCGATCTCAAGCGGCACAGTGTCCAACCGTGCCAGAGTGGCGCCTTCCATCACAAAATCCCCGGCTTCCACGTTGAGCAGCTCCACGCGCCCGGCAATTGAGAAGGATAACTCGACCGTCCGGGCAGGCTGCAAGGCGCCCGTGCCGGTGACGGTAGTGACCAGATCGCCCCTGATCACCTCTGCAGTGCGGAGCTGAGCGCCGGCTTGTTGGCCACCGCCACGCGGCAGGATCGCCCATACCGCTGCGGCCAGCGCCGCGACCGCCACCGTCCACGCAAGCGCCTTCTGCCAACGGCGTCTCCCTGCCATAGCCTACTGCAGCGCCACCCCACTTATCGTCAACTGGCCGTTCGCGATCACGATGCTATTGAGGATATATCGATCTTTAATATCCGAAAGCAGCCGGTCGAACGTGTCTTCGAGCATATCGGTGACCGGCCCCAACAAATCCGATCCCAGGCCTATCGGCCCCATCTGGGCGCTGGAGATCTCCAGTGCCAGCTTACCCTCGGCATCTACCGAGGGGACGATCTCGATCAGCACCCCGGCAGTGACACCTGCGGCGCTGGCCTCGCCGTAGATGCTGATCTTGCCATCCTCAAGCATTATCTGGATGTTCTGGAGCGGGAGATCGCCCTCCATGTACTCATGCGCCCGCAACACCACAAAAGAAGTGATCTCCTCTTCGGTAAACGTGAAAGTGAACGGGCCACCGGCAACCACGGAATTGGCAGTTTCGGAAACACGCGAAACCAACCTATCCGCCGCATCCTGAGAGACCGGCACCGGCGTTTCCGGCGGCTGCGGGCCGATATGAGTGCCGCCGCATGACGTCACAAACGTCAGCAGCAATACGATAGGCACCACGATCCGGATGTGTGCTTTCATGCTAATTCCCCTTTGACCGTTGGACATGTTTTGTATATCCTAGCGCACAGGCCGGACGTGAGCCAATCGGTTGAACGGGGAAAGAAATGCTTGCAAAGCGATGCTGGCTTCTATTGATCGCGGCCATATGGTTGATCGGATGTGAGGCCAGGGTGGAGCCGGTGATACCGACCGCCCCGCCGACGTCCACGCCCACCCATACCCCC
>JALXEW010000158.1 GCA_027069285.1 Ardenticatenia bacterium | reverse complement strand
CACGAGGGCCGGCCCCTGATGCTCAACGGCCGGGTCCACAGCGTGGAGGAGCTGCGCCGCTGCCTGCGCCAGGCCCAGGACCTCCTGGCCCGCCAGCCGGAGGAGGCCACCTGGGAGCAGGTGGCCCCCGAGCTGCAGCGGCTGGGCCTGGAGGCCGGCTGGGGGCGCACCGTGGGCCGCATCCGGGACACCCTGGAGCTGCTGGCCGACATCCTGGAGGCCCCCGCCCCGCGTCAGCTGGAGCGCTTCCTGGGGCGCATCCCACTTGACCCTGAAGTGCGCGTCAGCGGCGACGAGGGGCGCCCGGTTGTCGCCCACGATCCGGATAGCCCGGCAGGCCAGGCGTTCCTCAAACTGGCGCAGGATGTGGCGGCCCGTGTGAGCGTCCTCACGCTTGGCAAATAAACACCGAGCGGAACTCGGTGTGGCTGCCGTGCCATGTGGAGAGGCCGATCTGCCCATTGAGGTATGGCCTGGCGCCCAGATCGGCCCATTCCAAAGAGGACTTGCCTTCCGGGCCACTTGCCCAGGCTGTGAGCCTGGTGCCTTTGGCCTTTACCGTGAGCGTATAACTTTCTCCGTGTCGCCAGGGGAATGCGGCGGATGCCACCTGATGGTATCCGCCTTCGTTCTTGTATAGCGCGATGCGACCCTCCGGCGCCAGCCCAAACGCATAACTGCGCATCGCCCCCTGTACCCTGACGTTCACGTTGTGATACTGGCCGGTGATCGGGATCAGGGTGATCTCCAGGGCGTAATCACGCCATCTCACATCGCCGGTATAGCTTTCGCAAAGCCCGGGGCCGCTGCCATGATAGGCCCCATCTTCCAGACGCCAGTACCCTCGCAGATGGCTCCAACCCGGTGCCGGGCCGCGTCCCGGTTGCTCGCGTGAGAAGTCGATCGAGTATTCCGGATCCCCGTCCCAGTCCAGGGAGCCGATATGGATGGCGCCGGCGTCCCACAATGGCCCCAGGTTGCTAAGGGTTATGCCCACTTCGGAAAGCAGGGGATTCTCGATTGGCGGCACCCTGAACGTCAGATCATGCCATGAGCCGGGCCTTAGTGGCGTGCCATTTGCCTTATGGAGCCTGCCGGTAGCTCCGTCTCGGACGTATATCGCCGCCACCACTGAATCCGGCGCACCGTCCGGCAGATAGACCTGTGCGGTTACTCGTTGGCCGGGGAATATCAACGGGGTGAACTCCGCGCCGTAATAATTGGACGCAAGCTCGTCAACGTGATAGTAAGTGCGCGTGTAGATGCGGATTTCGCCTTTCCTTCGGAGCTTGCGTATGGCGGCCTTTAGCGTACCATTGCCGGAGTTGCGTAACTCTATCGCCCTGCCACGTTCCCCCGACGCCCGGAAGTTGCAAGTCGAGCCGGGATACCGGAAGTGGCAACGCGGGCGGGGCTCCCATTCCAGGCCTGCCATATCATATGCCAGATGGCAGAACAGATCGGCGCACTGTGGGATCGTGATCAGGTTACGGGTGCCGATTATGCCGGATGCGATCAGCAGATCGTTGATCGGCGCCCGCCACTCTTCCCCGATCCCCTCCGGGCCGACGGCAACGCCCATGATCGCGCCGACATTACCGGCGTTGCAATCGGTATCCCAGCCGGCCATGTTCGCGATCCGTATCGCGCGGGAGAAATCACCGCCGCCGTATAGCAGCGCCATGGCCACGACTCCGGCATTGGGGATGATGTTCACCGGGCCGGGGTACTTATCGTAGCCGAAATTATCGCGTATGAAAGCATAACATGCGCGCCAGTCGTCCTGGTGCCGGCGGTGGAAGTCTCGCACGGCGCGGATGACGCGGGCATATTCGCATTCTGCCGGGATTTGTCTCAACCCGGCCTCGACCAGTTCGGCGGGATCGGATTCCGTGAATGCCCGGCTGACCATCGCGGCGATGAACCTGCCCCCGTAGATGCCATTGCGGTCGTGCGATACGCTTGATGCAGCTTCGGCGAGGGCCGATGCCAACTCGGGATTATCCGGCGCCACCAACCCCCATATATCGCTGAATATCTGGCCGCCGATCTGTTCGGCCAGAGCGGCCCCGTTCTGAGCGATGGAGCCGGAACGCGGCGCCGGGATACCGTTTGCGAGATTGACATATGCGGTATGCTCGCTGGAGACGCCATACCCGCCCCACCAGATCGTGCCGTGGCCGTCTCCGAGGTAATTCAGCCAGGTCTGCCCGATCTGAGTGGCACTCAGTTTGGGATCGGGGCCGTGATCCTCCAGTGCCCGGATCAGGATCAAAGGCATCGAGGTATCGTCATCGGGGCCGAATAGCTTATCTTCCCGATCGCGCAAATAACCGGCCAGCTCGCCAACGTTTCTGGCGATCTCGTCGTAAGTCCACCCCTCCAGCGGCGCCCCGAATCGAACGCCGATGCATTTCCCAAGCCATCCCGAATAGACGCGCTGCTCATAGTCCGGCGGGAATCGGGTCACGTGCTCACCTCCGTACGGTCTATCTATTGGTACGGTATTGCAAAATTCGTAGGGGCGCAACGGACTGCGCCCCTACGTGACACGGACGCCGGGGTTTCTGTGGGGCTGGTTACTCCCCGATGCTCATATCCAGGCAGGCCTGGGCGTTTGCGGCCTCCTCTGCCAGCATCGTCTCCAGGTCGCGCTCACCGCCTTCGATCCAGCGGACCCGGACGTTATCGAATGCCGGGTACACGCAGTCCCAGAAGAATCGGTTGCGCAGGTAGTTGGGCACGCGGGTTTCCTTCATCAGCTCGTTATAGAAGACTCCTAAGACCGGGTCTTCATCCCAGCCCAGCTCTTGCCAGACCTGTGGGCCGTTTGGTGCCCATATCCCGGCCTCGGCCTGCATCCTCTGGGCCTCCGGCCCGGCGAGCCACTCCAGGAACTCCCATGCCGCCTCTTTATGGTTGCTACCGCTCCACATGTAGTAGACGTAGGCGTCTGTCCAGGCGATGCTTTCGGAGTCCTCGCTGAATCGCGGCGGCTCGACCACACCCCAGTTGAAATCGGCCTGTTCCTCAAGTGCGGCCAGCTCCCAGTTGGAGATGACCTGCATGGCGACCTTGCCGGAAAGGAATACCAGCTCGCCGAACTGATCCTGCAGGCCGGGCGGGGCGGTCACCTGATGCTCAGTTACCATCTCCAGGCAGAAGCGGAAGGCATTTGCCGCCTCTGGTGTATCGAGGTATCCGACTACCTGGGTACCATCCGGGCTGACCAGGTCTGTGCCCAGGTTAAACGAAAACGGCGACCAGAGCAGACAACCCTCACCGCCGGCGATCGCGCCCACGCCGTATATGTCGTTTTCAACGTCGGTCAGGGCGATGGCCTTTTCCAGATAGTCCTGGACAGTCCAGCCCGGCTGTGGGTACTCTACGCCTGCCGCGTCGAACAGGTCCATATTGTAGGCGATGACGGCTGCGGACGAGTCACGCGGTACGCCGTAGTAGCTGCCGTCATAGAACGCCCTGATCTGGCCGATGGGGAACCAGTCCTCATCCGGGTTGATGTCTGATGCCTCGATATAGGGCGTTAGATCCTCCAGGAACCCCTCCTCTGCGATGTCCGGCGAGTAATAGTGATACCAGATGTCCGGCCCCTCGCCGGCTGCGATGGCGGTTGCGATGCGGGTTCCGAAGCCACGGCTGGGATAAAGTGCCACGGCCACGCGGATGTTGGGATGCGATTCCTCGAACGCGCGTGCCAGCTGGAAATGCAGATCGCGTGTGGCGGCGGTATCGCGACCGCGTTCCGTGGCCCACCATGTGATAGTCACCACTTCGTCCTGTGCGCCTGCCACCGTCGGCAGGATCATGCTCAGTGCCAGGACGAGTACGATGAAGATATACTTCTTCATAGCTACATCCTCCGTGTGCGGACTTTATGGATGCCCGGAAAATGGGGGGCTGGGGCATGGGTCTTGCGGGGCTACCTTCCTAATCGAAGCCCGCCAGACCGAATGTGTTTTCGCACCTTCCCCGGCTACCCCGAACCGTAATGCGAGCTTTTGCCTTACACACCTCCTATCCCTTTAACCCCTCGACCGATATGCCGCCGATCAGCTGGCGTTGTGCGAAGAAGAACAACACCAAAGGCGGCACCATTGCCATCAGGGATGCTGCCATCAGCAGATTCCAATTAGTCTCCCGTTGGCCCTGGAAGAAGCTAAGCCCTAGTGAGACCGTGAACATATTCGGGTCGTTGAGGTAGATCAGTGGTTGGAGGAAGTCGTTCCAGACGTCAATGAACGTGAAGACGACAACCAGTGCTAGGGCGGGGCGGGCAAGTGGTAGTATGACCTTACGGAAGACGGTGAACCGGCTGGCGCCATCTATATATGCCGCCTCATCCAGGTCGAATGGGATGCTCATAATGTACTGGCGCACCAGGAAGATCAGGAACGGGCTGCCGGTGAAGGCCGGTACTATCAGCGGCAGGTAGGTATTGACCCATCCGAGCTTTGAGAAGAGGATGAACCTGGGCACCAACGTGATCTGATAGGGGATCATGAGCGTGGAAAGCATTACCAGGAAGAGGACATCCCTGCCTGGAAAGCGCAACCTGGCGAATCCATACGCCACCAGGGTCACAGATACCAACTGGCCGATGATATTCATCACCACCAGGAACGCCGTGTTGATCACAAAACGTCCGAACGGTACCTCACGGAAGACTGCGGCGAAGTTATCCCATGCCACCGGGTCTGGTATCCATTCCGGCGGGATGGCGAAAGTTTGAGTCTGGGTTTTCAGCGCTGTTGAGAACATCCAGTAGAGGGGCACCAGGAAGAGCACCGCCAGAATCGAGAGGATCGTGTATCCTGTGACCGTATTCAGCCATTTAATTTGCCTTAGCCCCAGGGGCGTTTTAGATAACCTCATGGCGCACCTACTTCTGCTTCCTTTCGGCTTCGTAGTAGACCCAATACCTGGAGCTGCGGAACACCAGGATGGTCACCACCAGGATGAACAGCGACATGATCCACGCCAGTGCCGAGCCGTATCCCATGCGCATGGAGCGGAACGATACGTTGTAGATATAGAGCATGTAAAACAAACCCGACTGTAACGGCCCGCCGGTCCGACCGGCTGCGATAAAAGCCGGCGTGAACGTCTGGAACGTGCCGATCAGCCCCAGAACCACCTGGAAGAAGATGGTCGGTGAGAGCATCGGCAACGTGATCTTGAAAAATTGCTGGATGCGATTGGCTCCATCTACCATTGCCGCCTCGTAGAGTTGTTGGGGGATGTTTTGGAGACCGGCCAGGTATATGACCGCGCTGCCGCCAACGCCCCATAGCGCCATGATTATGATGCTTGGCAGGACGTAGTGCGGGTTGCCGAGCCAATTTGGCCCCTGGATGCCGAACCAGCTCAATACCGTGTTGACCACTCCATAGCGCGGATTCAACATCCACACCCAGACCAGGGATGCGGCCACCTTTGGGACGATGTACGGCATATAGTAGATCGTCCTGAAGACGCCGATTCCCCTCAGCTTCTGGTTCAGCACCACGGCGATTGTGATCCCGCAAACCACTTCGAGTGGCAGGTAGAAGATGGCGTATGTCAGTGTCACAGTGACGGCTTTTTTGAAATTGGGGTCCAGGGTGAATATACGTCTGTAGTTATTCAGGCCGACCCATTCCGGCGGGCTGACGATATTCCATTTGGTGAAGCTGATGACAAACGATGCCAGAATCGGGCCGGCGAAGAACAGGATGAACCCGATCAACCAGGGCGATATGAACAGATACCCGGCCACGGCCTCGCGGCGCTCCGCTGGCGTCATATCCGCCCATTGTCTTATGAAGGGTATACGTCTGGCAACGGCGCTCATGGGGTGGAATCTCCCTGGATGCTGACCTGGTCGTTTTGGGTGAGGCCTGCCGATTCAACGATTTCCCTGTGCACCCTGACGGCCCTGCTATAAGCGTCGTCGTGGTCTTTGATGAACAGATCGAACATCCTGGCCGCCAGCGAGTCGAAATCGATCCTGTTGCGCTCTGTTACAGTTGCGACCCACTTTTTGGGCAATGCATCCCTGCCGCAGAGCGCCCCCGATATGGCCCCGGCCATACCGGCTATGCTATCTGCGTCCCTGCCGTAGTTGACCGCGCCCAGTACCGCATTGCGAAAGTCACCGCCTGCCACGATCAGGTATCCCAGCGCGATGGGTAACTCCTCGATTGAGTGGAGCCTGCTTGGGTATGACCCGATCAGTTTGAAATCCTGTATCCCGCCTTTGACGGTATCGTATGGCTCGATTGCGGCCCGTAGCATTCGGCGGGTTTCACCCTCGTCCGGAGGCGCCTTCGCTGCCGCCTCGGATACCGCTGCAATGGCGTCGTGGGTGCCGTCCTTTGCCAGGCGCAGTGCGGTTTTCACCACGCTTTCGACCGTGGCGTTTGGACGTAGGGCCTCGGCCACACACGCGGCCATCACCGCTGCTGCCTCCAGGCCGTATGATGATTGATGGGCGCCGAATAGCTCCGCTGCTCGCAGGTAAGCCATATCGGGGTCGCAGGCGTTCATCATGCCCACGGGTGATGCGTACATGGCGGCCCCGCAGTTGACCATGTTCCCGACCCCGGCTGTGCGCGGATCGGCGCTTGCCAGTCGCAGTCGCAGGAACATGTACTTTTCCGGGTAGAATGCCCGCTCGATCAACGGCATTTCCCTGCCGTATTCGGGAATCCACATCGGATTATCTGCGAATTCCGCCATGAAGTAGGTGGCCATGTCATGCGCCTCCAACTGGGCGCCCTTTGCCAGGTAGGCCTTGCATAGGGCGATCACCATCAGGGTATCGTCGGTTACGTGACCATCCCCCTTATGGCGTCCGTCCGGTCTGGCCGGGTCGAATGGCGGCGCGAAATCCTCGATTCGACCGCCGAATCTCGCCTTTATCTCATCTGGTGTTCGCCCCTCGGTTGGCGAGCCGAGGGCATCTCCTATAGCTCCGCCGAGGATGCACCCGGCGAACTTATCGGCCAGCTGGTTTTTGGGAACGTTCACATCAAACCTCACGGTAAATCGATCTGCGAATTCACTTGAACTCAGGCTACAGGCGGCGCC
The DNA here is from genome assembly GCA_027069285.1 of Ardenticatenia bacterium. Classification (GTDB taxonomy): domain Bacteria; phylum Chloroflexota; class Anaerolineae; order Aggregatilineales; family JALXEW01; genus JALXEW01. The sequence continues at coordinate 11,833 of JALXEW010000158.1, read as the reverse complement.
GTTGAGCCGCGTTGCACGAGATAACAGGGCAATCTCCTGTGACGCGGAACATCCGGCGCGGTACCCTCTATGCGCTGGAGCAGGAAATTGGCTGCCTTTACCCCGATGTCATATTTAGGCTTGGCAATTGTGGTGAGCGGTGGGAAAGTGGTAGCTGCCGCGTAGATGTCGTCCATTCCCATTATCGAGACGTCATCCGGCACGCGGATCCCGGCCTTTTGCGCCGCTATCAGGGCGCCGATTGCCAGGATGTCATTGGCGCAAAAGATCGCCGTGGGGGGATCATCCAGGCTCATGAGCTGTTGCATTGCTGTGAAGCCGCTTTCCTGTGTGAAGGGGCATTCGACGATTAGGGACTCGTCTACCGGCAGGCCGTGTTCGTGATGGAATGCAAGGTATGCGGACTGGCGTATATTGGCCTTTCGGCGCCTGGAAAGGCCCGCGATCAGGCCGATACGGGTATGTCCCAGGTCTAAGAGGTGTTCCAGGGCCAGTTTCACGCCCATTCCGGTATCGCTGCCCACGGCATCGAAGTCCGGGAAGTTATCGCCGCCGCCCAGCACCACTACCGGGATATGCAAGTCGGTCAGGTCGTCATTGGTTATCCTGGTCGGGTTTATGATGAGGCCGTCGAATTGACTGCGACGCATCATTCGGATGTGATTTTGCTCGCGGTCGGCATCCCAATCGTTATTCAGCAGCACGACGGTATACCCGTTCGCCTCCACGGTATCCTGGACTCCTCGTGCGACCTCTGGCCAGAATGGGTTCATAATGTCGGGGATTGAGAGGGCGATCATGAAAGTCCGGTCGGTGCGGAGACTGCCTGCGATAGCGTTACGTTCGTACCCCAGTTGCTCGATGGCGTCCAGGACACGTTGGCGGGTTTCCTCGCGGACCAGGTTGAATTCGCCGTTGACCACGCGGGCGACGGTAGTTTTAGAGACGCCTGCCAGGCGGGCGACGTCGATGATAGTTGGGCGCCGTGCCATGAAAGCTCTCCTGGGCTTATGGGGACGGGAACGTTCCCATCATTTTGAAGTTTACACCCTTCCCCACCGTTTGTCAAGGCAGTACTGCCGGGTAAAATATCCCGGAATTCAACCGATGAGGATGCAGATGGGGAGCTATCGCATATCCGCCTTTATCTTCGATCTGGACGGGGTGCTCACCGATACATCGGAACTGCACTTCCTGGCGTGGAAACGCCTGGCCGATGAAGAGGGCATCCCCTTCACCAGGCAGGATAACGAGGCTTTGCGGGGCGTTTCGCGTAGAGAAAGTTTACGTCGCCTGTTGAAGGGCCGCTCGGTGACCGAGGAGCAGGCCCTGGAGATGATGGAGCGCAAGAACAGATACTATCGCCGGATGTTAAGTGAACTCTCGCCGGCTAACCTGCTCCCTGGCGCCGTTAAATTCGTCGAAAACGCACGCAATCGGGGCATAAAGGTGGCGGTGGCCTCGGTGAGCAAGAACACGCGGGTTGTGATCGAGCGGCTTGGCATCGGTGGGCTTTTGGACGCGGTTGCGGATGGGTATTGCGTGGTCAACTACAAGCCATCGCCGGACATTTTCATCTTTGCCGCCGGGGCGGTGGGTACCCCTGTGAGCGAGTGTGTGGTATTTGAGGATGCCGAGGCGGGTGTGGAAGCGGCACTCAGGGCGGGTATGCGTGTGGTTGGCTTGGGGCCGACCGAGAGGGTGGGGAAGGCGAACCTGGTGCTCCCGGATCTCTCGCGGGCGCGTGTGGACGAGATCATCTCGATTCTGAGCGGAACGGGCATCCCGGCCTAATCCAAAGGCACATCGAAAAGGGGCTTACGTTTGTGAGGTGTCCCCCCGTTTTGTGATCCATCGCCGGCTTCGGCGCCGGGGATGCTCCCGACGAAATCGGCTTCCCCGATTTCCTCCACATCTTCCGGGTGGAACGCAGTCACATGGGGGCTGCTTTCCCGTTTTGAGTTATGTGCTCCCGGTTCAACGCCTTCGATCCCGCTTTCGAGGTCTGGGAACTCATCGTCGGTGAGTGCTTCCTGCCTGCCACCTTCCGGCTCCGAGGCACTTTGCTCGGTTTCCGTGACGACATCAGCGTTCAGCGGCCTGGTCACGTACCTGGGGTCGGCGCTGAGCTTGATCTCGGCGGGTTCCTCTTGTAGCTCTGGTGCCTTGAGGGGGCCGGTTTTCCTGGTGACGGCGATTTCCTTAAGCGAGCAGAGGACTTTCCAATCGCCTTTTCGGCTTAGGAGCTGCAGCATGAGGCCGCCGGCATTGCCCAGATCGCTCACTTCTATCCATAGCGGGCCGTCGCCCATTATTTTCAAAGCTTTAACCAGGCGTGTCCTGCTGAGCTTGGTGGAACGGCGAGCCCCGACCGAGATCTCCATATCCCCGATCGCAATTGTCATCGGGATGAGGGCCAGCTCTATGGCAGCCTGATCGTCCGACGATACAACCTCGTCCAGGGTCTTGCCATCCACCTGCAACGGGTTGGGGGGCACCTTGATGAGCCTTGCCAGGTCATCCGGCAACACCAGTGCCCTGGGATTCCAATGCCAGTTGAGTTCCGCCGGTGCGTCGCCGCCGGAGATGTGGATGCGTACCTCGCTTGGGCCTACGGTTGCGCCAAGCCTATCCATTCCGGCGAACGCATCGCTTGCCAGCATCATCAATATGTGGCGGGGGATGATGAACACTATTCCCTCGTTGGTATCTATGTCAGCCGGACGTTCCCACGAAGTCACGAAATCGGCGGAGTGTATGGCAACCAGGCGTAGCAGCCCGGGTCCCGCCATGAACAGTACCGGGCCGTCGGTATGCCCGGCGGCCATTCTGAGGCCGTCGCTTAGCAACTGGGTATTGAGATACAGCCGGTTTGCCACTATCGCCTCCCCAGGAGGTCATGAACCTTACCCTAATTATCTACGGTAATTAGTCTAAAATCTCACGCAAACCGTTTATCGGACGTTATAATGCTGTTCTAAATCGGTTGGCACCCACCATCTGGCCCCCTCCTGAGGCTATCATTTGTCAGGTGCCTGCGATATACTACCCCTGGAATGTGAAGACTATCTCAAGTTCGCCTGTCTGTGCATGACCAATCGGGAGTGAAGTCAAATGCGCGATTTCGTCGCCAAACGTGTGCGTGAGATCCCGCCTTCTGGCATCCGACGATTCTTCGACATCGCGGCCACTATGGATGACGTGATCTCTCTCGGAATCGGCGAGCCGGATTTTACCACCCCGGCTCCGATTTTACGTGCCGGCATACGTTCGCTGGAGGAGGGGCATACACACTATACATCCAACTCCGGCACCATCGAGTTCCGCCGGGCGCTTTCCGACCATTTGAAGCGCCTATACGGCGTGGAGTATGACCCGGAGACCGAGCTATTGGCGACCGTGGGCGTCAGTGAGGCCCTGTACCTGGCGCTGTCGGCGGTACTTGATCCGGGCGATGAGGTGATCATGCCCCAGCCGAGCTTCGTCTCGTATGCGCCGGAGATCGTCCTGGCCGGCGGCAAGCCGGTGATCGTGGAGACCCGCGTGGAGGACGGTTTCCAGGTCACCGGCGATGCAGTCGAGGCGGTGGTGACACCCCGGACTAAGGCCATTCTGATCGGATACCCCAATAACCCAACCGGCGCCGTGATGAGCCGTGAGCGCCTGATGGAGATAGCGGGGGTGGCCAGGCGGCATGACCTCCTGGTCATATCCGACGAGATATACGATCGCTTAGTCTACGGCGTGGAGCATATCTGCTTCCCCTCACTGCCGGGTATGCGCGAGCGGACGATCCTGCTGGGCGGCATGAGCAAAAGCTACGCGATGACCGGGTGGCGGATCGGGTATGCGGCGGCTCCGGCCCCGATCCTGGCCGCGTTGCGCAAGATTCACCAATACACTATCATGTCTGCGCCGACTACTTCGCAGGCCGCAGCGGTCGAGGCGCTGTTACACGGGGAAGAGCATGTCCTCGCGATGCGCGAGGAGTATGACCGCCGTCGGAAGCTGATAGTTGCGGGCCTTAACGAGATCGGGTTGCCGACTTTTGAGCCACGCGGCGCGTTTTATGCCTTCCCGTCGATAAAGGTGACCGGCATGGACGATGAGACCTTTGCCGAGAGACTCCTGCAGGAGGAAAGGGTTGCCGTCGTGCCGGGGAGCGCTTTTGGAAAATGTGGGGCGGGGTTTGTGCGATGCTCTTACGCCACCGCCTATGAGAAAATAGAGGAAGCCCTGGAGCGTATGCAACGTTTCATGCGCCGTTACGGCTGAGAGCCGATGACGCAGGCGGCGGGGGTGGTCGGGCGAGAGACCACCTCCGCCTGGATCGGCTTTCCGGAAAGTATGCTGGTTTCGGGGGAAGGGACTTATGGACGAGATCGGCACCATCGGTGATATTGGCGAGGCCGATGAGGAGCAGACCCTGATAGCTGAGACCGTGGAGCTGTTGAGACGGCAAAACGATGTGCAGCGCCGCGTTCAAAACTATCTGGAATCCTTTACTCAAAAGCTCTTCGCCGCTTTAGAGGAAGTCATAAACGACCTGATCGCAGCCGGCGCGCCCGGTGTATCGCCGGCCAAAAGGATCAGCTACCCGAACGGGCGGATATGCCTTCAGCTCACGTTCGGCGACCTCAAAATAATCTTCGTGCCCCTTAACGGCGCCGCCAGACCCAATGCCAGGGATGAGGCCAGGATACACAGCGTGAAGTTCAAAGAGCTATGTTCCCGAATCGCCGTCTTCATGGGCGATAGTCCCGATCAAGAGGCGTTTTATGACTTCCTGATCTTCGGGGATGGCTCGTGGTTTGCATGGGGGTACGGTTGGCCGCTCCAACAGGATGACTACGAGGCGACCAACTTCCGGGATGTCGCCGAGGTGCTGGTTCATAGCTTCGTCAAAGACATCCATTCCACCTGGCAGACCAGGGATGAGACCCTCCTGGCGCCGGCAATGGACCCAAAACGCCGCGTATTCACCTTCGGACTGCCCGGAGAGGAGTGAGCACCATGAGGATGCGCCATATCGCAACGATCACGATCTTGACGGTCATCTTTCTGAGCGCCTGTGCGGGACAGGCATCGACGCCAACACTGACCCCACTCCCTGCGAATCAGACCTTCGACGGGGAGATGGCCTTCGAGCACGCCCGCGCCCAAATGGAACTCGGCGCAAGGCCCACCGGATCGGAAGCCTGGGTCCGGTGCGGGGACTATATCGTCTCCCGGCTACAGCAATGGGGATGGGATGTTGAGGAACAGGAATTCACCTACCGGGGCCGTGGCGACGATGGCCCGGAGCGTCAGGTGCGCAACATCATCGGTCGGATGGGTGAGGGGCCGGTGATAATCATCGGCGCCCACTACGATACCCGCCTCCACGCCGATCAGGACCGGGATGACCCCGAAGCACCTGTTCCCGGCGCGAATGACGGGGCAAGTGGTGTTGCCGTGCTGCTGGAGCTGGCGCGAGTTCTGCCCACCTGGGAGTTGAACCGGGAGATATGGCTGGCCTTCTTTGACGCAGAGGATAACGGTCGGATTGACGATTGGGAGTGGATCGTCGGCTCGACCTATATGGCGGAGCATCTGGACGTGGTGCCGGAGTATGTCATCGTGGTTGACATGATCGGGGACGCCGACCAGCAGATATACTACGACGGAAACTCCGACCGCCGGCTGAGTGAAGCCATCTGGGAAGTGGCGCTCGACCTGGGGTATGACGAGGCTTTCTTCCCCGAAACGCGCTATCGAATGCTGGACGATCACACACCGTTCACTCAGCGCGGAATCACAGCTGTGGATATAATAGATTTCGACTATCCGTACTGGCATACGACCGAGGACACGCTGGATAAAATCAGCGCGGAGAGCCTGGAACGGGTTGGCCGTACCTTACAGGAGTTCTTCGTGAGAACCGGCGTGATCGAATAGGTATCGGGTTTGGGACGGTGAAGAGCAAACTGGCGGCCTGGATCAATGACAATATGGAGCGCCTGGTTGAGCGGGCGGCCCATGAACTGGCGCCGTCCGCAGGTGCCCTATTGCGCCAGACCGCCATAGACTCCATCAGGGCCTTCTATGAAGGGCTGGGCAAGGCCGCCGAAGTGGGCGATAACATCCCACTGCACGCCATATTACTGGATTGGGTCGAGGCCCGTAGCGCCCCCACAGAGGAAGAGCCGACCGGGTTATTGCCGGTCCTGGCAACCCTTAAGCGTGTGACCTGGGACGAGGTGATGAGCAGCGTCCCGCCCCAGGATGCATTGGAGATACTCCGGGAGTCCGAGGGGATACTCACCGACGCCGTGATATTCCTGGGCCGCATGGAAGGCGAGGCACTACTCGGCGACATGCGCCGGGAGTTGGAGCGGGCCAAACGCGAGATCGAACACCTGGATAAATCCAAATCCAATTTCGTCTCGGTGGCGGCGCACGAGCTGAAGACCCCGTTGACCCTGATCGAAGGCTACACGGATATGCTGCGTTCGTCCCTGGGATCGGACGATAGCTCGCATCTCCAGCCGATGCTATCCGGTATCTATAAGGGCATCAAGCGCCTGCGCGAGATCATAGAGGACATGTTAGACGTATCGCAGATAGATACCGGTATGCTCACCTTGCATATGCAACCTGTGTGGCTGCGCAGGCTGCTGGAACTGGCGGAGTTCGAGCTTGAGGAAGCGATCATAGAACGCAAGCAAACCCTCACCGTGGACTACGAGACCATCCCGGCCCGTCCCACTATGGCCGATTACGAGAGACTATATCAGGTCTTCTTCAAAGTGCTCTCCAATGCCATCAAGTACACCCCGGATGGCGGCTCGATCACCGTGAGAGGCCGTGAGCTTCCTGGCTTTGTGGATGTGATGGTCTCTGATACCGGGATCGGCATAGCTCCGGAGAACCTGCAACGTATATTCGATAAATTCTCGTCGATAGGTGACATAGCCACCCACTCAAGCGGTAAGATCAAGTTCAAAGGGGGCGGCCCAGGCCTGGGGTTGGCTATCGCAAAAGGGATAATCGAGGCTCACGGTGGCACTATCTGGGCCGAAAGCCCCGGCTACGACGAGGAAAAGTGCCCCGGCAGCACTTTCCACATCATGATCCCTATGAACGCCCCTCCGCCGGGAGATCATCTGGCGTCCATATTCGAGGCGGATGACGACGATGATGGCGGTAAGCGGCCTGGGAGGGCCGGGCCAGATGCCGACAGGCATGATAATTTTGATTAGTCAGGGCGGTTGCGAGACCGCCCTCATGTTGATAAGTTCACGCACCACATAGGAGATGAGCCGGTGATTCCAAAGACTTCCCAGCGTCTCGATAATTTGCCTCCGTATGCGTTTGCCGCGTTGGGCCGCCGCCTGGAGGCGATGCGGGCAGAAGGCAAAGACGTGATACGCCTGGATGTCGGTAGCCCGGATATGCCACCTCCGGATCCGGTGATAGAAAAACTGATCGAAAGCGCCAGGAACCCGGCCCACCACGGGTATTCAGGCTATAGGGGTACGCCGGATTTCAGGGAAGCCTGCGCCGAATATTACTCACGGCGCTTCGGCGTTGAGCTGAACCCGGATACAGAAGTCCTGCCGTGCATCGGCTCCAAAGAGGGGATCGCCAACATCGCGCTCGCCTTCCTGGAACCCGGATATGTGGCATTGGTGCCCGATCCTGCTTACCCCACATACTCCCGTGGCGCATACCTGGCCGGCGCGGACGTTTACTATATGCCGTTGCTGGCCGAAAATGACTTCCTGCCCGATCTGGACGCCATCCCGGAGGATGTCCTGAATCGCGCCAGGTTGCTATGGCTGAATTACCCCAATAACCCCACCGGCGCCGTCGCGGACATGGATTTCCTGCGCAAGGCCGTTGCATTCTGCCGTGAGCACGGGCTGCTGTTGTGTTCCGATAACCCCTACGCCGACGTGACATACGACGGCTACCGTGCCCATAGCGTCCTCGAGGTCGAAGGCGCCAAAGAGGTGGCCGTGGAGTTCAACTCGCTCTCCAAACTCTACAACATGGCCGGATGGCGGATCGGGATGTGCGTGGGCAACCCGGATGCCGTGGCCGCGTTATTCCAGGTGAAGAGCAACGTGGATACCGGCCACTTCCGCGCGGTGCTGGATGCCGCTGCGCTTGCGCTCCGGGAGACCGATGCGGAGTGGATCGCGGCACGCAACGCCGAATATCAAAAGCGCCGCGACCTGATACTGGCTGCCCTCCCGGAGATCGGGCTGGATGCGCGGAGGCCAAAGGCGGCCTTGTACGTCTGGGCGCGCGTCGTGGACGGCGACGATAAGGAGTACGCCGAGCGTGCGTTGAATGAGGCCCTGGTGAGCATCACGCCCGGTTCGGTATACGGGCGGGCGGGGCGCGGCTACATACGGTTTTCGCTCGGAACCGCCACCGATCTGGTGGAAGAGGCTATGAATCGGCTGCGTCGGTGGTATAAATGAGAGTGGGTGCGGGGCGTGTCCCGGGATGCGCCCCGTATATCCCAAATTCCGTTTGGGATATTTTTGGGAAATATCATGGGACTGAGGATTACCGAAAGATACGATCCGGAGGCCGATCTCGTATTGGTCGAGGGTGACTGGAGCGAGCTACTCTCGCAGGTGCCGGACGAATCCGTGCGGCTGGTGGTCACGTCACCGCCGTATAACCTGGGCAAGCCGTATGAGACCCGCCTGGACATGGATGAATACCTCGCGCAGCAGCACCGCGTCATATTGGAATGCGTCCGGGTGCTGGCGCCGAACGGCAGTATATGCTGGCAGGTGGGCAACTACGTCCGCAACGGTGAAATAGTCCCCCTGGATATTGTCCTCTATCCGCTATTCGCCGACCTCGGACTTCACCTCCGAAATCGGATTGTGTGGCACTTTGGCCACGGGCTGCACAACACGCGACGGTTCTCCGGTCGGTACGAGGTGGTGCTCTGGTTTACCAAGACCGATGAGTATATCTTCAATCTGGATGCCGTCCGCGTGCCCCAGAAGTACCCGACCAAGAGGCACTTCAAAGGCCCCAAGAAGGGCCAGCTATCCGGCAACCCATTGGGCAAAAATCCGGGTGACGTGTGGATTATCCCAAACGTTAAGGCCAATCACGTCGAGAAAACTGCCCATCCATGCCAGTTCCCTGTCGAGTTGATCGAGCGCCTCGTTCTGGCGCTGAGCGATGAGGGAGACTGGGTGCTGGACCCGTTCATCGGATCGGGCACCACGGCCATAGCCGCCCTGATGCACGGTCGGAAGGCTATGGGCGCGGACATAGTGCCGGAGTACATCGCCATCGCCAGGGAGCGCATCCGACTGGCCGAGAAGGGCAGGCTCAGGATCCGCCCGATGGAGAGACCGGTCTACGATCCGAACAACCCGAAGGCCACGGTGCCGCCAAAATACGTTCATCTCCCCCATGGCGCCCAGGATAAGTTGCCGCTTTTCGGAGAGGATTCCGAGTGATGAGAATTGTGTACGAGTACTCCCATCTCGGTGGAAGTGAGATACTCCATGTGCGCTATCCCGACATAGAGGCCGAGATAAATGCAGTGATAGCCGGCGTCGTGGCGAAGAAAACGAAGATCAGCCGCGAGAAAACGATGAAAGGCAGACGTCTATACTCCCCGAGGAGTATGAACAAACAATTTGAGGATGCATTCCGTGCACTTGGCTATAGGGAGATCAGGGATACGTATACTATAACGATTCCGGGGTGGACCTCGAGGATAACGGGGGCCTATAAGCAGGTTGACTTTGCAAAGGGTAGGGTATTGGTCGAGGTGCAGTTCGGCAAGTATGCTTTCATGTTCTACGATATGGCGAAATTCCAGTACTTTTTTAACGAGGACATGGCCGATGTCGGAGTCGAGATCGTCCCTTGTCATGCCTTGCACGCTCAGATGTCTACTGGCGTCTCGTATGGAGAGCAACTGGTGTATGATATAGAGAGATTGAAAAGGCATTTCCCTGCGGTTCCTGTGAAGATTATCTTGATAGACGCCGATACTGATGATTGACTGAGTTGTTCTGGCATCGGCGACTGTCGCCTATGGCAAGGAGTGGAGATATGGCAAAACACACGTTGATCAACGCGCTGACCGGCGAGGAACTCGCCACCTTTGACGACGGCGAGTACAGGGCGTTCGATGCCGAACTTAAGCTGGCCGGGCGCGAGGAGAAAGGCTACCGGCTTTCGCACAATATGCTTGACGTGATGCTCTGGGAGGCACAGCGCCTGAAAGCTGAGGGGCGTAATAAACCCGATGAGAAAGCCAGGGAGCGGGCGGCTCAGAGGGCTGCAAATTTGCGCTCGGCTGTACCTAAACTATGGAATCTGGTCGGAGAGGATCGAATATACGTCAAATGGGAGAGAGAAAAGTAAACAGCCGGGATGGCTCGGTTCCCACCGACGAGGGACGCGAGAGGGCGTTCCTGGTTGGGTTGGAGGTACGTGGCACCCGTCCGCTGCTGAGCGTTGAGGAGTCGTTGGAAGAGCTTGCCCTGCTGGCCGAAACCGCAGGACTTGAGGTGGTTGGCAGGGAATTCCAAAAAGTCAACCGGGTTGACCCGGCGACGTTTATAGGGCGGGGGAAAGCGGAGGAGGTCTCGGCGCTGGTTGATGAGCTGGGTGCCGATGTGGTCATCTTTGACGATGAGCTTTCGCCGCGCCACCAGCGTGAGCTTGAGGAGATATTCGGCGAGGACGTCAAAGTACTGGACCGCTCCGCGCTGATACTCGATATATTCGCACAGCACGCGCATACCAAAGAAGGCGCCCTGCAGGTAGAACTGGCGCAGCTGGAGTATCGCCTGCCCAGGCTGACCCGGCAGTGGACGCACCTGGCACGGCAGACGGGTGGCTCTGCCGGGCGTGGCGGTCACGGTGGAGTCGGTGAGGGCCGCCGAATCGGTCTACGCCCCCGTTTCGGGCGAGGTAGTGGAGGTAAACGAGGAACTCGTTTCGACCCCCGGGACGATAAACCAAGATCCCTACGGCAACGGTTGGCTCTTCGTCCTCAAGGTCGAAAACGAGGACGAGCTCTCCGAGCTCCTGGATGCGGAGGCTTACAAGAAGCTGATCGGAGAGTGATGGAATACATCCCCCACACGCGCGCGGACATCGAGCGGATGCTCCGGGCGATTGGGGTGGGAGATGTAGAGGACCTCTTCAGCGATATCCCCGCGGAAATCCGCGCTCGCTATCGCCCCCTGGGATTGTCCCCTCGGTCGGAGCTTGAGGTCCGGCGGGAGTTGGAAGGGCGCGCGATAAGGAACCGCCGGCTGGTCCCCTTCCTTGGCTTGGGTCTCTATGATCACTACATCCCTGCTGTAGTGAACGAACTTTCCTCCCGCTCGGAATTCTACACCGCCTACACCCCCTATCAGGCCGAGGTCTCCCAAGGCACTCTGACGTGGATGTTCGAGTACCAAACGATGATCTGCGAGCTCACGGGAATGGAGGTGGCCAACGCTTCCATGTACGACGGGGGCACCGCCCTGGCCGAGGCGGTCCTCATGGCCCGCAGGATCGTGGGCGGGGACAAGGTCTTGGTGCCGAGGTCCTTGAACCCCCTCCACCGGGGGGTGGTGGAGACCTATTGTCGGGGCGCCGGGATCGAGGTGGTGGATCTTCCCTTCGACGAGGCTGGGCGCCTGGGGGTCCGTTTCCTGCCGCTGGGCAACCGACCGGATGCGGGCACCCTGATCCTCGTGGAATCCATGGAACAGATCGAGGAACAGACCCAGCAACTCCGCCTGGCCGCGCTCGGCCGGCTCTCGGCCAGCATCGCCCACGAGATCCGCAATCCGCTCTCGGC
>JALXEW010000157.1 GCA_027069285.1 Ardenticatenia bacterium | reverse complement strand
CCGGCAATTCCCATCCGTACCCGGCCCTGACCAGCACCTCCACCTCCGCCACCAGGCCCGACTCAATCATCCGGTCAACACGGGCATCAATGCGGCGGTAGAGCACCTCGCGAGGGCGCGTTAACCCTATCCGCAGCTGACGGTATGGCGGTGGGTTCCGCTCCTGGAGCTGCGAGATCGGCTTGCCGGTCACAATACAAACCTCCAGCGCCCTCACCACGCGCCGGACGTTGCGCGGATCGATCCGGGAAGCAGCCTTCGGGTCGAGCCTCGCCAATCGCTCGTGCAGAGCCACATATCCATACCTGGCAGCATAATCCTCCAGCTCGGCCCGCAATCCCGGATTCGGTGGTACCTCCGGCACGCCCCACCCCTCGATCACCGCGCTGATGTACTGCCCCGTGCCGCCCACAAGTAGCGGCAGCTTCCCGCGCGAGAGAATATCGTCTATCGCGCGGTACGCAGCCCTCTGATACTCCGCCAACGTGAACACATGATCCGGCCTGACCAGATCGATCAAATGGTGAGGAACCGCTGCCAGCTCTTCCGGCGTCGGCTTGGCCGTCCCGATGTCCATCCCGATGTACACCTGGCGCGAGTCTGCGGAGACTATCTCCCCATCCAGCTCACGGGCTATCTCCACAGCGCAGGCCGTCTTGCCGACCGCCGTCGGCCCCAGGATCACCACAAGAGGTTCGGCGCCCATCAGTGCCTGAAGTGCCGCACACCGGTGAATATCATCGCCATCCCGGCCCTATCCGCCGCCTCGATCACAGCGGCATCCCGTAACGCCCCGCCCGGCTGCACAATAGCCGTCACCCCGGCCTCTGCCAGTGGCTCCACCTCCTCCGGCCCCTGCAGGAAGCCATCCGCCGCCATAACGGCACCGTTGGCGCGGCCCCCGGCCCGACGCAGCGCCAACCGGATAGCCTCCATACGCTCCGTCAGCCCGCCGCTGATGCCCACAGTCGCGTTCCGGACGGCCAGCACAACCCCGTTGGAGCGCACATGATGCGCCACCTTCCATGCAAAGCGCAAAGCGGAGTCCTCATCCAGGCGGGGCCGCCTCATAGTGACCACATTCCATCCCGCCGACGGGGGATCGCCCAGATCGGGCGTCTGAACAAGGAAGCCGCCCCGGACGCTGTGGATCACCCTCTCTGGTGGTGACCCAACGTCCGGAATCCGCAGCAGCCTACATCTCGGCCTTTGAGTCACCAGAGTCTCGCGTGCCAAAGGGCCATAATCCGGCGCAGCGATACATTCCAAAAACAAATCGCCAATCGCCGCCACCAACGCATCATCAACCAGGCGGTTCACCGCCACCACGCCACCGGGTGCCGATTCCGGATCAGATGCCAGTGCGAGCCTGAACGCATCCGCCAGGTTCGATCCGGTCGCCACCCCCACCGGAGTCTGGTGCTTGACGATGACCGCCGCAGGTTCGGAAAACGAACTCACAGTCCGCCAGGCGATCTCCAGGTCCATAACGTTATTGTAAGATAGCGTCTGCCCGGCGATCTGCTTGCCCCCAAGCGGCCCCGCACCCGGTACGGACGAGTACAATGCGGCGGCCTGGTGCGGATTCTCGCCATATCGCAACACATCGGTACGCCAGAGCGCCAGCGAAAGCGACGGCGGCAACGGGTCGCCCGCCTCGCCCGCCAGGTATGCGTGGATGGCGGTATCGTAATCCCGAGCCGCTGCGAAGGCCTTTGCCGCCAACTCCCGCCTGGTAGCCACGTCAACGGTGCCGGTGGCGCGGAGCTGTGCCAGCACGCGGGTATAATCGCCGGGATCGGAAAGGGGGATCACGCGGGCGTGATTGATCGCCGCCAGCCGCAGCAACGTGATACCTGCGGTATCGGCCTGGGCCATCACCTCATCCGGCCTCATTCCCGGCGTGGCGGCCAATTCGGCAAATGGCCTGAAATTGCACACCACCATATCCAGCGGCCCGATCCCACCTTGAGCCAGCTCGCCCAAGTCATCATCGCCGGCCAGTATCGCGGCCAATATCGCCGGGTGGAGGCCGATCATCCGGTCGCCAAGCGGAAGCTCGCCGGTTACCACACTCACATCCGTGACCCGCAGCCCGGCACGGATCAGCTCGGCGCGGGTATCGGCGTCGGCGATGAGTTGCCAGCCCATCCCGGCAAGCCCGTGACCCAAATGTTGCAACCCCTCTCTATTGTAGACTCGCAGGAGAGCGCGGGGCATATAAACCTCCATGTATGCGCTACCGTGTAAGTTTGGCTCATATGCCGCAGTTTTACAAGCCCGTCTGCCGGGCGGTAAAATACGTCTATAACCTTGCGGCAGAGCTTCCTAACGGAGGTCAACGAACATGTCGGCAGTCCGCCAGCAGCAAAGCACCGGCACACAGCAGCGGACGATAACCATCAGGAACCCGATCACAGGCGAGAGCGTGGGAACCGTCCCGCGCCACACCGCCGACGACGTAATCGCAGCCGTCGAGCGCGCACGCGCCGCCCAAAAACACTGGGCCGAAACCCCGTTCCGCGACCGCGCGGCCATCTTCAAACGCTTCCACGACCTGATCCTGCAGGATCAGGACGCGATCATGGACGTGATCCAGGCCGAAAGCGGCAAATCCCGCCGCGACGCCTTTGTGGAGATATTCGCCCTCGCCTGTGCGGCCCGCTACTATGCCTACCACGGCTGGAAGCACATCCGCCCCAGACGGATCAGGGGCGGGATCCCATTGCGGGCCAGGGCCAAAGTAGTCTACCGACCGGTTGGGGTAGTCGGGATCATAGGCCCCTGGAACTTCCCGCTATTGCTGACGGTTGACGATGCCATACCCGCGTTACTTGCGGGCAACGGAGTGGTGATCAAGCCCGCCAGCCTGACCCCGCTGAGCGCGATCTGGGCAAGGGAGAAACTGATCGAATGCGGGTTACCGGAGGGCTTGATCCAGGTGGTGACCGGCCCAGGCGGCGAAGTCGGCAACGCGCTGATAGACCACGTTGACTACCTGATGTTCACCGGCAGCACCGAGATCGGTCGCAAGGTGGCCGAACGCGCCGCCGGGCGCCTGATCCGATATAGCATGGAATTGGGCGGCAAAAACGCGATGATCGTGCTGGCGGATGCGAACATAAAGCACGCCGCCATCGCCGCAGCGGAAGGGGCCTTCAACAACTGCGGCCAGGTCTGCATCAACTGGGAACGGGTGTACGTGGAGGCCAAGATATACGACCAATTCGTCTCAGAGCTGATCGAGCAGACGAAGAAGCTGAGATTGGGAACCGGCAAAGAGTTCGACTACGACCTGGGTTCGCTGATAAGCCGAGAACAACTGGAAAAAGTCGAAGAGCACGTGCGCGATGCCGTCGAGAAAGGCGCCAAAGTGCTGGTCGGCGGCAGGCCACGCCCGGAGCTCGGGCCGTACTTTTACGAGCCGACCGTGCTGGCGGGCGTGACACCGGATATGCTCGTCCACTCCGAGGAGACATTCGGGCCGGTGCTATCGGTCTACAAAGTAGAATCGGCAGACGAAGCCATCCGCCTGGCCAACGATAGCCGATACGGCCTCAACGCCGCCATCTTCACCCGCAGGCGACGATACGGCGAGCGCCTTGCCACGCGCGTAGATGCCGGCACAGTCTCCGTCAACGATACACAACTCGGCTGGATCACGCTGCATGGCCCGATGGGCGGCTTCAAAGAAAGCGGCGTGGGGCGCAGACACGGACCCGAAGGCATCCGCAAGTACACCGAGCCGCAAACGATCGCCACGAACCTGACGAACTTCCAGATCGGCAGCTTCGAGACCGCGCTTTCGATCAATCGGCGGATGATCGGGTTCCTGACGCTCCTGCTCAAACTCTGGCGCCGGATACCATTCCTGCGCTAACGCCCGGACCTGACCGAGATCACCGCCAGATCGTCCTCGTAAGCGATCTCCCATTCCGGCGAGGATTCCAAAAGGCTCACCAGCGGCCTTTCCACATCCACAATCACCAGGGTGATCCCGCGCTCATCCAGCACCTCGTCCCACCCCTCGGCCCCTGAGATCACCGCCAGATACTCGCGCAGGAAGTCATCACCGTATAACACCGTCCTGCCGTCCACGTACACCAGCCGATCCGGCAGATTGAACATCAGATAGCCGCCCCACCTGTACAGGTTGAACATCGGCCCGTCATCGGGATAGTCGCGCAGGAACTCGGTTGCGGCAACCGGCAGGACATCACCTTCCATCTCGGCCACAGATTCCGGCCTCAGCGCAGAGTAGGAATAGGCGGCCACTCCCATTGCCACGGCCAATATCAGCACCGCATTCAGAAGCGCCTGGCTCCGGGACGGCAATCGTTCGGGCAGGCGCCATCCCAACTCATCCAGCAACCCACTCACATGCTCCGAAAGCACCGGCGCGGCCACGATAGCGTACAGCGAAATATTCCTGGCGGCGCTCAGGGCCATCAGGGCAGTTCCCGATGTGAGGATCAAATCCGTCCACGCCGCCCGGCGCCTGCTCAAGCCCAAGACCACCATCTGGCCCAGCAACATGGCCGCGAAAGGCAACACATTCGCACGGTGAAAATCCGGTGATGCCCATTCCTCTATACGTTCGCGCAGCACCTCCATGCCGGCGACTTTCAGCGGGTAGGTATATATAGTTGGCCCATACGGGTTCAGCATCACCGCCATCGCCGAGATAAGCAACACCAGTCCCAGGCGGGCCACCTCTCGTCCGGGCATCCGCTCCACGCCGGTTCCCCAGATATGCTCGGCGACTTCCCCGGCCACCACGCCCACCATCAGTATAAACCCGATGGTGAACCCGCCGTGCAAGTTGGCCCAAAGCGCCATCAGAATCGGGATCTGGAACAAATTGACCCGTCCACGCTCGCGGTACCGATGAAGCAGATATAACACCACCGCTCCAAGCAGGAACGAGAGCATTTGAGGCCTGGGCGACCAGAATATCGCGGCGGCAGATGCCGTCAGTACCAACGTGAATAGCCTGACATATCGGTCCCCACGGCATAAGGCGTAGACGGGGAACATAGCGGCCACCGCGAGGACAGCGGTATAGAGCGCCAACCCGGTATCCCCCAGCGCCGAGTATATCAGGTAGAGCAACACCTGCGAGAGCCAGCTGTGATCGATCCAGGGTTGCCCCAGGCGGGTGTGGGAAAACGGGTCGGCCCTGGGAACCTCGCCGTGCGAGAGAATATACTCCCCGCCGCGCAGATGCCACCACACATCGGTATCCACCGGGGGGCGGATGGCGATGGCGATCAGCATGATAAACGTGATCGCCACCGCCGTCTTCCCGGTAGTCAGGCGCCGTAACGCCACCATACGGCTACTCTTCTTGGGTGGGCGGCACCACCTCGTAGCTCACCATGATCTCCTCTTCCGGGGCGCCACTTTGAACCGTCACATGGGTGCGCACCTCTGTCATATCGGCGAAACATTGAGTCTCATCCAGGGTGCAATAGAAGATGCTCAGCGAGCCGTTCAGAGTAGCCTCACCCTCGCTCAGAACGGCGTGGAAGCCCATCGGGAAGCTGGGGCCGCGAACCCGTGCGTTCTGGTGGCCGGGGTCTATTTGGATAGCGTCCCCATCCACCGTCCATTCAACGGTGAACGGGGCATTTTCGTTGAACTTATAGCCTTCCGGCACCGAGATCATCAGGATTATCGAGCTATCACCCGGCGCGACAGTTTGATCCGGGAGCACGATCACCCCTTCCTCAGGTGTAGGGGTTGGCATCTCAGAAGCCGACTGGCCACAGGCCGACGTCAAAAGCGCCAGGGCCAGGAGCACGACGAAACCGGTCAGAGGTTTACCCATACTCTTTCCTCAGCCTCCTATTTCTTTCTATAGGGTCGGAACAGCTCGCGGACTATCACGTTACGCTGTATCTCGCTTGTGCCCTCGTATATCTGGTAGACCTTGCAGTCGCGCAGCAGCTTCTCGACCGGGTACTCGCTGGAATAACCGTATCCGCCGAATACCTGAACCGCGTCCACAGTGATCTGCATAGCGGTATCGGCGGCAAAGGCCTTTGCCATCGAAGCCAGCATAGTATTGGGCGTCCCTTTATCCACCAGCCAGGCCGCTCGCCAAGCCAACATCCTGGCCGCCTCGATGCTAATGGCCATATCGGCTATCTTATGGCCGATGGCCTGGTGGCGCCAGATGGGCACGCCGAAAGCCTGGCGCTCGGCGGCGTACCTGATGGCCTCCTCCATAGCCCTGCGGGCCACGCCGACGGCGGATGCTGCCACAACCGGGCGGCTGTGGTCGAACACCCTCATAGCGATCAGGAAGCCATCCCCCTCGTTACCCAGCAGGTTGGCGACCGGGACCCTCACATCTTCCAGGACGACCTCGGCGGTATCGGCGGCACGTTGGCCCAGCTTCTCCAGCTTCTTACCCACCTTAAGGCCGGGCGTATCCCGGTCTACGATGAAGGCACTCAGCCCCTTATGGCGCTTTTCGGGATCGGTGACGGCGAAGACCACGTAGAAATTCGCCACGGTGGCATTGGATATAAAAGTCTTGGTGCCGTTAAGCACATACTCATCGCCGACGCGCTTTGCCGACGTGCGGATCGCCACCACATCCGAACCCGCGCCCGGCTCGGTAACCGCGTACGAGGCCATAACGCCGTCATTTACAAGACGGCCAAGCCATTCCCTTTTCTGCTCATCGTTCCCGGCCAGGATTATCGGGTAGGCGGCCAGATTGTTGACCAGGATATTGGTAGCGATCCCGGAACATCCCCAGCAGAGTTCCTCGGCAATCAGGCACTCCTCCAGGAGACTGGCGCCCACTCCACCGTACTCCTCCGGCACGTTGACGTTGATCAAGCCGGCTTCCTGTGCCTTCTTGATCACCGGTTCGGGGAATTTGGCCTCGCGGTCGTACTTCTCCGCCACGGGGGCGATCTCATTGGCGGCAAAGTCATGGGCCATCTGGCGGAGCATCCTCTGTTCTTCGGTGAGATCGAAGTCTATCATAGTCTCCCTCTCCATTTCGATCAGGCAGGTGCTCATGGCGGGTGCTATCGCCAGGATCAGGATACCATGAGCCAATCGTAATCTCAAAACCGCTTGTAATCATCCGCCGATGGGAGTTATACTGCTATGCTGTCGGCACCGGATTCGATAGAGAGAGCCTGGATCGGGGAATTTGGACGTGAAGCGACACATCGCAACCCTCCTGGTGGCATTCGCACTTATGGGAGCGCATATACCCATCGTAAGCGCCGTGCCGATCGTGCCGCACGGCATCGAGCTATCGTTCAACAGCCCCACCAGGGAATATCTGATTGGCGACGTGATGATCTTCACTCTCACCGGCCCAGACGTACTATCTGCGCGCGCGCGTGTGGATAGTCAGGAGCTGACGCTACATAATGCCGGATTCGGGTGGGTTGCCCTGTTCCCGATCTCGTTGGATACCCGCGTTGGGGCACACTACCTGGAAGTGCGGGCCAGGTTAAACTCAGGCGAGCTGGTAGTATATCGCCTGCCGGTATGGTTCCTGCGGCGCACGTTCTACCGTCAGGATGTAGTCATCCCAGGCGGCCTCGGCTACCTGCTGGACCCACTGCTAGATCAGGGAGAACTTGCCAGGCTGGAAGCGATATATAGCGTCGAATCGCCCCAGAGGTATTGGTCTGGCAACTTCATACTGCCCGTCGAGGGCGGGGAACCCACATCCGCCTTCGGTGCCTACCGCTCGTATAACGGCGGCGCCTTCACCGGACGGCACACCGGCCAGGACATACGTGCCCCGTTCGGCACTCAGGTGCTGGCCGCCGGGCGCGGGCGGGTTGCGTTCGCCGACTTCATGGATGTACGCGGCAACATAGTGATCATTGACCACGGATGGGGCCTTTTCACCGCCTACTGCCACCTTTCGGAGATCGAGGTCGAAGCGGGGCAGATCGTGGAGCAGGGGCAGGTGATCGGTTTCAGCGGCAGCACCGGGCGTAGCTCCAGTGCCCACCTGCATTGGGAAGCCGCTGTGAACGGCGTATGGGTTGACCCTATGGGCCTGCTGAGCCTTTACCTGCCCTAGCCACCCCCGGATGGGGTATTAGTCGGAGTCGGCGTCTCCGAAGGCGGCACCACGGCCATATCGAACGAGAGAGAGTTATTACCCTCATCGCTTTCGGCCACCATCAGATTGCAATCTGCCTCGGCCATCAGCCGGTAGACGCCGTGTGCCGAGTACGTCCAATCCACAGGTAGCGAGGCGACCTGACCTGGGTCCAGATTCGCGATCCTGGGCAGCACCAGCCTATCCCCACCCTGCCCCAGCGGATAGAAGGCCACGTCGAAAGGCCCGCTGGCGGCCTGTCCCACATTCTTCACCATGATGGTAACGGTGATCCGGGTACCGCCGCCCTGGAGCACGATCTGTCCGGGCGCGTCTATCCGGATAATGACCAGGTCTGGCAATACAGCGGTCGTGGGCTGTGGCGGCTGTGGCGCGTTAGGAGACTCAGGCGTCGGCGGGGGGACGGTTGGGGTAGCCGTCGGCGCGGGCGGCACCGGCGTAGGCGGGGCAGATGCCACCGGAACGCCGCTGCAATCCCCACGCAACGTCACCAACCCGCTCCATATCCATCCGGTTAACCGGCCCGCTGCCGGGTCAACGTAGGTGATCCGCCACCAGGAGTTATCGCCCAACCTGCCGATGACTTCCGCCGTCTCCCCGGCCTGCATCACGTCAATTATAGTGTAATCCGGCCCGCCGAGTGACGGTGCCCCCGGCCCCACCCGCACGCGCGACCCATCCACATTAACCAACGCCTCGCATATGTATGGATTTGCGGTCGAAACGCCTGTGGGAACAAGGGCAGTGGCTTCCGGCTCATTACCTGTGCCTTCGGTCACGTTAACGGTGATGGAATCCGGCTGGCTGGCGGATTCGCCACGATAGGCCACCGCCTCGATCCGGTACGTCCCCGCCTCGATCGGTGTCCAGGTATAGAGAACGGTGAAAGTGATCTGACCCGCCGGGTCCTGGGATGGGTACGAACTGACCGTCATCCCGTTGATCATAATGTCCACCCTGGTGACGCCATAGGCATCTGTGGCAGTGATCTGGAACAGCACATCCTGGCCGACCGAGACCTCGGCGCCATCTTCCGGCGCCAGGATGTGAACCGTTGGGGCAGCGGGGGTACTCGTGGCGCCACCGCCGCCGAACGGGCCACATGCCATAGCCGCCAGCAGCAGGAAGGCCGAGCTTAGCAACATATTTCGGCGGGTCATATCGGCACCCTCCGCAGGAGGAAACAGGGAAATGCCCTCGCAGTTCCGGAGCCGCCGCCGGGATAAATTGCCTCTGGGTGGCCCCGGTGGTCATAGGGGCATTTTAGCATCCGGCACCCATGCGGGCAATCCGCGCGCCCGTGCACATAAAACTGGCCGGGCATGGAAACCCGGCCAGCAGATTTCCGATCGCACCGTGGTAAAGCTTCCCGGCATCCACCCTCGCAATCAGTCCAGCAGCCCCTTCTCGCGCAGGACCGGGCGCGGGTCAACCATATTCTTATGCAGCGCCATCTCCTTGCGGCCAAGCCCAAATGCCAATGCCATCAACTGCGTGAAGTAGAGGATCGGCATCGGCTCATCCAGCCCCATCTGGAACTGGCGCCCGTCCAGATTGGTATGACAGAGTGGGCAGGCCAAAGCGATCACATCGGCATCCAGCTTTTGCGCATTCCTGATGATGCCACCGCTCTTTTCCAGAACGATCTCGGTCTTGGTCAACGAGTGGGTGGCGCCGCAGCAAGTCGTCTTATCCTGCCACTCGATCACCTCCGCGCCCAGCGCCCGGATGATCTCGTCCATATCGGTTGGATTTTCAGGATGACTGGCGCCTGTTACCTTTGGCGGTCGGGTCAGCAGGCAGCGGTAGTACGTGGCGACACGCACCCCGGTCAGCGGCTTCTTGACCGCTGCCCTGATCTTTTCGATGCCGACGTGCTTGATGAAGACCTCGATCAACGTCGAGACCTTGACGTTATCCTGATACTCGTACCCAAGCTCACGGTTAGCAGTCTGACGGTCTACGTCACGGTGGCGGAAACGATATAGCGCCTTTTTGTGCTGATTGAAGCACGCCGCGCACGGCATCGTCACCTCTTTGAAGCCGCTTTGCTCAAAGAGCGCCATATTACGCATCGGCAGCATCAACGCCGCGTGTGGGTCTGACCTGTGGGCCGGGGTGCTACCACAGCAAAGCCACCCATCCGGCTCGATCAGCTTCAGGCCCAGGACCTCGGCAGTCGCGCGGGCAGATATGTCGAACTCGGTCGCCGTGGATTCCAGGGAGCAGCCCGGATAGTAAGCCACGGCACTCTCGGCGCCTTCTATCGGCTTCACCTTCCTGGGGGGACGTACAAAGGTGGGCACGAACTTGATCTTGCCTTTTTGGATCATCCTGATTCCCAGGTCTACCCCCTCGAAGGGCTTACCGGTGCGGATATTCATCTCGGCGATCAGACCCAGCTCATAGGCACGTCCCCAAATATCCACCTCGCGCAGGAACGCCTTATTGAAGATCGCCACCTCCGGCACCTTAGGCTCGATCCCTCGTCGCCGGGCCTCCTGGGTCAGGAACTCCATCACGCCGGCGATGTCTATCCCCTGGGGGCAACGTGTGGTGCAGGTCTGACAGGCGGCACATATCCAGATCGCCTTAGAGTTCAGCGCCACGTCTTCCTGACCGAGTTGCACCGCCCGCATGATCTGGTGTGGCTGCCAGTCGAAAAAGTCGCCGAACGGGCAACCGCTGGTGCACTTGACGCACTGGTAGCAGAGGAAGACATTTTCGCCGATCTCCTCCTGGACTCTGCGGGCCAGGTCTGGTTTGATCGTGACCGGGTTTTCCTCGCCCATCCTACACCTCCGGGCGCGGTAGCAGGCCTGCGCCCTCGGCGATCGGCCTGACCGCCTCTTCCCACTCGATTGCCATGATATGCACCCCGGCTACCCCCTCGATCTCGCGCAGTTGCTGGATCAACTCGATGCATATCTTGATTCCCTCGGCACGCCAGGCCTGACTTCTGGCCTTGCGTTCCTCTTTAGTCATCTCGTCCTTCTTCTTCCCGGCCCAGGGTTTTCCTGCCGCCGTCATCCGGTCGACGATATAGTCCGGCACGCGCAGGCCGGGGACGTTATCCCGCATATAGCGGGCCATGCCGGGGCTTTTCAGTGGGCCGACTCCGGCAAGGATGTAGACCTTCTCATGCAGGCCCAGCTCTCGCACCTTTTCCATGTACTTTTTGAACCCCTCGATGTCGTATATGAGCTGGGTCTGAATGAATTGAACGCCGGCCTCGACCTTTTTAGCCAATCGGTACGGGCGGAAGTCAATCGGATCGGCAAAGGGTGCCGCAGCCCCGCCCACAAAGAAGCGCGGCTCCTGGCCCTTGATCGGGTCTCCGCACTGGAACATTTTCTCATCCCGCATGGCGGTGACCATCTGGATCAGCTGCACCGAGTCCATATCGAAGACGTTTTTCGCCGTCGGGTGATTACCAAAGGTCTGGTGGTCGCCGGTGAGTGCCAACAGGTTGCGAATGCCGAGTGCGTATGCGCCCAGCAGATCACTTTGTATGGCCAGGCGGTTGCGATCTCGACATGTCATCTGCATGATCGGCTCCAATCCCTCCTGCACCAGGATCGCAGCCGATGCGATGCTGGACATGCGGACAATGGCAGTCTGGTTATCGGTGATGTTGACCGCATCGCAGGCGCCCTTGAGCAATTGGGCCTTTTTGCGTATCACGTCACCGTCTGCGCTTTGGGGAGGCCCCAACTCGCCGGTCACGGCGAAGTGTCCGGCCTTGAGGATGCGTTCGAGCTTGCTCCCGACGGTGTATTCGTTATCGGCCATGCTCACTCCTCCTCCAGGTGCAGGCGGATGTCCTCACGGACGATGCGGCGCGGGCCGCCGTGGCGTGCCTTTTGCCAGTTCTTTGGCGGCTGTATCTTGAGCATCAGGTCGAGTTTACCTTTGGACTTCAGCCGGTCGTATATGAGTTGCCAGGCGCAGTCGATACTTGGGTCTACCTCGCACTTACCGTCCTGGGAACCACCGCATGGCCCGTTGAGCAGCTGCTTGGAGCAGCGGGCTATCGGGCAGATGCCGCCGGTGAGGCCCAGGATACAATCCCCGCACCCGGCGCATCGTTCCACCCAAACGCCCTGCTCAACCGGCATCCCCATGAACGTGGTATTGAGGCCGGGGACGACCCAAGCTTCGGGGAAACGCTCGACTATCGCCTGCACCCCGACCCCGCATCCGAGCGACAGAACCACATCGGCATCGCGGATCTCGTCGGCGACCTGATCGAGGTACTCCCATTCGCACTGGCGCTGCACGGTCATATCGTTGATGATGCGCTGCACGCCGTCTATCTTGCTGGCCATGCGCAGTGATGATGCCATAATGGCGGCCTCGCGGGCGCCGCCCGCAAAGCACACGGTGACGCACGTGCCGCATCCCAAAACCAGCACCTTCTCGGCGTCCCCAAGCAGCTCCTTTATCTCTTCGAGTGGTTTTTGTTCTGCGACGATCATTTAGTTGCTCTCCTCAGCGGATTTGGACCCAGCTTGCGGATTAACGCATCCATCTCGGTGACCGCTTCGACGAATCGCTGTCCCATCGCAGCCGAGACGTTAAGCATTCGGATGCGTTCTCGTCCCAATCCGATCTGCTCCAGCAGGTCGGCGGCGTAATTCACTCTTCTCTTGGCGTTCAGATTACCTTCCAGGTAATGACAATCGCCTTCCAGTCAACCGGCCACTATGACGCCATCCGCCCCGTCCTCGAAGGCACGCATCACCTCCAGCACATCCACACGCCCGGCGCACGGCAACTCAAATATCTTGACGCTGGGCGGGTACTGGAGCCGGAGGCCACCTGCCAGGTCGGCTGCGGCATAGGCACAGTGGCGGCAGGCGAACACCACTATATTTGCGGTCTCGACCCGTGTGTCCATAGCATTCTCCTCACACCCTCTCAAAAAGCGCGTCCAGTTTCGTTTCGACCTGTTCGTGTGTGTAGTGCATCAGCTCGATGGCGCGGGCGGGGCATTCCGAGGCGCATAGCCCGCATCCCTGGCACATCGCCGGTTCAATATAGGCCGCTCCCATTATCCCGCCGACCCCGACCAGATCGGGTTTTATCTGCGGCACGCCAAACGGACATATCCTCACACAAGTCAGGCAGCCGACGCATTTCTCAGGCGTCACCACGGCAACCCTGCCGCCCACCGAGAGAGTATCGCGAGAAAGCAACGTGGCGGCACGTGAAGCGGCGGCCTTTGCCTGGATCATGGCCTCATCCAGGAAGCGTGGGTAATGCGCCATGCCCGCCATGTAGAAGCCGTTGGACGAAAAATCCACCGGGCGCAGCTTAATATGCGCCTCCAAATAGAAGCCGTTCTCGTCAACCGAGACGCGCAATTTGGAAGCCATCTCGTGCACATCATCCGGCGGCACGATCGGCATACTCAGCACCAGCATATCAGGATGCAGCGCGATGGTCCGGTGCAGCGCAGGCTCCCACGCCTCAACTGTGAGCCGTCCGTCCCCGTTGGAAACCTGCGGCATATGCTCATCATCGTACCGGATGAATACGACACCGGCCTCCCTGGCTTTGGTGTAAACGTCCTCCTTGAAGCCATATGTGCGGATGTCGCGGAACAGCACCGTCACCTGGGCATCCGGCTTCAACTCCTTGAGCTTGAGTGCGTTTTTGAGTGCCACGGTGCAGCATATCCTGCTGCAATATCGTTCGATCTGCGGGCCTACGCACTGGATCATCACCACCGAGTCCGGGATCTCCCCGCCATCGGCCAGGAGTTGCTCGAATTCCTGTTGCGTGTGCACCCGTGGGTCTTCCCCGTAGAGATAGTGCTTGCCCTTGTACTCCTTGCCGCCCGTGGCGACGATGACCGCCCCGTGCTCGACTCGCTCGTCATTGCCGTCAGCGTCGCGGATCACACTGGTAAACTTGCCCTGGAACCCGCCTATGCTGAGCAGTTCCGACGAGAGGTGCACCGTGATCAACTCGTGTTCCGTCACCCGCCGGACAAGCTCGCGCAGCAACGCCTGTGGATCGGTGCCATCGGCAGAGTAGCGGATCAGGCGCAGATTCCCGCCCAACTCCGGCTCCCGCTCGATTATATGAACCGGGAATCCCTGATCGGCCAGCGTCAGCGCAGCCGTCATCCCGGCGGGGCCGCCGCCTATGACCAGCGCCGCCTTGTTGATCGGCACCTCGATGGTGTGTTGCGGCGTCAGTTTGGCGGCCTTAGCAGCGGCCATCCTCACCAGGTCTTTGGCCTTCTCGGTTGCCGCCTCACGATCGTCAGAGTGCACCCACGAGCACTGGTTGCGGATGTTCGCCATCTCAAAGAGATATGGGTTCAGCCCGGCGGCACGGATGCTATCCTGGAACAGCGGCTCATGCGTGAGCGGGGTACAGCTTGCGACGACCACCCGGTTCAACCCCTTCTCGACCACCTGCTCGGTAATGTGTTTGATGCTATCCTGTGAGCAGGTGTAGAGATTCGTCTCGGAGTGAACCACGCAGGGGAGTTTGGATGCGTGCTCGGCCACCTCTTCCACATCCAGGAAACCGGCGATATTCGACCCGCAGTGACAGACAAACACGCCGATCCTGGGTTCCTCATCGGTCACGTCACGTTCAGGCGGGTACTCTTTACGGGCGGTCAGCGTGAATCTGGCGTCGGCCAGCAACGTCGCCGCCGATGCCGCAGCGCCGCTCGCCTCGACGACGGTATCGGGGATGTCCTTTGGCTCCTTGAACGGCCCGACGGCGAATATACCCGGCTTACTGGTCTCCAACGGGTCGAAGAGCGAGCCGTTGGCGCCGAGCCTGGCCCCGGTGAGCGCAAATCCGTGCTCGTCCAGGTCGATCCCGACGGTACGGGCCAGCTCCCTTGCCGATTCGGAGACCTCCATGCCAACCGAGAGCACAACCATATCGAACCGCTCTTCACGCATCTGGCCGTCGTCGCCGATATAGCGGACGAACAGGTCATGCGTCTCCGGGTCTTCGCGCACCGCCGAGATGCGGCAATGCGTATACTTGACGCCATACCGGTCACGGGCACGACGGTAATACTCCTCATATCCCTTCGAGAACGCCCGCATATCCATCATAAACACGTGCACCTCGGCATCGTGCGCGTGCTCCTTGATCATGATGGCCTCTTTAGCCGCGTACATGCAGCAGACCGAGGAGCAGTAATTATGGCTCTGATCGCGAGACCCAATGCATTGCAGGAACGCGATCTTACGGGCCAATTGGCCATCGGACGGCCTTTGCACGTGACCACCGGTTGGGCCAGATGCCGAAAGCAATCGCTCCACCTGGATCGAGGTAAGCACATTCGGGAACCTGCCGAAGCCGAATTCCTCGGAATGCTCGGCCTGGTACGTGCGGAATCCAGGCGCCAGGATCACCGCGCCGACTTCGACTTCCTCGATCCGCTCAACCATATCGTGGACTATAGCGCCGGTTCCGCAGACAAACGTACAGCTCATGCACTCCGAGCAGATGCCGCAGGCAAGACATCTGGCGGCCTCTGCCATTGCACTTTCATCATCGTAGCCGCCCTCGACCTCGGCGAAGCTGTGCACTCGCTCTTCCACCGGCAGTTCCGGCATCGGGACGCGGGGTTGCCGCCTGATCTCACCTCTGGCGATCCGTTCCTCGATTTCCTCCTTGCTCAGGTGGACGACGGGCAGTTCCGGCTTGGGCGGCGGTTCCAACTCCTCGCCTTGCAAGTAGCGGATGATGGATTCGGCGGCCTTATGGCCGCTGGCGACCGCCTCGATCACGAACGCGGTACCCGAAACACTATCCCCTGCGGCAAATACGCCTGGGCGAGTTGCGGCCATCGTATTGGGATTGATGGCGATCAGATTCCGCTCCGTCAGCCCGACGCCGGAATCCTCCGGAATGAACGCCAGGCCGGCCCTCTGCCCGACCGAGAAGATGACGGTATCGCATTCGATGACGTGGTTGGAGTCCGGCTCCTTATCCACATGCAGACGCCCGGTCTCGTCGAAGTGGAAGTGGCGCACGTGCATACATTCGACCCCCGCCACATGCCCGGTTCCGTCATCCAGGATCCGCTCGAAACTACGGGAGTTATGGATGATCACCCCCTCTTCCAGAGCCGCCTCAACTTCCCAGGGGTGAGCGGGCATCTCGTCGCGGCCTTCCAGACAGGCCATATGGACTTCGCGTCCCAGACGTATAGCGGTACGGGCGACGTCAATCGCCACATTCCCCCCGCCGAGGACCAGGACTCGCTTCCCAAGCGGCGGCACATCCGGCTCAAGCGGCTCCCCATCCGGGCCGTACTTATTCAGGCGCACGTCCCGCAGGAACCGGGTGTTTATCAGCACACCGTCAAGGTCGGCGCCGGGAATCGGCAACTTGATACCCTCATGTGCCCCAACCGCTATCAGCACCGCGTCAAAACCCTCGGCGAAAACATCATCCAGGTTATCGACGCGATGATTCAGCCGCAGCTCAACGCCCAGATCGATAATGTCCTGTACTTCCCGGTCGATTATCCAGGTGGGCAGGCGATATTCCGGCACACCCAATCGAAGCATTCCCCCCGCAACCGGCATCGCCTCAAACACCGTGACCCCGTACCCTGCCAAAACCAGGTCCTGTGCAGCGGTCAGGCCGCACGGGCCGGCGCCAATGATCGCGACCCGTTGAGGGTACTTACGCTCGGCGGGCTGAACCGGTTCACGCGGCATGGCATAGATTTTATCGGTGACGAATCGCTTGAGCGCCCGGATGTTGACCGGCTCGTCAACCAGGCCGCGATTGCACGCCGTCTCACACCTGTGATTACAGATGCGCCCGCAGATGCCGGGGAACGGGTTATCCATTTTGATGACGCGGAATGCATCTTCCCAACGGCCCTCACGTATCAACGCGATGTAGCCCTGGGCACGTTGCCCGGCTGGACATGCATCGCGACATGGTGCTATACCGCGTTTTTCGATAGCGTATGCATTCGGGACGGCCTGCGGATATAGTTTGAAAGCGGCGTGTTTGAGGGACAGGCCCTCGTTAAAGGCATCCGGCACTATGACGGGGCAGGTATCGGCGCAGTCGCCACATCCGACGCACTTGTCGGTATCTATATACCGTGGTTTTCGGCGCAATTTGACGCGGTAGTGGCCCGGCTCGCCCTCCAGGCCGATCACGTCGGTATCGGTCATCAACTCGATGTTGAGGTGGCGCCCGGTTTCGACCAATTTGGGCGAGATGGTACACATGGCACAGTCGTTGGTAGGGAAAGTCTTATCCAGCTGTGCCATCTTACCGCCGATGGCCGATTGCGTTTCCACCAGGTACACCTTGAACCCCTGATCGGCCAGGTCGAGCGCCGCCTGCATCCCGGCGATCCCGCCGCCGACCACCATTGCGGCACCTACCGGACCCTTACCGTTCCCGCCGGGTGATGCTCTTGTCTCGTTTGCCATCGCGGTCTCTCCTCCTTTGGTCGCTTCCAGGCAGTTGGTGGCCTGCCAGGCCACGCTACGCCCCCGGAGGTGCGTCAACTCCGTCGGTCTCGAATTCCAGAGACTCAACCAGGCTGCCCGTTTGATGATGTTCTTTCTGCCGCTTTATGTATTCGATCACCCACTTGAGCTGCCTGGAGCCAAATGACATTATCCCGTAGCCTTGTTGCCACTTCAATGTGCCGTCGCCGAATTCTATGTTGATTATCCTACTGGAACTGCCCTTGAGCCGCCTCACCCAGTCGGCCAACGACACACGCGGTGGAACTGAGGCAGCAATGTGCACGTGATCGTACGTGCCGTTAACCGCGTAGACGAGCGCTCCCAGTTCCTTTCCCTTGGCTATCAGTATTCTATGCACCACCGGCTCAATGTCGGGTGTCAGCAATGGTAGTCTGTTTTTGGTAGCCCACACTACGTGATAGTACAACCGCCAATACGACATCAGTTTCCCTCAGCCCGCCGGAAGCTCGCCGTGTGCTGAAGCACCCGGCTACCACCGCAAAGTCCCTACGGGACTGGTTACAGCCCCTGTGGGGCTTCTCGCCCGTTAGCCCAGCGTTTTAACACCGGGCGTTGGGAGGCCCGCCGTGTGCTGAAGCACCCGGCTACCCCCGCAAAGTCCCTACGGGACTGGATTGCAGCCCCTGTGGAGCTTCTCGCCCGCTAGCCCGGTGTTTTAACTCCGGGCGTTGGGAGGCCCGCCGTGTGCTGAAGCACCCGGCTACTCCCGCAAAGTCCCTACGGGACTGAACATAGCCCCTGTGGGGCTTTTCGCCCGTTAGCCCGGTGTTTTAACTCCGGGCGTTGGGAGCCGCCGGGTTGGCTCGACGGACGCCGGCCCGCCGCAAAGTCCCTACAGGACTGGTTACAGCCCCTGTGGGGCTTCTCGCCTGTTAGCCTGGAGTTTCAACTCCAGGCGCGGGACTGGGCGCGGCCCCTGTGGGCTTCTCGCCCGTTAGCCCGGTGTTTTAACTCCGGGCGTTGGGAGGCCCGCCGTGTGCTGAAGCACCCGGCTACCCCCGCAAAGTCCCTACGGGACTGGGTGTAGCCCCTGTGGGGCTTCTCGCCTGTTAGTTAGCCTGGAGTTTCAACTCCAGGCGCTGGATGCAGCCCCTGTGGGGCTTCCCGCCCGCTAGCCCGGTGTTTTAACTCCGGGCGCTGAATACAGCCCCTGCGGGGCTTCTCGCCTGTTAGCCTGGAGTTTCAACTCCAGGCGCGGGACCGGGCGCGGCCCCTGTGGGGCTTCTCGCCCGTTAGCCCGGTGTTTTAACTCCGGGCGTTGGCGTGGCTCCAGGCACCTGACCGGCACCGGTAACGTATCCCAGT
>JALXEW010000156.1 GCA_027069285.1 Ardenticatenia bacterium | reverse complement strand
ATCCCCACCCGACGGGCGGCAATCCACACGCCGCCGACCGACGCGATGAGAACGGCTACCCCTATAAGGAATATGCCGATCTGACCGAGGGCTTCGGGCGTCATTCGGCATCCCCTTCGGGCACTTCCTCGATCACGATGTCCGGGAAGAATTGGCGGACGGTGCCGGCAACCCAGCCCTTGAGCGTGGAGGGCAACAGCGGGCATCCCAAGCAGGCACCGCCCAGTTTGACCTTTGCCGTTTTGCCATCGAATTCGACTAATTTGACCCAGCCGCCGTGATAATACTCGATGTAGGCGGAGATGTTTTCGATAAGGGCCGAGAGCCGCTCCTCATCCGTCGCGTCCACCGGCAGTTTGTCCGTGTTCTGATCGGGCATTGTCATCGGGTCACCTCCGGTATCCTGCCTGCGCCGGGTTTAGGGTATTCCGAGCAGGCGCCGATGTCAAGGCGGTGGCACCGCCGGTGCCGACCGGAATGTGCCGACCGGCATACGGTTTGGGTGCCATAGCCGGGCATTTCTATCATGGGAAGCCTATCCCGATCTGGGGAAAACGGGTTATATTATGAGTAGTTTGTGTCATCATCGGAGGAGACTGAGCAAATGAAGATCGCAATAAGCGGCAAAGGGGGCGTGGGGAAAACCACACTATCGGCCCTTATGGCGCAGTATTACGCGGACAAGGGACGTGATGTGCTGGTGGTTGACGCCGATCCGTCCCCATGCCTCGCCGATGCCCTGGGATTCCCGCATGAGCTGAGGGAAAAGCTCACCCCGGTGGCCGAGATGGAGGACCTGATCTACGAGCGTACCGGCGCCAAGAAAGGCTCTATCGGCGGCTACTTCATAATGAACCCACGGGTTGACGATATACCGGAACGCTTCAGCGTGACGCATAGGGGTGTGCGTCTGCTGGAGATGGGCGCGATAGAAACCGGCGGTTCGGGCTGTATATGCCCGGAAGGGGCGCTGCTGCGGACTCTGGTGACACATCTGTTGCTGCGCCGCGATGAGGTGCTGATCCTCGATATGTACGCGGGCGTCGAGCATCTGGGCCGCGCAACGGCGGACGCGGTCGACGCGATGCTGGTGGTGGTGGAACCCACAATGCGGAGTCTGGGCACCGCCGCCCAGATCAAGAAGCTGGCGAATGACATCGGCATAACCAGGGTATACCTGGTGGGCAATAAGGTGCGCGATGAGGAGGAGGCAGAATTCGTCAGGGGGAATTCACCGGATCTGCCGGTCATCGGCATCCTGCCGGCCACCGATAAGGTGATCGAGGCCGATAGGCTCGGCGTGCCGGTCTACGACCACGCGCCGGAGTTGGTGGAGGCCGCCAGGCAGATAGCCGATAAGGTGGACGATCTCGTTATGGCCAGATCGGAGGGGAACGGACAATGAGGTCAATCGCTGTAGCAGGCAAGGGCGGCGTGGGCAAGACAACCGTCGCCGCCATGATCATAAAGTTCCTGATAGATAACGACCTGGGCACTATACTGGCAATAGATGCCGATCCCAGTAGCAATCTGCATATGGTGCTGGGGATGGAGCTGGATTGGACCATCGGCGACATACGCGAGAACGTGCTCGAGCAGGTGCAGGCATCGCTAACCGTGGGCGGGGCGGCCACCGGCCTTGTCCAGAATATGACCAAGCATGATTACCTGGACTATAAGATACGCACATCTGTGGTCGAAGGCGATTATGTCGACCTGATCGCGATGGGCCGCTCGGAAGGCCCCGGATGCTACTGCGCGATAAATCACCATCTCCGCCAGGTGATAGACGCCATCGGCGGCGCCTATGACT
Organism: Ardenticatenia bacterium; assembly: GCA_027069285.1. Lineage (GTDB taxonomy): Bacteria > Chloroflexota > Anaerolineae > Aggregatilineales > JALXEW01 > JALXEW01. The sequence goes on along the minus strand of JALXEW010000156.1, from coordinate 17,222 downwards.
TCGTTGTGATGGATAACGAGGCGGGCCTGGAACACCTCAGCCGCCGTACCACGCGCGATGTGGATGCTATGATCGTGGTCAGCGATCTGACCCAGCGCGGATTGGTCGCCGCCGAAAGGATAGCCGAGCTGCGTAAGGAGTTGGACATTAATATCAAGTCCGCCTACCTGGCGCTGAACCGGGTGCCCGGCGATCACGTCCCCGACCCGATAATGGAGACGGTCAACCGGCTGGACCTTGTATATCTGGGCACGGTGCCACATGACGATAAGTTAGTCGAATTTGAGTTCAGCGGTAAGCCGCTTATCGAGTTGGGCGATGATTCACCGGTCTACCGGTCGGTCGCCAGGATGACCGAGCGCATTTTGGACGAGATGGGCGTGATCTACTGATGTGCAAGGCTGGCGCGGCGGCGTGAGACGCTCACCACTACCTTTCCTGAGCAATAGAGCGGTGAGGAAGGCGCTGGATGCACTCAGGCGCGCCGAGCCATTACGCGACCACCCGCTGACTTCGTTCAACATCGTCCTGAGCAAATTGCATATCCCCTTTAAGCTCGCCGGCCCCCTGGAATTGGACCAGGCCGTTTATGATCTGCTTATCCGACAGATCACGGACGAGTTGGATCGTTTGCGCCAACTGGAGGGCCTGGCACCAAGCTCAAAAGTCCCACAAACCAGGGCCGCCTCGGAAGACGCGCTGAGGCTCGACTTCCAGCAGGGTAACTGTGAGCTGGAGGCCTGGAGCTTGCTCTATCACCGATTCGTGCGGGTCGATCTCGACCTTCAGATGCAGGATATAGCCAGGCTGACGGCTCAGGATCTGCGCACACTGCGGCGCAGACTCCGGCGCGGTGTGGCCCGGCTCGGCACCAGGCTAACCGAGGCCGAAAAGGAGTCCAGGTTGCGAGATGCCCGCTTGAGGATGCTCGCGTCGCTGCCGGCCCCACGCCATGACCTGCTCGGCGCGGATGAGTATATCAACGCCGTGATCGATACCCTGACTTCAGGTGGCCCGCCGAACGTCGTCGCATTGATCGGCGCCGGGGGCCTGGGCAAAACCGCCATCCTGCTGGAGGCCGCCTACCGCCTGATCGAGCAGGGCGTGCCGGAGGATTTGATCTGGCTGGAAGTGGGCCACGATGAGGCCGATACGTTGATCGGGCGCCTGACCGAATCCCTGCCGATACCGGACGTCGCAGAGCAGGAGGAACGCAGGATGGCGCTACGGGCCTACCTCCTGCAATACCGGGTGCTGATCGTGCTGGACAACGCGGAACGGCTCGTCCAAGACGTTGATGGGTTGAGGGAAATATCGGCTACCCTGGCCGGGGCTAAGGCGGCAATCGCCAGCAGGGTCGCGCCACCGGCAGGACTCGGCATAAGGGTGATAGAGGTTCGCGAGTTGGAGCGCAGGCTGGCCTGGAAGCTACTGGAACGTGACGCAAAGTGGGGCGGCAGGAAATATCCCGGCCCGGAGGAATTCGAGGCGGTGCTGGACGTGGCAGGAGGTAATCCACTGGCTTTGCAGCTGGCGGCAAGGAGTCTGCGGCACCTGGCGGCCAGCCATACCGCCGCCAGGCTCGGCGCGATGAGGACGCCTTCGGGGCGGACGCTCTTCGACGAGCTTTACGGGGTTGCGTGGGAATCTATGTCGCGCCGGGCAAGGGAGTTATGGGCACTGCATTTGCTTTTTCCACAGGCCGGCGCCCCGTTCGAGTGGCTGGCATATGTGGTCGGATGGGGTGAGGGTAAGCTGGCAGAGGCGCTGGACGACCTGTACTCCAGGTCGCTGCTGGCAATCGGCGAGGAGGACGCCTCGACCAGGGAATGCCGTTCCACACTGCACCGCCTGGCACGCGGGTATCTTGAAGGTAAGGCGCGGAGCGACCGGGCCTTATCGAAAATGTTGACCGACGGGGCTAACGCTGTGGCCGGGCATCTGGTAGGCCGGGCGACCGACGGCGACCTTGAGTACGGCATCCATTTGTTGACTAAAATCCCGGTGCGCCTCGAACGGGAGGTCGAGACGGCCTTGATCCGGGCGTGCCACGGGATAACCACGCGCACCGGGAAGTGGTATACGTGGGCGGCGGCGCTGCGGATGCTGGACGATGAGGGCCGTGAGGCCGGGTTCTACGCCATTTTGGGCGAGGCCGAGCGTCGCGCGGGCAGGGCCGAGAGGGCTTCGGAGGCGCTGAATAAGGCGGTGGAGATGGCGGGGGCAGCCGGTGACTTCCTCACCCAGGCATATGCTCTGATCCAAAGGGCCGCATTGACCCGCATGTCCGGCAATCCAGAAGGCGCTATGGCCGACGCCGAACGCGCATATCGGACTCTGGGGCGATTGGGTGACTTGGAAGGGGAGAGGGCGGCCCTGGCGGAGATGGCCCAGTGTGAGCTGGACGCCCACAGGCCAGATAAGGCGCTGGCACTGCTGGAGGATTACGCCGATTGTGATGACGTCCGTCTGGTATCCAGGCGTAGTATGGCCCTGCTGGAATTGGGATTCGTGGAAAAGGCGCTCAACGAGGCTAAACGCGCGTTGAAGTTGGCCCGGGATGAGGGTAATCAGCTGCACGTGGCACGTGCGATGGCAAATCTGGCACGAGTACGACTGGAAGCCGGCGATCTGGAGGGGGCCGAGGCCGGCTTCGAGAGTGCGATGGCGAAGATGGACGCTTTGCGCGATTCCCTGGGCCTGGCCCGCACCAGACATAACCTGGGGGCGGTGTATCTGGCTCGCGGGATGTACCGCCGTGCGATAGAGACGTTGGAATCGGCGCTGAGGGATATGGAGGCTGTGGGAGATGCCGCCGGGGCATCGGCCTGCAAGGCCGCCCTGATAGAAGCGCACCTGATGGCAGCGCACCATGCCGAATCCCAGGGCCATAGCTCGGCGGCAAAGCGCCACTACTCGGCGCTGAGGGAGCTGGGAGCCGAATATTCCACCGGCGAGGAGCGGTAAATGCAAAAGGCCCGCAGGGGTATATCAAGCGTCCCCTGCGGGCATATGACGCCCCCGGCAGGACTCGAACCTGCAACCACGGGCTTGTAGGGTAGGCCGTTAAGCGGCCCCCCTCCGAACCGGACGTGAGCGTTTCCGCTCATCCGGCTCTCCATCGCGGTGACCGTTTCGGTCGGAAGGCGCTCATGTATCACCGTCTCGACGATCTGGAGGGCCGATCTCAACCGGGAAAGGGGTTTGTTCCAGCAGCACCGGCTCGACCGGGCCGCCTTCCAGGTACGGGTTGCCGCATATCTGCGGCGTGTAGCCGTGGCGACGCAGTTTGCGCATCGAGATCAGCACCTGCCTATCGGCACCCCAGGTCGCCCGGCCCTCGTGTTCCACCCGGTAGTTCTTGATCACGTATCGCCTGACGCTACGCCTGGCCTTGACGTTGGAATGTTTGGCCCGTAGCCATTGGAACATCCGCATGTGGACGAAGCTGCTCAGGTCGGTGAACTCATCGGTGACGTTGGCGTATCGGTAGTACCCGCCCCATAGCCTGATCACGCGATTGAGTTGCCGGATCTTATCCGCAACCGAGGCCGCAGTTCGATCCCTGGCGGTCATGGCGCGGACGAGATCGCGGAAGCGGGTGACGGCAACAGGCGGCGGCTTCACCAGGACGACCATCGCATTGGCCTCACGGCTGAAGAGGCGCTTCAGCCGGTATCCCAAAAAGTCCAGGCCGTCGTTGAGGTGAACCATCGGACGTTGCCCACGGTCGGGTTCCAGCTCCAGGTCGGCCAGGATCGAATCCAGCTCGGCCCGTAGTTCGCGTGCGAAGGCCTTCGAGCCGTTGGTGAGCCATAGGAACCGGTCGCCGTAACGGATCATCTCCACGTTGCCCAGGCCCTGGGCACGACGTTCGGCCTTTTCCGCTTCGGAAAGGCGCCCGTATCGCTCCCACCAGGCTATATCCAGCTCGTGCAGGTAAAGGTTCAGCAGGAGCGGCCCCAAAATGCCCGCAACTACGACGCCGCTGCCGGTTTTGGCGATACTCCCTTGCTCGATCACGCCGGCGCCGAGGATGTCGGCAAGTAGCGCCAGCATTTTCCGATCCCGGATGTGCCGCCGCAGGATGGTTTTAAGCCGCCTATGCGGTATCGCTTCAAAGACGCCGGGCAGGCTACCTGTGAGGACCCACCACATTTTCAGATCATCGCCTGTGAAGCGTTGGGCCGCATATACGGCATCCATCGGATGTCGCCGTGGCCTGAAGCCGACCGAGCATTCCAGGAACCGGCTTTCGAAAAGCGGCTCCAGGGCCATCCGAACGCATTCCTGTACGACGGCATCCTCCAGGTTCGGGAGTCCGATCGGTCGTTGCTCCCCGCCCCAGCGCCGGATGTATCGCTTCCGGACCGGGCCTGGCCGATAGTTGCCGGATTTCAGTTCGGCGGTCAGGTGGCGCACAATGGCATCCCGGTCACCGTCGAATCGTTGCAAATCGCGCTCCCAAACGGGGCGCCCGGCAAGGACGTTATCCAGGGCCTGTCTCAGCCATACCGGATGGGCCACCAGGCTGAACAGATCGTCGAAACGGTGATTCGGTTGGTAAAGTGCCTTCCTGGCAAGGCTTTGCTGAAGTTTAACGACATTCATCCCTACTTATTCCGGGATACTTCGCCGTTTTTCGCAATTGCCTCGCCCCCGCGACTGCTCCCCTTCGCCATGTGGACGGTTTTCCCGCCCGCAGACTACTACGGGAGCTCCGCCCCGCCGGACGGCAGGCCGCCCCCCATGAAGCCGCCCGACGGTTCCCACGTTCACGACACGCGCCTTGTAGCCACAGTACAGGCCGGGCCTATACGCCGCTAGACAGCCATCTCCGGCTGCCCCCGAACGGGCCGACCCGAATGGTGAGTCCGGGCCGATCAGGCCAAAGGCCCTTTGGGCGGCTTTTCCCGGCACCGCCTTACCCCGTTCGCCCGCCCACACCTCCGCTAAGGACGGGTCGCAACTCACGACGCCTCAACGGCCCTTCGCTTTCGCTGGCCATCTGCGGCACACCCCCTGGGATGCCGTTTGCGGGAGGTTCGCGCCCGGCATCCGGTTTGCAACCCCGCTTCGCGACCAGGCCGTGGGTCGGACGGCCAGGCCGTGGGGGCCGGGGGTCATCCCCGCTCACCCAGGGATGGCACCTTTAAGGTGCGTGCGCGTGCCGCGCTTCGTGGCGCACAGAAGGCCCTTGCTCTGTCCGCTTGAGCTACGGGGGCCTGGCGGAGATTGTACTCACGCCGGACGTTAGAGTCAAGCCCTCAGCCGCTGCGTTTGAGTCTGCCGGTACGCCGGGCATATCTCTCGCCCGCGCGGAAGAGCGACATGCCGATCGGCAGCACCACGATGCCCATGCCCAACAGCGGCCAGATATAGCCGCCCAGCTCATAAGTCGGCGTGCCTTCCAGGAGCGCCCGCCTCATGCCCTCCAGCACGTAAGTGGCGGGTGAGATCTTTGCCACGGTCTGCAGCCAACCGGGTAGCACTTCTACCGGATAGTAGACACCGGAGATCAGCAGCAGCAACGCCTGGATGATATAGGCCATCTGGGTGCCGCGTTCCGGATATAGCAACGGGAGCACGGATGCCACGATCCCGATCCCGACGAATGAGACTCCCCCCATCGCCAATATGATCACGGAGCCGAATATGTTGGCGCGGGAGAGGTCAAGTTCGAAGAATAGCGCCATTACGATGGCTATCAGGCCGGTCAGGATCAGGCCGTAGATTATGGCGAACACCGTCTGCCCGGCCATATGCACGTAGCGGCGTACCGGCGCCATCAGGGTGTATTCTATGGTCCCTTCCCAACGCTCCCACTGGATCATCTGGCTGATGTTCTCGAAGAGGCTGGATAGGAATTGCCACACCAGTGTCCCGATCATCAGGTAGACGACGAGGTAGCCGGTGTCCACATCCTGCGAACCGGTCAGGGTACCCATGCCGACCCCGATGAACGTGATCGATAGGGCGTTGACGATGCAGTATATCAGCCAGACCAGTTCCCACCCCCAGTATCTTTTGACCAGGTGGAAGTTCCTGGCCACAAAGGCGTACCCCTGCCTGGATACCAGTTTCAAAGTTTCCAGCATTTCGTGATCACTCCTCTCCCTCATTTTCATCGCGGAGGCGCTTCCCCGTCAGTTCCATGAAGACGTCCTCAAGAGTCGGCTCTCGCTCGCCGTTGCCGACCGTTTTCTTAAGCCCGGCAGGCGTATCTTGGGCCACGATCCGCCCCTCATCCAGGATGGCGATCCGGTCGCAAAGCGCATCCGCCTCGTACATGTCGTGTGTGGTCAGCAGGATGGTGGCGCCGTGCTCATCCCGCAATTCGAGGATTATCCGGTGCACTTCGCGCTTAGAGCGAGGATCGAGGCCGGTGGTAGGCTCGTCCAAGAGCAGCAGGATCGGCCTGGTAAGGAAGGCACGTGCTATGGCGACTTTTTGCTGCATTCCACGGCTCATCTCCTCCATCGGCTCGTTGAAGCTGCTTTTGCGGACGCCCAATCGGGTCAGGATGGCCTCGGACTTGCGCCTGGCCTCTGCACCGGATAGGCCGTAAAGCCGCGCCCCATACAGGAGGTTCTCCATCGGGCTGAGCTTTTTGAAGAAGGACGCCTCGACCGAGACCCGGTTTATCATGCGCTTGACGGCCATTTCCTCGCGTTGTACGTCATGGCCAAAGACGCGGATCGTGCCGCTATCGGGGATCAGGAGCGTGGCGACCAGGCGGATCAGGGTGGATTTGCCCGATCCGTTCGGCCCCAGCACGCCGAATATCTCACCCGGTTCGACCCGGAATGAGACGTGATCCACTGCCCGGATGGTCTTGTGGCCGTTTTGTGACGAGGCCATGCCGAGCAGCCGTTTCCACAGCGGCGGACGCTTGATATGGAATTCTTTGAGCACATCTATCACTTCGAGTGCGGGCCTGTTTTCTCCCATTTCACCATACCTTCCAGGAATCAAATACGGCACGGATGACTACGGATGTTCCCAGGATCGGCGCCGGGTGCGCCCGGCAGGCGACAGGCCCACAGGCCACGCTTCCACGCATGGGGTGACGTAATGGGTGTAGCGGTGGAGAAGTAAAAAGGCCGTGGGCCGGTGCGCCCACAGCCTTTGAGGTCTCGGATATTACCCGATCAGTTAAGCGGCAGGAGGCGCACCAAGCACCGGGCAGGCACTATACCTGCCTTTTCCAGCAGCCGGATTCGGCATCCGATGCTCACGTGGCTCCTCCTCAAACGAGATCTCTAATACTGGTATGAAGTTTACACGCCAGGTGCCGACCTGTCAAGGGGTTTCCGGGGAATCAGGCGGACTGCAGTAGCTCTTTCACGGCCTTTTCGACTGCGGCGGGGTCTACCCCGTACCTTTGTAGCAATCGGATGCCCCTGGGATGGGTGCAGACCGCCAGGAGGATGTGATCGGTGCCGGTATAATGTGTGCCCAGGCTATCGGCTTTATCCACGGCCAGGTCGAGCACTCCTTCGAGGCTGCCGCCGCTAGAGGCGGCGTACTGGCCGGATAGTTGGGCTTCGATGGCGTCCTCGTCCAGGCCGCATTCGCGCAGCACGCGGCTGCAGGCGCTACGGTGTTCACGGGCCAGCGCCAGTAGCAGATGCGTCAGGGATACCTCGCGATGGCCGTATTGTTCCGCCAGCTGCTCGGCACTGTTGAGCACGCGGCGGGATAGTTCGCTCATGCGGGCCATGCGTTTGGCCGATTCGATGTCTATTTCCAGGACGCCGGATTGGATCAATCTCCTGACGCGGCGGCGGATGCCATCCGGGCTGACTTCGCAAAGTCGAAGCACATCCGGCGCCTTGCCCTGGCCGCCCCTGGCGATCCCAAGCAGGAGGTGTTCCGTGCCGATGTAGTGGTGGCCAAGCCAACGGGCCTCGTCAACGGCCAGATCAAGGGCATCGCGTAGTGCGGTGGTCATTTCCAGCGGGTTGGGGGGTTCGTCCGCCACCGGGTGCAGGGTGGCGATTATGCTTTCCACGTGGTCTGGGCTAAGGTGGAGTTCTCTCAGTATGCTATAACCCACGCTGCCTTCGTTGCGGAGTATACCGGCCAGCAGGTGATCGGTATCTACTTCAATATGATGATGGCGTTTCGCTAATTCTCTTGCGGCCATCAAGGCCCTTCTGGCGAAGTGACTGTAGCGCCCGGTCTGTGCCATATAGCACGCTTTGTTAGATTCATGGAATATGTTAAAAGCATTCGTATTATAGCCCGATGCGTTTTTTGACCGCAAATGAGGTTGTGTTATATCCTGTGAGGGTACCGCAGGAGGCATAGGTGACCACCGCCTACGAGGATTTTGCCATCGAGATATATAGAGGCCCCGACGGATATGTGGCCGCTGTGTTGGATTCGCCGGCAGGCGGCAAACGGGCGCCTTTCCGAATGCCGTTTACCGCCGATGAGCTGAGCGTCATCATGGCAAAGCTCGGTGGCCGAGAAGCCAATGCCCACGTCCGAAGGGTGCGCGGGCAAAATGCCACAGCTATCGCCCGCGAGTTCGGCACACGGTTGTTCGATGCGCTCCTGGGCGGCGATCTGGAAAGTACTTACCGGGTCAGCCGCCAGATAGCCCGCTCACGCGGCAAGGGCCTGCGTATCCAACTCCGCCTCACCGACGTGCCGGAGTTATCGGCTTTGCCGTGGGAGTATCTTTACGACCCGGTTGAGGGCCGATTCGTCGCGCTTTCGGCTCAGACGCCGGTGGTGAGGTATCTCGAAGTCGCCCAGCCACCCAGGCCGATAAAGGTATCGCCGCCGTTGCGCATTCTGGTCATGATCTCGTCGCCGGATGGCCTGCCGCCGATTAAGGCAGATGCGGAGCGCCGGAATCTGGAAGATGCGCTCGCCGCGCCGATAGAGCAGGGCCGCGTGCAACTGGACTTCCTGCCGGATGGCACTCTGGAAGGTCTACGGGCTGCGCTGTACCGCCGCGAGTACCACATCTTCCACTTTATCGGCCACGGGGATTTTGACGCCGAGCGCAAAGACGGGATGCTGGTACTCGAGAAGCCGGATGGCCGCCCACACGTGATCCGGGGTGAGTTGCTGGCAGATTATCTCTACGATGAGGGTAGCCTGCAGCTGGTAGTTCTCAATTCCTGCGAGGGGGCACGCACTTCGCCCGATGACCCGTTCTCAAGTGTGGCGACTACGTTGGTGCGACGGGGCGTCCCGGCGGTGGTGGCGATGCAGTTCGCGATAAGCGAGCCGGCTGCGGCGGCTTTCGCCGGCCATTTCTACGATGAGATCAGCCGTAACGTGCCGGTGGATGCGGCCATGTCCCGCACCCGGCTGGTTATGAAGGCTATGGGCGGCGCCGAATGGGGCACACCGGTGCTCTTCATGCGTTCGCCGGATGGGAAGATATTCGATGTGGCCGAGCCGGGTGCCGAGGAACAACCACGACGCAGGCGTCCCCTCGGCCCCTGGCTGCAGGTCGGGATCGCGCTTGGGCTTCTGCTCATGGTGGGGCTGGCGATAGGGGTCTACCCGCTCCTGGCTCCCGCCACGCCGACTCTCACTCCCACTCCTCTCCCCTCGCCGACTCCCACGTCCCCCCCACCGACGGGTGTTGTGGGATTCTGGTTCAAGGTCAGTCCGGAACGGGAAGGGCTGATGGCGATCAATATTCTCGAATCACCCACATCCCCCGGCATTTACCAGGTGGAGGCATATAGCCATTGCATCCCGGTCGAGTGCGATTGGGGAACCATCGAGGTGGAACGCGAGGAGCCGCTGGAGGTGGTGGGAGAGCTGGACGATTACACCAGCACCTTGAGTATAAGGTTCAACGAGCGCAGCGGTGAGTTGCTGGTCGAGGAGCAGATCGCGTATCGTGATGGCTCACCGGGGGTATCGCTCAAGCACCGCTTCCGCCGCCTGACTCTGGATGACCTCAGCGGCGAGTGGGTTGGGGCCGAGGGGCAGGCGTTGACCAGGTTGGAGCTTGTGCCTTCGGGCACTATGACTATTATCAGTGCATTTGGGCTTTGTGGCCTGGAGGAGTGCCTGTGGCGACGTCTCCCCATGCCCGGCCTGCCCAGCCAGCCGATCAGGTTTTCGGTGAACGTCTCAGGTCATGTGGTTCGGCTTAATGCCATGAGGGTTGGCAGCACGCTGTATGTGCGGCTGACCGAGGAGTTTTCCGAGCAGCAGCCCGAACATGTGACGATCTGCTATCTGGAACGGATGACACAGTACTAGGCAGCATTAGAAAAGGAATTGGGGCACCTTTTGGTGCCCCAACACCCCCCCTTAGAGTTGACCGGTGACGGGCAGGCTATCGCCTTAGCAAGCGCATCTACGTCGGATAATTCCCTTCCACGATTTCATTTGACGGGTTTCTTGCCGCTTTTACCGCCTTTCAACGCCGATACGCGGCACTTATCGTAGATCAGGTGTTTGGTAAGTTGGTCTACGGTTGCGAACTCACGTCTACAAAAAGGACATTGCGGTTTTGCGGCCATAACTATCCCTGCTTTCCTCTGAAAACACGTGTAAACTCTCAATACTGCTTTGAGATTAGCTCACTTTTGCAAGCAGGTAAATTACCCAGGGGTTATAATAGGGTTAGAAACAGGTATACGCCCTGACCAGTTAGGAGACGATGACCCGGCCTTGCATTTCCTTCGGGATGCGCACACCCAGCAGGTGAAGTACGGTTGGGGCCACATCCATCAGGCTCCGGGAGCCGATGTTGCCGCCGCCGTTGGCGGACTTTGGATCGTGCAGGATGAATAGCCCGTTGGATGCGTGATTGGCATCATCCGGGCCGGTGTCGTTTTTGTTGGTGTACCAGCGCCCGTGGCCAAAGCTCCCGACTGCCCGCCATGCCATGCCCCCAAAGTAAACTACCAGGTCGGGGGGGATGCCGTTCACCTGGGAGTATATCCGTTGCGGTTTGAAGACTGTGGTATCCAGCGGGCTGCCATCGGGCGCCGGGATGGATTTGAGGGCCTCGGCTAATTCGTCTCGGACGGCCTCATATCTTTCCGGCGGGATGATCCCCTCAGGCTCGCGGCCCCGTACGTTCATAAAGACTCTGCCATAGTATCCGCCCGCGCCCCAGGCAACCGTCCGGCCCCAGTCCACCTCTACCCTCTCGAACGGGACGGGATCGCCGGCGGGGGGATCGTGTTTGAGCGTCAGGTACCCGTTGCGCCACAGCCATTCGTTGACGCATATCCCACCCATCATCGGTTGGGCGCCGTGATCGCTCACGACCATGATGACGGTATCATCCGGGAGACGTTCCAATACCCTCCCGATCAGCTCGTCTATCCGCTTATAGTAGTCCGCTATGGCATCCCGGAACCGGTTGCTGGGATCGTAAAGTGGGTGTCGCGGGTCGTGATATTTCCAGAATCCGTGATGGATGCGATCAACTCCGATCTCGACGAACATGAAGAAATCCCATGTGGGGTTGCCGGATTTGTCCCTGCGGGTCTCCAGGAGGTGCTCGATCAACCGGAAGTGCCCCTCTGTCATCCTGTATATCCGGTCCAGCAGGTGGTCTTTGTCGTCGGTTCGGAAGTTATGGACGTCGAATTCGTAGTCCGGCACCACTTTGAGCACTTCGTATTTGAGTAACGCCGGGTAGGCGAATTCGCTTTCCCGATCCGGGGTGAGGAATCCGGATACCATTTCGCCCGCAAGCGGCCTGACCGGATAAGTTTGCGGCACCCCGACTATTATGGAGTTTTTACCGGCCTCTCCCAGCCAGTCCCAGATGCGCGGGACCTGCACCGAATCGCCGTAGGCGATGTACATGTTGTAGTAGGAATAGTCCGCTCTGTTGCGGAATCCGTAAATGCCCAGCACACCGGGGTCTCGGCTGCTGAGCATGGACGACCAGGCGGGGACGGTGATGGCCGGGATGGTGGATTCCAGCTCGCCCCAGACCCCACCGTCCATCAGCCGTCCAAAGTTGGGTAGCTCATCCCTCCACAGGTCAAATACCAGCTCTGGCGCCGCGCAATCCAGCCCGATCACCATCACGCGGCGTGCACGGCGTCCGCGAAACAACATCGGCGTCCTCACTAGGGCACTTTGGCCTTACGACGCATACCTTCGATCAGTATTCTACTGACTTCCGGGCGGGTGAATTCTTCCGGCAACATCTCGCCACGTGCCAGCATCTCCCGAACCTGGGTGCCGCTTAGTTTGATGTGATCTTCCGGCCCATGGGGACATGTCTTGGCACTGACTATGCTGCCGCACTTACGGCAGTAGAATGCGTGATCGAAGAACAATGGGGTTATGCCGATCTCTTCCTCGGTGAATTCGTCGAATATGTAGTGAGCGTCGAAGGTGCCGTAGTATCCCTTCACCCCGGCGTGATCGCGCCCGACGATGAAGTGGGAGCATCCGTAATTCTTGCGCACCAGCGCGTGGAACACGGCCTCACGTGGCCCCGCGTACCGCATCGCCGCAGGGAAGACGCCCAGGAGCACCCTATCAGCCGGATAGTAATCGCGCAGGAGCGCCCGGTAGCTCTCCACCCGCACGTCGGCGGGGATGTCATCCGGTTTGGTCTCGCCGACCAGCGGGTGTATGAAGAGGCCGTCCACGATTTCCAAGGCGGTCTTTTGGATGTATTCATGTGCCCGATGGATCGGGTTCCTGGTCTGGAAAGCCACTATACGACGCCATCCTCTCCGGGCGAACATCCGCCGAGTCTGGGCGGGGGTATAGCGCAGGTCCGGGAATTCGGTCTCCGCCGCCTTCGGCATCCTGAGCATGAAGACATCGCCACCAAGTAGCACGTCCCCCTGCCGGTAAAGCCTGGCAACCCCCGGATGGGCATCGTCGGTGGTTCGGTAGACTTTTTCGGCTTCGATCTCCTTAGAGTAGGTGTATTTCTCCTCCAGCTCCATGACCGCGAGGATGCGGTACCCATCCGGCTCATCCGGGTCAGGCTCGACGAGGGCGATGTCGGTTCCCTCTTTGAGGCCGTCGGCCACTTCCTGTGTCACCGGCAGGGTGATCGGGATCGTCCAGGGCAGGCCGTTATCCAGGTGCATGTCGTTAACCACCCGCTGATAGTCATCGCTGGTCATAAAGCCCCGGAGTGGGCTGAATGCCCCCGTGGCGATCAGTTCCAGATCGGATATGTTGGTTTTGGCAAGCCATACCTTCGGCATACTGTGGGCGCGTTCCAAAACGGCGTCCCTTACCTCTCCGTGGAGAACACGTGATACCAGTGTGCCGCCGTGAGGTGAGATCAGAGGTGTTTCCATAGGTTCCCGTCCCCATTCGTATTTTCGGTGCCACAGGCACCTTTGCAATTATAACCCGCCGGCGATTCGGATGCGAAAACGGGCTTGTGCGGATTTGGCATTTTGGAGATTTTGCGCTATAAATTGTAAATGCAAATAGTTGCAACAAGGCATAAAAAGTCCGAAGGATTCAACCAGGAGGTCTAACCGAGATGTCGATCCCAGCAATGCACATCCCCGATGGCTTCCTCTCACTGCCGGTGGCGCTGGTAGGATGGCTTGGCGCAGTGATCTTGATCGTGCTGGCGCTGCGCCAGACCCGTGAGAGCTTCGGCGAACGGCAGGTGCCGATGATGGGTATCCTGGCGGCGTTCATCTTCGCCGCGCAGATGATCAATTTCCCGGTCGCCGGCGGAACGTCTGGACACCTCCTCGGCGGCGCGCTAGCAGCTATACTGATGGGACCGTGGGCAGCCGTGCTGATCATGACCAGCGTTATCGGCATCCAGGCGCTCCTGTTCCAGGACGGCGGGCTGCTGGCTTTGGGATTCAATATCATAAACATGGGGATACTGACCGGATTCGTGGCGTATGCGGTCTACCGGTGGATACAGAGGCTACCGGGCAAAAGCCGTCTGGCCACCGGAGTTGCAGCGTTTGTGGCCGGCTGGGTTTCGGTGGAGCTGGCCGCTATAGCCACTGCGCTTGAGTTGGCGCTCTCCGGCACGTCCCCCATTCACGTGGCTTTGCCGGCAATGGCAGGCGTTCACGCGCTGATCGGGATAGGCGAGGGGCTGATCACGACGGCGGCGGTGCTCTTTGTGAAGGCAAGTCGCCCCGATCTCGTGCCGGATGAGGCCCCCGCACATACCCCGGCAACCGCCGGATACGGCTGGATAGCGGTCGGTCTGGTGATAACGTTAGCGGTGACTTTGCTCTCCCCCCTGGCATCCCCCGCTCCCGACGGGCTGGAGAGGGTGGCCGAGGATCACGGCTTTATAGAGGCGGCGGAGGATGCCCCATATGAAATCCTGCCGGACTACACGGTGCCGTTCATAGAAAACGAGGCTTTGACCACGATCGTTGCCGGCATCATCGGTGCATTGCTGGTCTTCGCGGTAGCTCTAGCAGTTGCCAAGCTCCGGGCAGGCGCCACCCGCGCTGCTTCACCCGGCTCCCCCGGCAGCGGGGATTAGAGGTTTGTCTCCCTCCCTAAACCTCACGGCGCCATCTTTCGGAGTGGCCGTTCGTGTGGCGCGGCCACTCCGAATTCATTTCAATTGCCATCGTCGGCCTCACGCCAGAGTCTCCGCAGCCGCAGTTGTTTCTGATATTCGTACCAGGCCATCAGCACGCTGAGCTTCAGCCCGTGGAAGCCATCCACGTAGCCCTTTAGCGTGAAGAAGCGCCAGATGAAGTGCCTGATCGGCGCGGTGATCAGGTGGCGTGGCTTTGGCCGTACGCCTTTGCGGAACAGGACGCGGGCGTCGTAATCGGTGTACCGCTCCTGCTTGGCGATGAAGTGCGCCAGGGAGTCGTAGTTATAGTGTACCAGGGGGTTTTTCAGGTATCCCTCACGCCCATCAAGGATCACTACCTCGTGGACATGGCGGTCTGGGTCATAATGCGCCCGCTCGCGGCGCAGTAGCCGCATCTGATAATCGGGGTACCATCCGGCGCCGCGCGTCAGCCGCCCGAATATGTAGTTATGGCGCGGTATCCAATAGCCATCGGCATCCGGCGAGGCGAGCACATCTTGTATCTCCGCCGAAAGCTCACGAGTCACCCGTTCGTCCGCGTCCACGAAGAGCACCCATTCGGCATCCACCCGGCTCAGGGCCAGGTTGCGCATCTGGGCGTAGTTTTCGAAGACCTCGCGTGCCACGCGGGCACCGGATTCCTCTGCCAATTCGACGGTGCGGTCGGTGCTATACGAATCGAAAACCCACATCTCATCCGCCCACTTGAGCGTGGAAAGGCATTCGACGATATTGTGCTCCTCGTTCAGGGTCAGCACGACCGCCGCCAGCTTCACCCCGCTCATAGCCTTCCCACCATCTCGTATGCCTCTCTCAGGGCATTGTATTCCGCATCCGACATCCCGCCGCGAGAACGTCTCCTCTCAAGTTCGTGGAGTTTCCACCTCATCCCTAACCGGATCAGCAACCGCGCCAGGGCAGCCTTCGCCGGTGAGTAGTGTTTGCGGTAAAGCCGCATTCTGCTCTTCCAAAGGTGGACGATGCTCTCGGCCCTCATTTGCGACGTGCTCTTGCCCGCCAGGTGTGTCACGTGCGCGGAGGGCACGCAATATATCTCCCATCCGGCCCGCCGAACGCGCATGGCCCAATCTATCTCCTCGCAATACATGTAGAATCCCTCGTCCAGCAGGCCAACTTCGGAGATCACGGCCCCTTTCAGCATCATGGTGGCTCCGAGCGTGTGATCCACCGGGAATGGCTCCCGACGCTCGTATAGCCGACGGGGGTATCGCCCATTGATTCGGCTCTCGTAAATCCGCGCCGGAACCGGAAACAGGTCAATCACCAGTTGGGCCAATCCGGGAAACGCGAACGCGCTATGCTGGAAGCTCCCATCACCGTAGCTGAGCCTTGCGCCCACCCAACCTATTTTCCGGGCGCCCCAGAGCACATCGTACATCGCCTTCACCGCGCCGGGGAGCACGATGGTATCCGGGTTCAGGAGAAAGACCGTCCTCGGAGTCTCCCGCCCGCCCTCGAACCCCATTTGGCGTAGCGCCAGGTTGTTGCCGGCAGCAAATCCCAGGTTAGAGTCACTGGCGATCAGGTGAACTGCCGGGAATTCATCACGGATCGCGTCGGCGGTGCCGTCCTCAGAGGCGTTATCGACCACCCACACTTCCGCGTCCAGGCCGGAGCGGTTCAGATCGTCGTATAGCGAGCGGATGGCCCCCAGCGCCATCTCCCGCACGTTCCAGGTGACGATCACGACGGCCAGTTCGGGCGCGGGCATATCCCTCACTGCCCCATCAACACCGGGTCAAAGCGGGCCAGTTCCAGGAACTCGCGCAATCGGTCGAAGTCACTCTCGTCCACACGCTCGAACGAGTCCGCACCCAGCAAGGTGGCCAGCAGCCCGGCGCCGTCGTCATCGGAGATCAGGTCCATGAGCGCGTCGGTCAGGTCTCGCCGCCGGATTCCGGGGACGGTGGGCGGATAGCTCAGCACTGCGAATGGTATCTCCGGCGATTCGTCCAGGACTCGCACTACCTCGTCGAAGTCGTCCGGCAGGTCGGACATTTCCTCGATCGTGCCGGGCGGGACTCCGGTCGCCTCGCAAAGCCCCTCGTAGACGGCCATCACGAGCGCCTGGTAACCTTCGAATTCCGGCTCATCTTCCCATGCCAGCTCGGCCTCATCGGTGACGGACAATAGTTCGGTGAACGGGTCAACCCCGGCGGCACGCATCATCAGCGCCGGTATCACCCAGCTCACCGCATCCTGCCCGTCGATGCGACAATAATCCCCCTGCACCATGCCGGCCATGTCCTCGATGTCTCCCAGGCTGGAACGGGTGTTGATGAGTATTTGGGAGCTATATCCACGCACCGCGTTATGCGCCCGGCCACGCACGGCGATCAGATCGGGCGAGCCGCAGCCACGCCCCTCGGCCACCATGTATGCGAGTCCGTCGAGCCAGCCGACGACCGGCGAATCCCCGCACATCTCATCAATGACGCGCCCGTAGTCCCCCGCCAATTCCACGTTCACGCTCAGGCCGGATGCTTCGGAGAGCACCTCGCCCAGGGCGTCGGCAGCCCGGACGGCGGCAGGCGTGCGTTCCGTGACCAGCATCAGGTGGATCGGGTTCTCTTCCACCCCAGGCGGTATGGGCGACGGGACGGTCGGCAATGGGGTCGAAAAAGGCGTCGGGGTCGCCGTCGGTGGGCGTGTGGGCGTGGGAGGCGCGGGCGGGCCGCATCCCGCC
>JALXEW010000155.1:18198-19039 GCA_027069285.1 Ardenticatenia bacterium | reverse complement strand
GTTGGGGCACTCATCTTGGTCGTCCGGCAGGCCGTCGCCGTCCGTATCTACGGGTTGAGGAGGTGGGCAGCCTGCGTTATCGGCAGGGCCGGCCTCGTTAGGACACTCATCCTGGTCGTCCGGCAGGCCGTCACCATCGGCATCTGCCAGAGGTGTGGGCGTTTCAGTTGGCAGGGCGATCGATATTTCCTCACGCTCTGGCGTGTTTGTCGGAGTGGGTTCCTCTCCAGCTGTGCCGAACAATCCGGTTCCCCCGCCGAAAACGAGCGCTACGGCGGCCAAGACGACAAGTCCGACGGCGACCAGTATCGTAGTTTGCTTACTTAAGCCTTTCCCTTTCATAATTATCCTCTCTGATATTACACCACCATGCAGCCGGACGTTGATCGCTTTCTCCCTATGCACCTCCTTCATTTTTATATGAGACTGGGGGTGGCTTTAAGCCTGAGTCGCCGTCGGTGTGTTCTGAAGTACCAGCGCAGATCGATTTATAACCGGATTATAACCCGGCCATAACTTATTGACGCTCCGGGTAACATCCAAGCAACTGCCAGAACATGTCGTTGTCTTTCGGTTCCTCCAGCCTCTGCCATCCTTCAATATCCTCCGGGACGTTGCCGGCTCTATCGGGTGGCACTGCCATGTAGAGATATATAGCCGGTCCTTCCAGGTTGTAAGGGTCGTCATCCAGGCCCAGGCATACGGATA
Source organism: Ardenticatenia bacterium (assembly GCA_027069285.1). Classification (GTDB taxonomy): domain Bacteria; phylum Chloroflexota; class Anaerolineae; order Aggregatilineales; family JALXEW01; genus JALXEW01. The sequence continues at coordinate 18,331 of JALXEW010000155.1, read as the reverse complement.
CCTCGGCCTCTTCCTCTACTTCTGGCGGGATGTCGGAGCCGAGCAAAGCGGCGTACATGCCGGAAAGCAAAGTATCCACGGCATCCTCGGTGCCGGGGAACCCTTCGCGCAGGTTCGAACGCTCCAGCACATT
>JALXEW010000155.1:0-18188 GCA_027069285.1 Ardenticatenia bacterium | reverse complement strand
CAAATTCCTCACCTCTTCGACTGCTTCGGTCAAGTCTTCATCGTATTCCGGGTAGGTAGTTGTCAGCCATGTGCCTGCTGTTTCTAAGTCCACCAGGAATATCTCCGGCTCCGGCTTTTTCCCGGCTGTGCCGAGGAGTTCCCCCAGGCCGGGCACTATTGCAGTGAGTATCGCTCCGAATAGTGCTCCTATTACCAAACCGGCGATCAAAGAGAACAACTCCCGCTGATTCATCGCTCACCTCCGTTCGCTCGAACGCTCTAAGGCCGATAACTATGTCGTTGCCGTGCCGGGTAATGGGTTTGTGATTTTAGGGCCGCCCGGATGTCTTGCATCATGCTTCCGAGCGAGCCTTAATCGAACGTGCCATTTGCAGGAAGGTGGCTATCAGTGCCTGGATGTCGGAGCCATCCCCGGTTGAGGACATATCTTCGAGGACCCTGCCGTAATCCCCTTTTGCCAGCTTTGTGGCCCAATCCATCACCTTTTCCAGATAAGTGGTGGTATACCTTACCCTTCCGGCCATATTTCGCATCAGGGTGATGCCGACCAGTGGCCTTTCCCTTACAAATGCCAGGAACTCGTCGCGTTCCAGCGTCAGCACCTCCAGTAGCTCGGCGGCGGATGCGGATGCCGAGCGTGGCTTGGCATCCAGAACGGATAGCTCCCCGACCACCTGATTTTCGCCGTAGTAGCGCAATGTCAGCTCGTTGCCCTGCTCGTCTCGGATGTATATTCGCACCCGCCCGGAGAGTATAAGGTACATGCAGTCGCCGGGTGAGCCTTGCCTGAAAAGCACCTCTCCGGCCCTGAACGTTTTCTTCTCCATGACGCCGAGCAGGTCTTCCAGGTCTTGCGGCCCCACTCCCCTGAAGACGGAGGAGAGACTTTCCAGGTACACGTTGGCGTGCCTGACTCGCTTGGCCAGATTGCGCATCATCGCGATGATCACGGGTGGGCGTTTTTGCGCGAACTCTAAAAAATCCCCACGGCGCAGGATCAAGACCTCGGTCGGCTCGATCGTGACCGCCGATGCCGAGCGTGACTGTGGCGCCAGGAGCGAAAGCTCGCCCATGACCTGATTCTCGCCGTAATAGGCCACCGTCAACTCATCCCCCCGGTCGTCATGCGTGTACACCCGCACGCGCCCCGAAAGTATCATGTACATCGAATCGGCCACCGAGCCTTCCTCGAACAGGAGTTCCCCCTCCGAGAAGGCCTGTCTCTCCATCAAGGCCACCAGGTCGTCGAGGTCTTCCTGGCGCACCCCTCGGAATACCGAGGAGACGCTTTCGAGATACGTGGTCGTATAGTGCACGCGCTCCGCCAGATTTCGCAGCAGTGCCATACCGGTTGCCGGATGTTTCTCGATGAAGCTCAGGAAGTCATCTCTATGCAGGATCAGGGCTTCCAGCGGCTCGGATGCGACCGCAGAGGCGGATCGGGGTCGCCCGTCTATTATCGAAAGCTCACCGAATACCTGGCCCTCGCCGAGGAGCGCCAATGTCAGTTCACGTCCCCCCCTATCGGTCGTGAATATCCTGACCTGGCCGGAGAGGATAAGGTACATAGCGTCGCCTGGGGAGCCTTTTTCAAAGAGCATCCTGCCCTTCTCGAAACTTCGATGCTCCATGAGGGTGACCATCTCGGTGAGGTTTTCCGCTTCCACCCCACGGAAGACCGAGGATTCCGATTCCCGCAATCGGGTGATCACATCTATTGCCTCGCCGCTGCCGATAAAGTCACTCATCTCCCACCTCCGGGTGGTCGGCTTGCTCGCGTTGTTCCAGGATCGCGGCCAACCTGGCGAAAGCGCCACTCAAGGTAATTGGCTTTTCGGATGCATTCTCATTACCTGCGTGGCCGGACCGGGATATGCCTGCTCCTGACGTCGGGGTGGCGGAGGCAGATGCCGTGGCTTTGGCGAATACCGGCGATGCGGCCAGTGCCTGGGCCTTATCATATTCCCCTTGTGCGATCTTTTTGGCCCACTCGATCGCGGTTTCCACCGCCCTTGTCGTGTACCGGACTCTATCGGCCAGATATTGCAACATGGCTATGACTACCTCTCCTCGGCTCCTTATGAACATCATAAAGTGATCGCGGCGCAGCACCATAGCCTTGACTCTCCCGTTGGCGCGTGCCCCTGCCGAACGAGGTTGTCCGTCAAGCAGGCTGAACTCGCCGACCACATCCCCGGCCTGATACGTCCGAAATGGGAGTGCGTTGCCGTTGATGCCGCCGGTATAAATGTTCACCTGGCCTTCTGAGATCAGGTACATGGCATCGCCGGCATCTCCCTTGTTGAAGATTATCTCGCCGTCCTCGAATGTTCGCTCGGTTATCGCCCGGCTCAAGTTTTCCAGGTCTGCAAGCGACACGTTCTTGAAAAGCTCTATCTCCTTGAGCCTCAGCGCCATACGTCCCAGCTGCTCTGGAGTGAAAGTCTCGGCCAGCTCGGAGGCCAGAACAAAGAGATCGAACGAGTGGACATGTTCCGGATCGAATCTGGCGATCTCCTCTTGCAACGAACTCCATATCTCGACATCATCTGCCGGGAAGACCCCGCGCAGGAATGACATCACGTATATGCCCAGCTCTGCCCTGATCTGGTCGACCTCCTGGCGCATTTGGGCCACTTCCCGTTCCCATGATTCGCGCAACCTGTCGCTGGCCGGGCATCTGAGGTTACTTTGCAATATCCCGATATTGGCCTGGAGGATCAATAACCTGCGGATCGAATCTATCTTGTCGTTGCCGAAGAAGAGCGCCAATTCCCTCAAGATATGTTCTATCGAGCTGCCGCCCAGGTTCTGTACCGCCTTACGTTCGGCGGTGGATACCCCCACGTTCAGGCCCAGGGTCTCGGCGAATCGTTTCTTTTCCTCCTCGATGCCCTGGCCGATCAGGAACGCGATCAGCACGCTGCCGCCGATCCCAAAACCTATGGCGACCAGGAGCAATGGCAGGCCCTCCATATGGCCGACCAGGTTGTTATAGGCGACGTGCAAAGCTATGGCCAGCCCGATCCCTGTCACAGGCAGCCCGATTCGCTCGAAGTTCCTTGTCCTGCGCAGCCTACCCAGCGATATGCCCACCAGCGCACTGGCAGTTGCGTGCATCAACGTGGTGGAAAGCACCCTGCTGATCGAGCCGAGGAGCACCGCCTCGGCATTGGGGAGGTACACTAAGAGGTTTTCCGAGACTGCGAATCCGATCCCGACCGCGAATCCATATACCGCTCCGTCCACGATGTACCTGAATTGGGGGCGCTGGATAAAGTAGGCCAGGATCAACGCTTTCAACAGCTCCTCGATGATGGGGGCGGTTAGGGACGTGACCGTTTCGTAACCGAAGGCTTCTATCGAGGCGTTATTGATCACCCAGGCCAGGCCGAAGGCCCCGACGGCACCCCAGGCCACGGACGTCAGAACGGTGCTACGTTTCCCCGTCCCGAACAGGTCCAGCGCGAAGATCAGGTAGACAGATAACGCCGGTATGGCGACCGTGAGCAAATATGCGATTATTGTGACGGTATACATACCCTCCTTCCGATTGGCAAGCCGGATCACGCCCGGCCCGGCCATGCAGGCCTGCCGGAAATGCCGGCCCCGGTCCGGTTACCGTGCCCGGATGTTTACCGGTGCGATTTGCACAAGCGCATCGCGGCCTGGCTACGGGGTCACCGCTGCCTGAGCCAGCTCCAGGATATTACAGCAATGGCAAAAAGCGCAAGTATCAGGGGAATGCCAAATTGCAACGGTCCAGTGGCGGTACCTTCCAGACCTCCGCCTGCGCTCTCATTGGAGGAGATTAGCGAGAGGAATGCCGCCAAGGCTACCGTGATAGAGGCGGCCAGCGTGGCCAGGCGCAGTAGTCGGAACCGGCGCCTGTTGGCTAGCCTGCGCGTTTGGACTTGATCCCACTCCTCGTTTAGCTTTTGGAGTAATCTGGCGCGATATGCCGGACTGGGCTTCTCGTTTGGGGAGACGACATGGTATATCCCCCGCAAAACCGGCTCGAGGTCCCTCAGCTCATCGGGGATCTCCTCGATCTCGCGCCCGTCTATCAGCGCGTCGGTCATTTTGGCCAGCTCTTCGTCTAACTCTCTATCGTGATTCACGTTGGCTTTCATCGGTCGCCATTATGCTACGCATTGCCTGTATTGCCCGGCGGTACAGAGATTTGACTGCTTCCAGGGTCTGCCCACGCTCCGAGGCGATCTCGGCGAATGTCATACCGTCGGCGAAGCGCATGAGGATGACCTCTCGGTAGTGCCCCGGCAAAGCGTTCAAGGCCTTCTGGATCGCTATCCGTTCGTCGATCCTCTCGTAACCGTTGGCCGGGGACGCCATTGTACCGGCTATGCTATCCAGTCTCACTGTTTGTTCATCCCCGTGCCTTTGTCGCTTTCGGTAGAAATCGGCTATTTTCCGGTTCACGATGGTATACAGCCACGTGCTGAATCGGGAGCGATGCTCGAAGCGTTCCAGCGAGCGGATCACCGCTATGAACACATCCTGGGTCACGTCCTCCACGTCCTGAGGCGGCACGCGGCTTTTCACACGGTTGTACACCCTGTTAATGTAGCGATTATATAGCGCCAAGAAAGCCTCTCGGTCTCCCTGCTGAGCAAGCCTCACCAGGTGCTCATCATTGACGTCCTGGGTCATTGATTTTGCCCTAACTTATGTCGTCTGCGCGTTACTGAAGGTGCCGTCCGCAGATTTGCAAATTCAGTATAACTCCGGCATCTCTATCGGCTCCGGTTGGGGACGGCAAAGGCCGCACCAGATCGCATCGGCCACCGTGATGGCTTTAGGGGTCTGATTGGCCCCTACGTATATGCCCAGGAATATCGGCTGTTTTGAAGAGTGCTCTTTACATACGAAGCGACCACAAAAGCGACAGGATGCGTGAGCGTCTTTCCCGCAGACCCAACAGACGGCGGCCATCAACCCACTCCTTGGATTCTCGAACGAAGCCCCGATGATACTCCAACTACATGGCATTATACCCCCAAGCGTGCTTGTGGACTATGTGCGTCATGCGCTAAAATCCACTCGCGGGCCGATCGGTTCCTTACTGCTCGTCGCGTTTTTGCTTGGCAGCTTCGGCTACGGTCGGAGGGGGACGTGGTAGAAAAAATTATCTCCAATATCGGCAATTGGGCAAAGCCCATACGCATCGCCCTGGTTCTGATCATCGCCCTGATGATCGGCATGGTTTTCGCCATGGTGCTCAACCTGATGATGGGCGTATCGGCCATCACATCCAGCCTGCCGACCGTGATCGGCGGCCTGGCCGGGCTGGCCGCCTATGTGATCGGGTGGTCGGTCATGGTTGGCTTCAAGCCGGATAGACCCCAAAGCCCTGGGCGGGGGGCCGTGATCTTCCTGGGGGCAGGGATCGTGGCGCTGGTGTTATTGCTCTTCCTGGCGCTGATGGGGTTGGTATACTCGATGGCGTGATTGGCATGGCCCGAACCCGCCGGGCAACGCTTGCCCTTTCATTATCGGTTATAACTGCCTTCCTGCTCGGATGTGGGCCGGGCGTTCGGGCGCCCATATTTACCCCCGTGCCGACCGCAACCCCGACCGAGACCCCCACACCTTCGCCCGTGCCGACCGTAACCCCATCTCCATTGCCATCGGCGGAAGTGGAACTCGAGTCCACGCCTGGCGGACTCCCATCCGGGGTCGGCGAGGGACAGCCACCGCCGTTCGATATAGAGCTGCCGCTCGATTGGGATGCGCGGTACTACACCGTTAGAATGACGGATACCGCCGGTGCCCTCTTCACATTGAACGTAGCGGTCTACTCCGGGCCGACCGGGGTGGGCGATGGTTGGATATGGGTGCTATGGGGCTTCCCGCCCCTATCGCCGGAGGTGGGCCTGGATGCGATTTACCTGTTGCGGTTTGCCCTCTTCGAGGAAAGCTGTGATGTAACCGTAGTGACCGCTAACAGGCCGATCCAGATCGGCAACGAGACCGGGGTTGGCACGGACTTCCTGGCCGAAGATTGTCAGAATGAGCCGCCTGCTGCCGGCTGGATGGTGGCCCTCACCCGTGATGACATCAACTATGCCTTCTACCCGATGGCATCCCCCTTGGAAAGCTCAGAGGATGCCTATCCGGTTCTCCGGGAGATACTAGATACGGTGACCTTTCACTGAGCGGTAGTACCTTAGTACTATCATGGCCGGCCCCCATTTCGGTGTACCCTGGTTATAGCATACATAACGGCGTAGAACGCCATATTTATATGTCCCTGGGGACAGGAGGCCGGTTATCATGATCCGTATCATGCGTGGGCCTGTGCTCGCCGAGCGAGGACAGGGCCTGATGGAGTATGCCCTGATCATTATGTTGGTCGCGATAGTAGTCATCGCGATTCTGTTCCTGCTTGGCCCGGCCATATATAACCTATACGTCACTGCCGTCAACGCCATATAACCCCCCGCAAAGCCGGGCAAACTCCCGTGATCGTAAAAGTCACGGGAGTTTTTCTTTATCCGGTTACCCAAGTACGTCCGGTTATGGTACGATCTCTCCAAGAAGTTGCTCTTTTAGCATTCATAAGGCAGGTGACATGGGAAAGCACAGTAGATACCGTATCGGGTTCCGGATGCGCGAATGGCTTGCGGTTGCCGTACTGGTTATCGGCACGCTGATATTCACCTCGGTCTATGCGCCGGCGCACATCGCCGCCCAAAAGCCCACGCCGACCCCGATAGCGGGTCAGGCTCCCGTGCCGGATACGCTGACCCAACTCTTCAACACCGATATACCGGTCAGGGATCGGGTGGAGCTTGCCGTGCGGCTGATGGGCCGCGAAAATGTGCCCCGGGTTGCCACCACCCCCGCGCCGGACTATGACGTGGGCGATACCGCAGTGTTCTGGGCCGATAACTCCGATGATGACAGGCAATTCCAGGTGACCGCCGTGCTGGTATACGAAACCGAGCACCTCTACGTCTGGCTTGAGCAGGGGTACCAGGTGGATATGGACGCGGTTGCCGAATCGGCTGAGCAATTTGAGAACCTGATATATCCGACCACGCGCCGCTACTTCGGCTCCGAGTGGAACCCAGGAGTTGACGGGGACCCCCATATCTACATCCTGCTGGCAGGCGACCTGGGATACACCGTCGCGGCTTATTACGGCAGTGCCAGCGAATACCCGGTCGAGGCCGTGGCGACATCCAATCAACACGAGATGTTCTTCGTCAACCTGGATACAATGGCCGGCGACATCGGCACCGATTACTATAACGGGGTACTGGCCCATGAATTTCAGCACATGATCCACTGGAATGTGGACGCCAACGAGTCCACGTGGCTCAATGAGGGCCTTTCAGAACTTTCCACATTCCTCAATGGGCTTGATTCCGTGGGGTTCTCGCGTCAATTCCTGCTCGGTCGCCCCATACAGCTCAACACCTGGCCGGAAGAGGAATCCTCGGTGCCTTACTACGGGGCCGCATACCTGTTCTGCCTCTACTTCCTGCAGCGCTTTGGCGAAGATGCCATCATGCAACTTGTTGCCGATCAGGATAACGGCATGATCAGCGTCGAGAACACCCTCCGCGCCATCGGCGCCACCGATCCGGAAACCGGCAGGCCGATCACGTCCGAAGACTTCTTCGGCGATTGGGTCGTCACCAATTACCTCAACGACCCGACGGTGGCCGATGGGCGATATGCCTATACCTTGCTGCCGAACCTCCCACAAGTAGCGGTAACCTTTGAGCACAACAGCTATCCGGTGAATGCGGTGGACGTGGCGATCCCACAGTATTCGGCCCACTATATACGTCTGAACGGAAACCAGGTGGTTAACTTCTCATTTTCCGGCATGGACACCGTTCGCCTTGTGCCGACCGAGCCTCATAGCGGGCGCTACATGTGGTGGTCTAATCGCGCCGATGAGAGCGATTCCACGCTCACCCGTGCCTTTGACCTGAGCGGTGTTGACCGTGCGACGCTTGAATTCTGGACGTGGTATCACATCGAGGCGCTTTGGGATTATGCCTATGTCGAGGTTTCCACCGACGGCGGCGTGCATTGGAGCATCCTGGAGACTGCCAACACCACACGGGAGAATCCCCATGATAACGCCTACGGGCCTGGTTATACCGGCACCAGTGGTGGCGATACTCCCCAATGGATACATGAGCAGGTTGACCTGACGCCTTACGTCGGCGGGGATGTGCTGATCCGCTTTGAGTACATCACGGACGACGCAGTGAACCAGCATGGGATGGTCATAGATGACATATCCATCCCGGAGATCGGCTACTTTGATGACTTTGAATCCGGATACGGGGGCTGGGAATCCGCCGGATGGCTTTTGAGCGATAACACCCTGCCCCAACGCTACATAGTCCAACTCATCCAGGGGCCGCCGGGTGGCGTGACCGTTACCAGACTCCTGGGGCCTGACGATGGGACTGAGGGGACGTGGCGTATAGGGCTGGGCGACGGCGAGACCGTGATCGTCATATCGGCGCTTGCCCCGGTCACCACCGAGCAGGCCCGCTATTCATACCGGATTGACCCGGTTCAGTTGGGGGAGTGAAGTTGAAGTGAAGTATCGTCGCGTTATCGGCTTAGTGCCTTGCATCTCATTGTTCCTTATACTGCTTAGCGGTCTGGGTTTGGCCTCGGCATCCGCGCCATCGCAGACCACGTCCGATCAGCCTGATCCGACGTGGGCCGATGCACCATCGGTGCCGCCGAACCGTTCGGAGGCCGAGTGGCTGGTCTCTATGGGCTGGAGACCCTGGGATGAACTCTTCGGCTCCTATAAAAAGTCACTCTGCGTACCTGGCCGCACCGAAGTTTTCAACCTGATCGGCGATACCATCAGCGCGACCGTACGGGCGGTCAGCGAGCATGGTTGCTTCTGGGTGGAAGACGGGGTTGAATTCGACGCGGACGGCCTGCAAAGGGCTGCCGGGAGATTCGACGAGATATACGCTCTGGAACACGACGTATTCGGCTCCGAATGGCTGCCCGGCATAGATGGTGACCGCCGTGTGCACCTCTTGCATGTGAGTACGCTTGGGGATGCGGTGGGCATGTTTGACGATAGCAACGAGTGCCCGGCAAGCGTGTGTCCAGACTCCAACGAGCACGAGATGATCTATATCGCGATGGACTGGGGGCCGATGGGTTCAGACCAGCATCTGACTACCATCGCCCATGAATTGCAGCACCTGATCCAGTGGAACATGGACGGGAACGAGTTCAGATGGGTTGACGAAGGCCTATCCCAGCTGGCCGAGCACGTGAACGGATTCCCCATCGAATACATAACCGGGGATGATGCATATACCTACCTGCGCCGCCCCGATTACAACCTGATCGATTGGCCCTTCGAAAGCGAGGACACATCCATTGCCTATGGGTCGGCCTTCCTGTTCGCGACCTACCTCTATGATCGGTTTGGGCGGGACTTCGTTCGTGCGCTATCGGAATGCCAGGCCGACGGGATGGCCGGGGTTGATGAAACATTGCGCGAATTCGGCATCTCGGAGGACGTGGACGAGGTTTTCGCCGATTGGACGTTGGCCAATGCCCTGAACAACCCCTCACTCGATGACGGGCGCTACGCTTACCTGTCGTTGGAGCTGCCGACCAGGCCGTACATGGAGCAGATGAACGTCGGGATGATGTACAGGCGTGAGGATGTTATCCAGTACGGCGTGGATTACTACAGGGTCACCGGGCCGGGGAATTACCGCCTGATCTTCGAGGGAACTTCGGTGGCCGAGTTGGCGCCCGTAAGTCCGCCCTCCGGGCGCTGGGTTTGGTGGTCATACTGGAGCGATTCGGGTGCTGCCAGGCTGACCGGGCAATTTGACCTGAGCGGCCTGGATTCGGCCACGTTGGAATTCTCGATGTGGTACGACATCGAGAGCGGCTACGACATCCTCTACGTGGAGGCGTCCCGTGACGGGGTGCGATGGGACATCCTGCGGGGCGAGCACGCGACGGATTCCGGATATGCATCGCGCGGGCCGGGCTATACCGGCGGGCAGACCGGATGGATACGCGAGCGAGTTGACCTTTCGGAATACGTCGGAGGGCCGGTGTGGATACGGTTCGAGTACCTGACCGATGGCTCGATAACCCGGACGGGTTTCCTCCTGGATGACATCTCGATCCCTCAAATCGGATTCTACGATGACGTTGAGAGCGGAGCGGGCGTGTGGGAACCGTGGGGATTCATGCGCACCCCCACAACATATTCCCAGCGATGGGTCATCTCAGTTGCCACGCTCGGACCGTCACCGCGCGTGGAACGCTACTACGTGGATGGGGATGAGGCCGCCGAGTTGCCGCTCACAGTCGGTGAGGATGGGGCCGTCGTGGCGATCAGCGCGATCACGCCTTTTGTACGTGGCCGGGCATCCTACCGGTACATGTTGACGGCAGGCACGGAGTAGCTCCGGTTGGGAACCTGTCCGCGCTCGGCTGCCGTTTGCCTTTGGGCGCCACCGTACCTCTCCGCCCTTGCCGGCGAGGGGCAGCGGGGTATAATCAGTTATATGGGAATCTGATTGGAAGGTGAAGAGGGCGTCGTTGGCGCCCTTTTACTCTAAGAGGTTGGAGATGGGAGAATTTCAGCTAGACATAATTGCTTTCTTGCTGGTCATAGGGCCGTTGATCCTGTTCCACGAGCTGGGGCATTTCATCGGTGGTAAGCTGGCGGGTATAACCATAGAGGAATTCGGCATAGGATTTCCACCACGGCTGGTTAAGCTATTTTCACGCGGCGGAACCGATTACACCCTGAACTGGATACCGCTGGGCGGCTTCGTCAAACCGCTGGGTGAGGATTTCGTCAGGCCAACAGGCGAGGAAATCCCACCGGAAAAGGGCAAAAGCCTTCAGGACGCCACCCCGCTGGAACGCATAGGCTTCTTCATCGCCGGCCCTGCCATGAACGTGCTGGTGGCGATCGCGCTCCTGACCGCTACCGGAATGGTCGGGATGCCCGTCCTGGAACGGGCGGATGTGGTCATCCTGGAGGTGAATCCCGGCTCGCCTGCCGATATAGCCGGTCTGCAGGCGGGCGATATTGTCAGGGTGGCGGGCGACGAACCCGTCCGCACACTGAGCGACCTGAGCGAGTACATAAACGCTAACCTCGGACGGGAGATCACCCTCACCGTTGAGCGCGATGGGGAGATGGTGACCGTCTCAATGGTGCCGCGCGTCTCGCCCCCTCAGGGCCAGGGGCCGACCGGCATCGTCATCCAGAATCAAAACGCCGTCGTCACCATATCCAGGCTCTCACCTGGAGAGGCGTTATTATCGGGAGTCACGGAGACGGCCCTCTTCATCGGCATGGTGATCGCGGCGCCGATTCAGATCATACAGGGCACCGTCTCGCCGGACGCGGCCAGACCGGTCAGCGTGGTCGGGATAAGCCAGATGGGCGGGGACGTGATCGCCGAAAGCATCGAGATCAACGCATGGTACCCGATCTTGCGTTTCGCGGCTGCGATCAGCATAGCGTTGGGCCTGACGAACCTGCTGCCGATACCCGCCCTGGACGGTGGGCGGATACTCTTCGTATTGATCGAACTGGTTCGCGGCAAGCGCATGGACCCAAAGTACGAAGGCCAGATACACCTGGTCGGCCTGGTGTTGCTTTTTATTGCAATGGCGTTCTTCGTGCTGTACGATCTGATGCATCCGATCACGCTTCCGTGAGGTTGTGATGATGACCGGATTCGAGCAGGTGTTGCGGGATATAGCCGATACCGAGGCACCGATCACTGCGGCCATTATCTATAGCCTCTCCCATCTCCGGGGAGATAACCTGGCGTCCCTGCGGGAGAGATGGCCATCGTTCCCGGTCGAGCGGCGGCGCCTGATCATGAAACGAGTTGCCGAAACATCAGAGATGGCCTTTGACCTGGACTTCGACGCGCTCTGCAAGATCGGGCTTGAGGATGATGATGACGAAGTGCGCGTCGCCGCCATAGATGGGCTTTGGGATAACTCCGAGATGGACTTCTTCCACAAGCTGGTGGGCATGGTTCTGGATGACCCATCGGTTTCGGTCAGGGCGATGGCTGCCACTGCACTTGGGCGTTTCCTATACATGGCCGAGATGGACGAATTCCCCGCAGAACCCGCCAGAGAGGCACAGGACATCCTGCTGGAACTTTACAGGCGGGACGATGAGAGCCTGGAGGTACGCAGACGGGCTCTTGAGGCCATCTCCAACACCAGCCGCGAGGAAGTGGCCGGCATGATCGAGGAAGCCTATAACAGCGGCGAACGCCTTATGAAAGTCAGCGCGGTCTTCGCGATGGGGCGCTCATGCGATAGGGGGCGCTGGAGCCAGATCGTGTTGCACGAGATGGGCAGCCGCGATCCCGAAATACGCTTTGAAGCGGTCAGGGCCGCAGGCGAGCTGTCCATCGAAGACGCGGTGCCCCTCCTGAAGGAGCTGAGCGATAGCGCCGACCGCGAGATCAAAGAGGCGGCGATATGGGCACTGGGTGAGATCGGCGGCGGTGACGTCATCGAGCTTTTGCAAAGCCTATCCCATGCCGCCGAGAGTTCCGAGGATTACGAACTTCAGGAAGTCATCGAGGAAGCACTACAGATGGCTATGCTTGGCAATCCCTACTACCTGGGTGACGATCTACTGGGGGACTTCGACTCGTTCTAGGACTCTCGAAAACGGAAGTGGCCGAGACTTTTCTGACCATCCTGAGCAATAACATAGCCCCCATATTCATAGTAATGGGGGTCGGGTTCCTGATAGAAAGGGCGATGAGCCTGGACGTGATGCCTATATCCAGGCTCATCTTTTACGTCTTCGCACCGGCGCTGGTATTCGATTCCCTGGTCAAATCGCCGTTAGGCGGCGGGGACATCGTGCGGATGTTCGTATTCACTGTGGTGGTCGCATTGATCACCGCCGGGGCGGCCAGATTGGTGGCGGGGGTGGCAGGCCTCGACAACGTGGCCACCCGTGCCATCGTGCTCACATCATTACTCGCCAATACCGCCAATTACGGCATGTCGCTGGTGGGCTTCGCGTTTGGCGATGAGGCGCTCAGCCATGCCGTGATATGCTACATCGCCAGCATGTCCATGAGCTACACCCTGGGCATATACATAGCCTCTGGCGGCAAGGGGGGCGAGGATGGCGGGCGATTGGGCACCCTCAAAGGCGCGCTGGTAGAGATATTACGTCTGCCGGCCCTTTACGCCTTGATCGCCGGGATGGTCGTCGGAGGGCAGGGTTGGGAAGTACCGCAGATGCTTTCCAGGCCGATCGAACTTTTGAGCCGCGCCTCGATTCCGGCCATGTTGGTGATGCTGGGGATGCGATTGGCGCTGGTGCGTGACTTTGGCAGATCGAAAATCGCCTTTATCGTCGCCGGGATGCGGCTGGTGCTAAGCCCGGCCATCGCATTACTGCTATCGCCTATCGCCGCCCTGAAAGGCGCCGCACTTCAAGCGGGCGTCATCGAGTCGGCCATGCCCACTGCCGTAGTCACCTCCATCATAGCCACCGAGTACGAGTTAGACCCCGATCTGGTCACGCAGATCATCCTGATCTCCACGCTGCTCAGCCCGATAACACTCACATTGCTGGTGGCCTATTTGCAATGAGCACGCGGTTCGCAGGTGGAGCGGCTGCCCTGATCACCCTGGCCGCCGTGCTGATGTCTTCGGTTGGCACCTCGGCGGCGCAGGATGGCATCACCGTGCAGGATTCGAGCGTGAATTACGTATTCGGACGCCAGATCGAGTTCACGTTAACCGCCGCATCGTCTGCCCCGATCACATCGGCCATGCTCATATTCTGGGCGCGTCGCGGCGCCGATGGCGAGATATGCGAGCCGGAATTCGAGCCGGGCTATGAGATACGCGCGTACTGTGCCCTGGACGTGGCCGGCCTGGAGCTGACCCCGTTCACACTTGCCGGGTACTCCTGGGAGTTGGGAGACCTTTCTGGGAGGCACCTGGAAACCGAGCCGGTCTGGTTCCGCTACAAAGACAATCGCTTTGTGTGGGAGCTTTACGAGCGCGATTCGATCCGCGTTCACGCGGCGGGAGTGGCACGGGAGACGATAGAAGACGTGCTGGCCGCCGCGATGGTAACTGCAGAGGAGCTGAGCCGCCAGTTAGGCGTCACGGAGATCGGCCTGTTGGACATATACCTTTATGAGAACCTGTTCACGCTCCGCAGCGGGTTGGAGCTGCCGGGCGGGGAGCTGATGGATGCCTACTCCGACCCGGAAAACGGCGTGATCGCCATCAGCGCGGAGGAAGGGCCGGGAAGCGATGGCTGGCGCAGGGCCTTGCCGCACGAGATGGCGCATATCTGGCTTTACCGCGCATCAAGCGGCGCCGGGATACCGTTATGGCTCAACGAGGGGTATGCCATGACCCTGGAGCCGGAACCCGACCCGTATATGGACGCCTTTGTCGAGGAAGCGCTCGGTAATGGGGAGCTGTTGCCGTTTTCGAGCCTTTGTGTCGGATTCCCATCTGGGCGCGATGAGCTATACCTGGCGTATGCGCAAAGCCGCAGTCTGGTTCGCTACATCCGCGATCGGTACGGCCAGGAGGCCATCCGATCGCTGCTTGCCGCATATGCCGGCGGGGCGACGTGTGAGGGCGGGGTGCAGTCCGCGCTTGGCCTGTCGCTGGACGATCTCGAACGCGGATGGCGACTTCACCTGCAGAAGGTGAGCGGCGGCGCTTCGGATCGGTTGCAGGTGGTGTTGTGGCTGGTACTTCTGGCGCTGACCAGCCTGGCAATGGGATACGGGTTCCTATACAGTGGCTTTAGGAAGCGGGTACGGCGATGATACGCTGTGGGATAGACCTGATGGAGATCGGACGGATAGAGCGGGTGATTGCCAGATACGGCAAGCGGTTCCTGGATAGGATTTACACGCCCGCAGAGCAGGCCGAGTGCAAGGGTAACGCCCGCCGTCTGACCCTCAGATGGGCGGCCAAAGAGGCCGCCGTGAAGGCCCTGGGAACCGGAATCGGGCCGGTCGGCTGGCTGGAAGTGGAGGTGGAGACCGGGCCGCTGGGGCGTCCGCGCCTGATTCTGCACGGCAGGGCGTTAGCCCTGGCCAGGGCGCAAAGGTGGCGAAGCTGGGACCTGAGCCTGACCGATACCGATACCCACGTGATGGCTTGCGTCGTCGTCCTCACCGATGAGGAGCCGGCCTTTTAACGGATAAGACATCCTCAAAGAAGGCCGCTGTTTCCATTGCTATCCGTTCCCAGGTGAAAAGCCCGGCCAGCTCCGCCGATCCACGGGCCAGCCTGGCGCGCAACTCAGAGTCCGACCATACCCTCAAGATGGCGTCGGCCAGGGCGTCGGGATCGTTTGGCTTCACCAGCACCACATTTTCGCCCTCGCGTAGCTCCGGGAGCGGGATCGGTGGGCGCGTGCTGACCACCGGACAGCCATGTGCCAGGGCGGCCATCAGAGTTCCCCGCCGGAATGAGATCCCGTCCCGGTAGGGCAGGGCGCATACGTCCACCGCCCTCAGGCAGGCGCTGACGTCCTGATCCCCGATGAACCCGGTCCAGAGCACCGAGTCCGAAAGGCCCATCTCCTCGATCAAAGCGTCGATCTGGCGCCCATACTCGGCGTTGGTAGGGTCGGATGAGCCGGCCCGCCCGCCGATCATGAGCAACTTCGCTGGAACCCCTTGGGCCGAAATCCTCGCCAATGCCCGGATCAGTAAATCCGGCCCCTTACTGCGGTTCAGGAAGCCAAAGAAGCCGATCAGCAACTCATCGTTGCCGACTCCGAGAGCGGCCCGGTGGGAATCCCGGCTATAGTCCGGTGGTATATCTGGCGCGATATTCGAGCCGATCGGGATCCGGCGGAGCGGTGAGATGCCATGCGCCTCTGCCAGCTCGATCTCGTCCTCGCGGTTGGTCACGATCACCCCCTCGGCGCCGCGTGCCAACTCCCGCACGATCCAGGGACGTAACGGGCCGGCTTTCGGGAATAGATATGGGAACCGCAAGTCGTGGAACGTGACCACGAACGGAGTCCTGAGCACACGGGGCATCACATGTATCCAGGGGGACATGTCATAAGCTGCCGTCTGGTATTGCAAATTGAGCACGTCCAGGCGGTTTTCCCGTGCCCATCGCCCGACCGTTGATATGGAACGGATTCCCCACCTGCGCACGATCGGGCTGACGTGTACGCCCGGATCGTTGGCGCCGGTTCCCGTCGGCCTACTCAGCACGAAAACCTCGTGGCCGAGCGTTGCCAGGGCGCGGGCCAGTTCCCTGGTAAAATCGCCCACCCCGCCCTGCATAGGTGGGTATTCGCCTGTGATCATGCCGATACGCATTACAGCCCTACCTGGCCCGGAGACCTGAGCGCAACACTTGCCAGTAGGCGGCCACCCTTCGGCGGCGCATTGCCGGCTTATGGCGCAGCGCCCACTTTACCCCCTCGATCATCATCTGGATGGCGTAGTGTGCCAACAGGTAAAGCCTCAGCGCCTCTGCTGCGACCTTGCCGTGGTATTTGCGGAAGTAACGTACCTTGCTTTGCTGGAAGTATATATGGCTCCGCGCCACCACCTGGCCTGATGAACGGCCACCGTAATGTACTATCTTGGCCGTTCCGAGGTATACCACACGCCAGCCTGCGTCTTTAATGCGGCGGCACCAATCCATCTCCTCGGAATACATCACGAATCCCTCGTCCAGCCCGCCGACCGTTTCGTATACCTCTCGCCTGGTCATCAGAGCGCTGCCCTGAACCCAATCCACATCGGCAGTGGCATCGTCCGGCACGTCCCGCACATAGTAGCGGTCCAGCAGCCGGCGCGGCGCCAGGTTCTGAATCCATGTGCTCTCAAAGAAAGCCGTCCACAAAGTCGGGAACCGTCTGCGGGTGCTTTGGTGCGTCCCGTCAGGGTTCAACGTCTGAGGCCCTACCACCCCCACATCCGGATTCTCATCCAGGAAGCGGATCATACGTGGAAGCGCATCCCCGATCACCTCGGTATCGGGGTTCAGGAGCATCAGGTAGCGGCCACGTGCTATCTCCAGCCCGATGTTATTGGCCGCCGAGAAGCCGATGTTGCTATCCAACGTGATCAGGCGAACCGATGGGAAGCGCCTTGTTACCATCTCCGGGCTGCCATCTTCCGAGGCCGAGTCCACCACGATGATCTCGACCGTCGGGACGTCCCCTGACGGGGAGGCCTGATCGGCTCCGACGACAAGTTGCGGCCCGTTCAGGATGCTTTCCAGGCAACGTGCCAGCAGCTCCTGCACGTTCCAGCTGACGATGATGACGGAGAGATCGATCATGCCTTTTCTTTCCGGAATCTGGGGTCGAGTTCCAGCACCAATCTGATGCCCTCGTCCAGGCTCACCTTTGGCGAAAAGCCCAAACGCTCCTTCGCCAGGGTCAGGTCGGCCCGCATTCTGGAGACGCCGCCGTCGGACGCTTTACTGTGTATGATGTCCACGTCCCTGCCGGTGACCCGCCCGATCATATCCGCCAACTCGTTTATGCTGGTCTCGACGCCGCTGCCAACGTTTATGACCAGCCGGTCTACATCCGTGGCGGTGGCCGCAGCCACCATTGCGTCAACCACGTCGTCAATGTAGACGAAATCGCGGGTTTGTTCCCCATCGCCGAATATCACCAGTGATCCCCCGCCGAGTGCCTGGCGCAGGAATAGCGGGATCACCGGCGCGTGTGCTGCCGGCAATTGCTGGCCCGGGCCGTAGGCGTTGAACACCCTCAAGCACACGGTCTCGATTCCCCAGAGGATGCCGGTGGTGCGCACGTAAAACTCGCCGGCCAGCTTGCTCACCGCGTAAGGGGAACGTGGGTCTGGGAACATACGCTCGTGGAGCGGTTGGGTGGGTTGATCGCCGTATACGGCGCCGGATGAGATGAACACTACCCGCCGCACACCCACATCGCGTACCGCTTCCATCACGCTCACGGTACCGCCGACGTTGACCGCGTTATATTCGCGTGGATACTGAACCGACTCCGGCACCGAGACGCGGGCGGCCAGATGGTAAACGCACTCGACATCCTGCAACAGCGTCCAAAGGCGCGGCACATCGTTCACGTCGCCGCGTTCGAACAGCACCTCTGGGACGAGGCGGCCTGCGTCCCCGGCGCTGAGA
>JALXEW010000154.1 GCA_027069285.1 Ardenticatenia bacterium | reverse complement strand
TGGACTGGGCCGCGCTGGACGAATTTCGCATGGCCGTGAGTGAGGCGGCCAATGCCGATTTGCGAGCACTGATCGTGACAGGCGCCGGCAGCTCGTTTATCAGCGGCGGCGACCTGAGCGAGCACCGGAGCCACCATACCGAGGCGGATGGGCGCCACATATCCGCCGTGATGGGGGACGCGCTCGCCATGATGGAAAATCTGCCCATCCCGGTGATCGCCGCAATTGAAGGGCACGCGCGAGGCGGCGGGTGCGAGATAGCCGTGGCCTGCGACGTCCGGGTGGCCGCCGAGGATGCCGATTTCGGCTTTGTGCAGATGCGTCTTGGACTGATAACCGGTTGGGGAGGCGCAGCCAGGCTGCAGAGATTGGTCGGCTACGGGCGTGCTATGGAGCTTTTGCTAACCGGTCGGGTGATCACCGCGCGTGAGGCCCTGGCCATAGGCCTGGTGGAGAGGTTGACGCCTCCCGGAAAAGCGCTCCCCATGGCGTTGGAAATGGCGCGGGAGATCGCGGAAAGGCCGCCGGATGCCGTCCGGGCCGTCAAGGCTATACTGAGGGCGGGATTGCCGCCGGAGACCCCGGCTATGTCGCTGGAGCGGACGTTGTTTCCCCCTCTATGGGCCGGGCCGGCACATTTGGATGCGGTCGAAGCCTTTCTGAGCCGGCGCCGTGACCCCTCGTCATCGCCAAAGGAGGCCGACTATGCGGATTCGGGGAATTGAGCTTGTGCCTGTTGCAGTTATGCTTTTGAGCGCCTGCGCCCCGGCCTCGTATACCCCTACCCCGCCGCCGACTCCGATCACCCCGTTGCCGCTGTTGCCGACTGTAGACCAGACCCAGGCAATCGGGGTGAATAACCCAACTGCCGCCGCAATGCCGAACGAGGCCGGGTTGCCGGGCGACGTGACCCCAACCCAAACTAAAGCGCCGACGATGGATGTCGGGGAACTCCCAACGGTCACCCCGCCATCGCCGCAGGCGACCGCTTTCTTGCCCACCGTGACGCCTATGGGGTCAACTCCGGTCGCGGTGAGCGTAAATGCGCCTGATGGATTGGCGTTGCAGGGTGTGTTTTATCCGCCTATCGGTCAGACCCCGGCGCCGGGCCTGCTACTTTTGCATATGCTGGGCCGTCAAAAGGAGGATTGGGGCGAGCTGGCGGCCAGATTGCAGCAACTCGGCTACGGAGTCCTGGCGGTTGACATGCGAGGTCATGGGGCCACTGGCGGCGCCGTTGACTGGACGGCTGCGGAAGCCGATGTGCCGGTGATGCTGGAGTTCCTGCGAGGGCTCCCCGGAATCGATCCGGAGAGAATAGGCGGTATAGGGGCCAGCATCGGCGCCAACCTGATCCTGCGCGGCTGCGCTGCCGACGGGGGGTGTAGAACGGTTATCCTGCTATCGCCCGGCCTGGACTACCGTGGCGTGACGACCGAAGATGCCATGATCCAGCTGGGCATGGTGCCGATCATGTTCGCTGCCAGCAGCGAGGACGAGTACGCGGCCAGTTCATCAACACGTCTGGACTCGCTGGCGATTGGCGATCACAACCTGATCATGTATGATGGCGCCGGACATGGGACTAATATGCTTTCGGCAGGGGTCGGATTAGCCGATCGAATCGTG
>JALXEW010000153.1 GCA_027069285.1 Ardenticatenia bacterium | reverse complement strand
GTCTTTAAGACGGCAGCCGACCGGTATGTGGGGACGTTGAATTTCTTCCGGGTGTTCTCCGGGCTGCTAAAGGCCGATAGCAGGTATTACAACGCTAACAAGGAAGCCGAGGAACGCCTGGGCGCACTGGCGATCATGCGCGGCAAGGAGCAAACTCACGTCCAACAGCTGCACGCCGGTGACATCGGCGCCGTGGCCAAGCTGGCACATACTTCCACAGGGGATACGCTTTGCAGCAAGGATCACCAACTCCGCGTACCGCCGCCCAGGTATCCGACTCCGCTCTACGCCGTGGCGGTGTACCCAAAGACACAGGTGGACTCGACTAAGATGGGTCCCGTCCTGACCAGTCTCACCGAGACCGACCCCACCCTCAGATGGCGACAGGATAGCGTGACAAACGAGGCCATCCTGGAAGGTATGGGCGATGTGCATATCGATGTGGCACTCAAGCGGGCCGGGAAGATGGGGGTGAATCTGGAGCCGCGCGTACCTAAGGTGCCCTACAAGGAAACTATCACTAAGGTCAACCGGGCACAGTACCGCCATAAGAAGCAAACCGGCGGCGCCGGCCAATTCGCCGAGGTGCACCTGCGCGTCGAGCCGCTCCCACGCGGGGCCGGGTTCGAGTACGATAGCGAGATATTCGGCGGCGCGATCTCCCAGGCCTTTATCCCATCCATCGAGAAGGGCATCAAGGCTGTGATGGCCCAGGGCGTCCTGGCCGGATACCCCGTGGTGGATGTGAAGGCAGTGGTGTACGACGGTAAGGAACACCCGGTGGACTCTAAAGACATCGCGTTCCAGATCGCCGGGCGCGAGGCTTTCAAACTGGCGATCTCCGGGGCCGATCCGGTGCTGCTGGAGCCGATCGTGAAGCTGACGGTGACCGTGCCGGAAAGTTATATGGGCGATGTGCTCAGCGACCTGAATACCCGCCGGGCAAGGGTCCAGGGCATGGATACGCAGGGCGGTAAAAGCGTGGTCACCGCTCTGGTGCCGCTGGCAGAGATACAACGTTACGCTACCGATCTGCGCTCGATCACGGGCGGACGCGGGGTTTATACCATCGAGTTTTCCCACTACGAGGAAGTCCCCGCACACGTGGCCCAGGGGGTGATCGAGGCGGCAAAGCGAGAGAAAGAGAACGGTTAGCCGGGAGCCGGATATGTCCATCCCACGATGGTGGGTGATCTCAGGCGCACTGGCCGCCCTGTTCGCGGTGTGGGCGGTCGGTGCGTTGTTGTTGCGGCCACCGCTGCCGCTGATCGTGAGCGCCGGGTTCGACCGCGATGTGATCACTCCGAATGCCGACGGCGATAACGACGCGGCCATGTTCACGTATACCCTCTCGCGCCCGGCTACGATCAGTATCGTTTTCGTGGACGAGAACGGGCGTGAGTATTACTTCCGCCGGGAACGACCCCGTAGCCCGGATGAATATAATGTGCTCTTCGGCGGCGTGGTCGAGGGATATGTCCTGCCGGGCGAGGATGTGGCAGGCCAGGTCGAGGCCAGACTGCTGCAGGATGGCACTTATACCTGGATTCTGAGGGCAGAGGGGGATTCCGGGGAATATCAGGAGGCCTGCGGTGACTATGGGGGGTCGTCGGGCCCCGACTCTGTGGAGGATGCCGATAGCGATCGGCGGGACCTGAGGAAGTTCACGGTGTCGCCGCCGGAATCCACGCCTAATCAGGATGGTCTGGACGACCGGGCACAGATCAATGTGTACCTGACAAAGGACGCCGACCTCCAGGTTTACCTGGAAGGGCCAGGCGGAGAGCGAATATACGTCTACGAGCATCTGGAGGGCCGCAGGGCCGGCCAGGCCGGAAGGCATAGCTTCGACTACGATGGCGGTATAGACGAGGGATTGGAGCCACCCCCCGATGGGGTCTATACGGTGGTCGCGGTGGCGGTGGACGACGAGGGACAACGTATCCGTCGCACGGCAACTCTCGAGCTGCGCGAGGGGGGTAAGCCGCTGGCCGAGATCGTGGCCCAACCTTCCGGGGGCACGGTCTATTATACATCGGCACCCTATGATGAGGTGTACTATATGGACGAGCGGCTGATGGGCCATCTCCTGCCGATGCCGGAAGGGGTATCCCCCCTGGTCTCGGATGTGACCGTGCCACAGGGGGATATGCTGGTGTTCCGGCTGACGGTGTGGAACTACGGCAATACCCCCATCCGCACGACCGGGCCTCCGCCCGGAACGGTCTACCAGCAGGATCAACGGGCGGCAACCCTGGGCTATTACGACGAATCCGGCGCCTGGCGAGTCGGCATCGATTGCGATACCGCAGTCAGCGATTATCCCTGGCGCTGGGCAATCGGAACCGTCGGCGAGGAGCTTTACGAGGTCGAGATCGACGGCATTACGTATTATTACCTGCCGCCCGGCGCACAGGCGGTGGTCTGGGGCGGCATCCGGCTGACGGATATTGTCGAATCACGTAATCCACAGTTCTGCTGGGCCGGCCTGATCCACGAGGATGTGGGCATCTCGATATATAATAACCGCGTGGACGCCCGCCGGATCGAGATAGCGCCAACCGCCGATCGGTGATCGACTTCCAATCGCACTTTTCCCCGATGCAGATAGCTCCTGATAGTTGCGCCACGTTACTATATGCCCCATACTGAAGCCGATGGTTCGGAACGGAGGGGGTTCTAGCTATGGACGTAAATGCCATCCGGCGCCATTCATCCAGATTGCCGGGCTTCTATAAGCGACCACTGGCCGAACGAGCTGCTTTGGTGGCCCAATGGGCCGGCCTGGATACACAGTCGCAGGCGGCTTTGCTGGGGCTTTCGGGACTCAACGCAACTCAGGCAGACCATTTGATAGAAAATGTGGTCGGGGTGTTCGCGCTGCCACTTGGGATAGCAACGAATTTCCTGATAAACGGCAGGGACTATCTGATCCCGATGGTGATAGAGGAACCATCTGTGGTGGCAGGGGTCAGCTACGCGGCTAAGCTCGCCAGGTCGGGCGGGGGATTCCACGCCACGTCTGATGAGCCGGTTATGATCGGCCAGATACAGGTGCTCCCCACCGGTGGCCTGGACGAGGCCGAGGCCGCGATCCTGGAGATCAAGGACGAGTTGCTGAAGGCCGCCAATGAGACGGATCCGGTCATAGTCAGGTTGGGCGGAGGGGCACGCGATGTGGAGATACGCCGCCTGGAAGATACGCCCGCCGGGCCGATGTTGATCGTGCATCTCCTCTTCGACGTGCGGGACGCTATGGGCGCAAATACGATCAATACGGCCTGTGAGCGCATCGCGCCCATGATCGAGGACGCAACCGGGGGGCGGGTTAATCTGCGCATCTTAAGTAATCTGGCAGATCGCCGATTGGCCAGGGCCACATGTACGATACCACCGGAGGTGTTGCAGACCGATAAGTTCGATGGGGATTTCGTCGCCAGGTCAATAGTTGAGGCTTATGCTTTCGCCGCCGCAGACCCATACCGCGCGGCAACCCATAATAAAGGCATTATGAACGGGATGGATGCGGTGTGCATCGCAACCGGTAACGATTGGCGCGCCCTGGAGGCAGGCGCACACGCTTACGCGGCCCGCGACGGGCGCTATACTTCGCTAACCAGATGGTGGGTGGATGAGGATGGGAATCTGCGCGGGAGGATAGAGTTGCCGGTCGCCGTGGGGACGGTCGGCGGTACTACCAGGGCACATCCCACGGCTCAGGTGGCATTGAAGATACTGGGCGTCAAAAGCGCACGCGAGCTGGCCGAGGTGATGGCAGCGGTCGGGCTGGCCCAGAATCTGGCCGCCATCCGCGCACTGGCAACCGAGGGTATACAGCACGGACATATGCGGCTGCACGCCAGGCAGTTGGCGGTCTCGGTCGTCGCCGTAGCAGTAAAAAAAAAAATGGTGGCGGAACGAATGGTGGCCGAGGGGATCATCCGGCTGGATAGGGCACGCGCCATCCTCGAGGAGATAAGACGGGGCCGAAATGATTAGTGTAATTGCGCCTGACAGAGATGAAGGGTAAGATAAACATAGGGGCTTAGGGGGCAAGCGATGGGCGATCCATCCACGGTCAACAAGCTGATCCAACAGGGAATAGCCGCATTCAAGGCCGGACGTAAGGACGAGGCAAGGGCTTTGTTCATGCGAGCTGTGGAGCTGGATCAGCGTAGCGAGCAGGGCTGGCTCTGGCTCAGCGCGGTCGTGGATTCTCTTGAAGAACAGCGGATATGCCTGGAAAATGTGCTGGCGATCAATCCGGATAACCAGCGGGCAAAGAAGGGCCTGCAGGTGATAGCCGGCAGGATGGCACAACACACTGCGAAACCTACCCCACCCCATCACGAACCGCCGACCAAGGAGACGCCACAGCAACCGGGGCCTACTCCCGCATTCACCGATTTCTCACCGGATGATCTCGGTCTGACCGGCAGTGAGTTGCCGGACTGGGGATCACAACAGCCCGGCGAGGATGCCTGGAACGCGATCTTCGGCGATATGTCCCCCCCAGGTTCCGATGAGTACCAGGTGCCAACCAGCGTTGACTGGGGGCCTGGGCCAGATGAGCCGGCCTATCCCGGTAGCGGCGAACAGGTGGAGTTGCCCTCACAAGAGGAGTTCGATGATTGGCTCGCCAGCCTGAATCTGGGCACTGCGAACGAGAGCGCGGCGTTCACGGCACCGCCGGATGTCTTATCTCAACCTGCCGAGGGGGAAGAGTTACCCAAAAGGGCGCCGATAGGGGCCTTCGACGTGCAGCCGCCATCCCAGGGGCCGTTCGTGGGCGGTGATGCCGAGGTATTCACCGAGCCGCCGGACTCCGCCTACCAGGCGCCCGCGCCACCACATGAGCCGACGACGACGGCAGAAACCAGTTCCCCGTTCACGACCGGTGAGTTTCAATCCCCGGTCGAGGAGGTGGCCGAGGAGGAATCCGAGCCTCCTGTCGAGGAGGAGCGCCCGCTAACAGAAGAGGAGACGAGGGAACTTTTCGCCTGTATCCCCGATGAGATAGACGTCCCAAAGACAAGCCGCAAAGCCACCCAACGCCACCGAGAGGGTGGGCTGACCGGGACGATTCGCGCATGGCTTGCCGCGCTGACTTTGAATGCCGAGGCGGCGTATAGGGGCGAGAGGCTCTATGGCACCCTATCAAGGACGCTGTTGATGTTATCCATCGCCTATGCACTGGCGACGATAATCATCGCGCTTGGTGTGGTGATTTGCGGCGATGGCCTGGTACGGCTGCTGGACCCATACGGTAAGGCCGGCCTGGATACCGGCGGGATTCTGGTCGGGCTGTTGACCGCTATGCCGATTTCGATGGGCGGGTTCTTCCTGGGAGCACTGGTCGTGAACGCGGTGGCGGCCAAGATGGGCAGCAGGACGCCGTATCTGGAGCAGACGTTCGTGCTGGCGGTGGCGTTCGCCCCAATGGTTGTGACGAATGCTATCGTTCTCACGGTATTGATGACGTTAACGGTCTTCACGGCAGGAGATGCCCTCTCACCTGCAGAAACGCCGATGTTCCTCCCGGATCTGATCGGCGCGGCTATAGTCGTTTTGTACGATCTGGTGGTGCTCTCCCGCGCAATAGGATACGCCCACCGCTTCGACTGGGGTGTTTCCGGCGTTGTGGCGATGTTGGGAATAGCAACCCTCGCCGCCCCAATGGTGGCGATCGGGTGCGTTCTGAGTTTTCTGTTGTTGCCGCCGCCGTTCTAGCCTCGGACGGTTATCACGCTCATCACCCAGGCACCCAAACCCACATGTTATTGAAGGTGCATGATGTGCTGGTGCCACCATAGGTGCCTGCAATGTATCCGATCTCACCCGGGCCGGGCAACTCCATGATGGTCACCATGCCGGCGTACGCCCCGTTCAGGTAGATGTTGAAGTGCCCGCCGATCCCGGCAATGACGAACGTGTTGGAAGCGCTGGATGTGCCGGTGTTGGCACCGGCGGCGTGAAATTGGAATGTGTCCAGCCACCGGTCGTCACGCTGAAGCCCAAAGTGCATGTCGCCGTTTAGCGAGAGGCTGAATTTGAGGTAGTTGGCCGTGTCCTGCATACGGACTACGAACCCACATTCTCCCGACGGGACATCTGATATGTTGAGCATCTCCGCGCCTACCACGAAGTCGATGTACCCGCCGCCGGGTAATGTGTCCCAGTTTATGGTGCCGCTGTTATCTACTGAGACGTTTGCACTCCGGATCGAAACTGCCAGCTGGCCGATCGGGCCGGATATACGGCCTGTGCTTATAAGGTGCGGTATCACTTCCAAAAGCGCGGCAGGCATCGAAGATGCCAACGGGGTAGGGGTCTTTTGGGCACTACCACTCGCTATAGCCTGGCCGTTGGAGCCAATCGCCAGGGCGAATGCCGTCACGCTAAAGGCCGCCGTTAGCAGTAAAAGCCGTAAGCCGATGCGCAGGTTCATACGGTTCATCATGCTATCTCCTATCAAGGCAGTTCCCAGACCCATAGGCGCTCGAACGAGCAGCGGATTCTGTTCCCGCCGTAGTTATTGGCCATCACCATGACCGAGCCGGGCCGGGTAACCGTATACTCCAGCCCCCAAAACGCTTCCACTCCATTCAGGATGACTTCTATTTCCTCGCCGTTGACCGCGAACAGTAGCTCGTTTGAGGCACCATTCGCGGAGTTCATGTTCTGGATGCCGGGTATCTCAAGGGCGTTTCGGACGGAATCGCCGGTTATGGTCGTGAAGGCAAAGTACCCGTCACGCGAGATCGCCGCAAAGTATGCGCCGATGGCCGAGTGCCGGGCTATGAATCCACATTCCGATCTCTCGCTATCGGACTCCCAGGTGAGTGTGGCACCGATTACCAGGTTGAGTACGTCGCCAACCCCTTGTATCTCGATCCAGGCGTTCTGATCCTGGGCGTTGGCCTCTGCAACTACGCTAACGTCGGAAACCAGTAGACGTCCCTGAACGGAGTCGATCACACCCAGCGAGGCGAGTTGCTCCAACGCACTTTGTATGTGCTGAGGGAGCGGCTGGGTCTGCGAGACAACGGCGCCCGGCGTTGACGCCACGGTCGGTTCCAGCTCCCACACCCACACGTCGCTGAATGTGCACTGTGTCCATGACCCGTCATATGTACCGGCTATGAGCCTCAGCCCACCACCTGCCGGCACCGAGCTATCGGTCAGACTGGCGATCAGGACGCCGTTCACGTATATGCCAACTCGATTCCCCTGCAGGGCAACGGCCAAACTATTCGTGCCACCGGATGTGGTATCCAGATTCGGCGCGGGATATACATATACGTCACTCCATTCGCCACCAACCATGGGGGATAACGCCACCGCTCCATTGCGTGAGATGGTGAATTTGTAGAAATCATCGGGCGATGAGAATCGCACCAGGAAACCACATTCGCCGGTTTCGACATCGCTATCCCATCCGATGGTCGCTCCGAGCGCCAAATCGGTGAATTCGACGCCTTCCGCTATCTCCAGGGTGCGGATCATGCCCTCAAGGGTCTGCTCCACTTCGAGAGGCCCCGCTTGATATTCGGCCATGTAGCCGTTGCCGGATGCTAATACGCCATCCAGAACCATCTGCTCAAGGAGTGAGCGGACGTCGATTTGAGAGGGAACGGTCGGGGTGGATAGCCCAAAGCCCATGAGGCCGGATGTGGTCGGGGTTGCGGCTTGCATGTCATCACCTGCGAGCACAGGCCCGGCCCCGCCCAAAAGGGTCAAAATCGTAAACCCCACCAACAAAAATGCCACCAACACCACCGGCAGGTAATGATTATGAAAGGGGAACGTTCTGCCAGGGGGTTCAAAGTTCTTGTGGGAACTCATGTTAACCTCCTTCATAACTCACGGATCCGGAGAGCAGTTGACCGGGAACTATGGTCGGCAAAATTCAAATTAAGATGTCAGCTCAGAAGAGGGCCGATCTTATTTCTCCAGACTTTATTTCAATGTAGCAACCTTTTCCTTCTAAAGCAAGCTCTGCCGGCAGATCACAGCCAAAAATTTTTCTTTAAGAGAAAGCTATCTCAGTTTGAAGGAATATGTTCTTCCAAAGTTTCTCAATTCTGAAGATTAACAAAACCAAAGAGTTTGATCTTCAAGGTCGCGGATTATACAATATCTACCAAAATTTGATCGAGTTATTTAATCCGGTGGGAGGGAAGAAGATGAACGGGATCATCAAAAGTGCCGGATGGCTCTCTGTCGCCCTCATCTTTGCATCATTGATCACTATCGCTTCTCCTGGCCAACAAGTTTCCGCCTTTGAAGGTCAATATCCGCTTCAAGGCAGGGCGGCTGCTGAGCAGGGAGGATTGGGATCTCACCCACCGGGTCAGGACGGCTCCGGGCAGGAGCCAACCGATCAACCCCCACCCCCGCCGCCCACGCCAACTCCGGTCGGTACCCCCGTTCTAAGGCCGCTGGCCGACAGCGAGTTGGCCTACAACGACTCAGGGGATCTCCCGGCCCACTTCGAGCTGAGAGACAATAATGCCTTCGCCTGCTGGGAAGCGAAAAATCAGGTAATGCTTTTGTCCGCGCCGAGAGAAATATCGGCTTCAGGGGAAGCAGTCTCTCTGGTGAGAATAGATTATGGCTACGCCACCTACCGGTCGGAGACGGGACAGGTTTATATCCTGCCACTTCTGGTGGGAGAAGAAGAACCAGAAACGGTAACTTCTATCCAATGGCAGGAGAGAGAAGATGAGCAACCAGAGATAGTTCTGATAAGAGATAGCGGGGAGATGCGGCGGATAGACCTTGAGCCCTTGCCATTACAGCCCAATCAGGAGGTGTTCTTCAGAAACGGGGTAGTGGTGATTGATCATTTCGAAGAAAGTAACAGAATAAGAATTGCAGAAATGCTTGAAATGGCCTACGACTCAACAGATGGAGCCTGGGTTCGAGGGGAAGATGCATATCGGTACTTGATGACTCGGTCGGCCAACGGCGACCCACAGGAGTATTTTGGCTGGGAAAAAAGTACTACTGTAGGAAGTTGGGCTTTCGGTCGAGAGACCCGGGTACTCATTATCGGTTGGGAAAAGGGAAGGGCCAGTGTTATTGACAACCAAACAGGCCAACTTCGTGAGATAAGACTCAACATGCTCAGATTTGTCCGTTATGACCAAGAAGATAACTTGATAGAAGAAGAGGCACTTATGCCCTCTCTTATCCTTTTCACGAGGGACGATTCTTTGGCAATCCGAGAAGGAGCAAGCAGAGAACTTTTGCGCGAGGATGAAATTTTCGCAACGATCTACCCTTCATTACCGGTAGCCATTCAATTAGTCGTCAAACTATCGGAACTAGGGCGTATGGGGATAGAGAGGACATATGCTTATCCTCCAGATTGGCTTTATAGAGAGGTAGCAACGCAATATATGATTCTAACTGATCGGTGCCTAATATCAGAGTCTACAATAGAATATGATGAGCCACTGGAAATTTTATGGATGTTAGTAATACCAGAATAAATTAATTTAAAGCAAAATAATATATCATTCCTACTCAATCACTTTCACCGGAGAAGACGGAGAGGATCTTCCTCCGGTACACGAAGAAGCAGACGGCACTTGCCTTTTGGCAGTAACAGAACCATAAAAAGCAAAGACATTGAAGGCTTTAGTCTTTTAAGGAAACAATTAGGATAAGGAAATCAAATTTGCTTGCTGGCGCTAACTGAGCAAGATAATATGACTTAAGGTTTAGAAAACAAGACCACTCAAGCGATGAAGAAAGGGTAAGCAAGCAAGGGGCACGGCACGCTGTGCCCCTACGGGTTTCTTCTCTCTTTTTCGCCCGTTCCCGGCAGGGCCACCGGGTACGCTTATCCCATCCTAATGGCGATGAATCCCTGTGTCAACCCGGCGCCGGATGCGAAAACCGGGACTGTATACCCGCGATCGGGTAATTTTTCCCCGTAGCCGACTTCAAGGCGGTAGGCTTATGCCTTGTCCCTGGGCGGTGCGTGGTATAATGAGGCAATCATCCAGAAGCCGCTAACGAGTATACGGAGGGGAACGGATCATGCCGACAATAGACGAACAGGTCGAAATCCTGATGCAGGGGACCGAGTACGGAGACCCGCAGATCAAAGAAAATATGACCCGCGAGTTGCGAGAACGCTTGATGGAAGCTGAAAGGGAAGGGCGTCCCCTCAAAGTCTATTGTGGCTACGATCCTCGTACGACCGACTTGCACCTGGGCCACACTATCACGATGCGAAAGTTGCGCCAGTTCCAGGAGCTGGGACATGATGTGACGTTCTTGATCGGGACGTTTACCAGCCTGGTCGGCGATCCGTCAGATAAGGATACCGCCAGGGCACGTATGTCACTCGACCAGGTGATGGAAAATGCCAGGACTTACGCCGAGCAGGCCTTTAAGATACTGGATCCCGATAAGACAAAGATACGCTATAACCACGAGTGGCTCTCTAAGCTCACGTTCGCCGACCTGATCGAGATGGCAAGCCACTTCACCGTGCAACAGTTCCTGGCACGCGAGAATTTCCGCAAACGGCTTGACTCCGGCGAGCCGATATTCCTGCACGAGCTTTTCTACGCGCTGATGCAGGCTTACGACGCGGTGGCGCTGGAAACGGATGTGCAGGTTGGCGGGCAGGATCAGCTTTTCAATATCGTGGTCGCAGGCCGTAAGCTGATGGAGGCCAGGGGTATGCGACCGCAGATAGCCGTCATAATGGGGGAATCCCTCCCCGGCACCGACGGTGAAAAGAAGATGTCCAAGAGCCTGGGCAATCATATCCCGCTCATGGCGGAGCCGGAGGATATGTACGGTAAGGTGATGAGCGTGCCGGATAAGGCGATGCCGATCTATTACAAGCTGATCCTGGGCTACTCGCCGGAGCAGATGGCAGAGTTGGAGGCTTCGCTGGCAAATGGCTCGTTGCACCCGCGCGACGCTAAGATGAAGCTGGCCCGCGAGATCGTGAGGATATTCCACGGTGAGGAGGCGGCAAAACGCGCCGAGGAGCACTTCGTGAGGGTGTTCCAGGAGCGAGAGTTGCCACCTGATATACCCACTCATACTATAAACGGGACACCCCGCCTGGTAGATGTGATGGCCGAGCTGGGCCTCACCCGTAGTAAGAGCGAGGCCCGCCGTATGATCGAGGGCGGAGGCGTCCGCCTGAACGGGGAGAAGGTGCACGATATAGACGCCGTGCTCGATCTGGAAGACGAGGCTGTGCTGCGCGTGGGCAAGCGTAAGTTCGTGAGGCTGGTACCGGAGAGGTAGGTATGGACGATACGCCGATGGGAACTGAGCCGGGCTACGGGGCCAAACCCGGTCAGGCACCGCCCAGGCCCCCAATCCGCGATCCGTGGGACGGGAGCCGCCTGGTAAATCGGGTGGCGCCGTGGGTGATCGCGGCGCTGGTGGTGGGTTTCATGCTGCCGGTATGCCTTTGCTGGGGTACTGCGATGGTGTTCTTCAACGGGCTGGCCTCGCTTGGGCTTGGTGGGGCCGTCAACGAAGTGCCGGTCGAGGTAACCGGCGAGCCGGCTATCGCGCTGATCAGGCTGGAAGGCGTGATCGTGGACGATGTGGATAATCCGTACCGGCTGATGACCCTATCACCCTCGTATGTGGATGAGGCCCTGCAATGGGCCGAGGATAATCCCGATGTGCGCGCGATCGTGCTGCGCGTCGATAGTCCCGGCGGCAGCGCTAACGCATCCGATGAGATATGGCACCGGCTGACAGAGGTCGATATGCCGGTGGTGGTATCCGTCGGGGGGCTGTGCGCATCGGGATGCTATTATTTCTCGTCGGCTGCAGACCGGATCATCGCGGCTCCCAATTCGCTGACCGGCAGTATCGGCGTCATAAGCACGTTCATCAATGCCGAGGGACTGCTGGAACAGGTGGGGATCGAGTTCAATGTGGTGACGACGGGAAATATGAAGGATTTCGGCAGCCCGTTCCGCGATATGACCGATGAGGAGATCGAATACTGGCGCGGGGTGAT
This sequence comes from Ardenticatenia bacterium, assembly GCA_027069285.1. GTDB lineage: Bacteria > Chloroflexota > Anaerolineae > Aggregatilineales > JALXEW01 > JALXEW01. The sequence continues at coordinate 7,129 of JALXEW010000153.1, read as the reverse complement.
CTCGGAGGCATATCGCAATTTCGTCGGGGTGGTGGCCGAGGGACGCAATCTCTCGGAATCTGAGGTCAGGCGACTGGCCGATGGGCGGGTCTATACCACGGACTCCGCTCTGGAGCTGGGCCTGATCGATGCCGAGGGATACCTGGAAGACGCGATCACGCAGGCCGCAGAGTTGGCAGGGGTGCCGGGTACTGCCAGGGTTCTGGAGTATACGCCCACCATCCGGCTAGGCGACCTCATCGGGATGGCGTCGGCATCGCCGTTTATCTCCGGCTTCGATCCGGCAAGGATGGCGATGTCACTCCAGAGTCCGATAATAGAGTACCGGTATATAGGCCAGTACTGAGTTCCGGGGATGAGGGGACAAAGGGTCGGTATGGCTATACGCGCTCTGGCGCTGATGATAACGTTGCTTCTGACCGGGGCGTGCTCGTTTCCGTCTACATCGGCGTCTGCGTATTCGGTGCCGACGTATGTGATCGTGACGCTGCCACCGGTCACAACTACCAGGGTGCCAACTTATACGCCGGTACCAAGTGAGACTCCCACGCCGGTGCCAACCGATACCCCGCCACCGACTAAGACTCCAGGCGGTGGCCCAACTCCGATCCCACCTACAGCCGTGGTCGAGTATCTCCCGCCAACGCCAACGCCGACTCCGCTCCCAACCGATACGCCCTGGCCAAGTCCCACGCCGCTCCCCTGGCCGACTCCGATCCCACCGGAAGGCGCTATCGGGCCGGATTTCATACCGCCGGATATAAATCCACTTACCGGCCTGCCGTACCACGACCCGCTGGCGGCAACCAGACGCCCCATAGCGGCAAAGGTCTCTAATGCACCACCGGTTGTACGGCCACAGTCGGGACTCGACTATGCCGATCTGGTGTTCGAACACGAGGCCGAGGGATATGTGACGCGGTTCACGGCCATCTTTTTGACTTATGCGCCCACGCGCGTCGGCTCGATCCGCAGTGCCAGGCTGATCGACCTGGAGCTGCCGGTGATGTACGATGCCCTTCTGGCGTTTTCCGGTGCCAGTAACGGGGTGCGGGCACTGCTGCGCAGTAGTGATTTCAGTGAGCGACTCTTCGAGGGTGTCACAACCGGGCCACCTATCTTCACCCGCGATCCGAGTATCCCGATGCCCCATAATCTCTTCTTGAATACGGTCGAGCTTTGGACTCAGGCGACGGCGTGGGGTATCCGGGAGCCTACGACGAATTTGCACGGCATGGGGTTCAATTCCGTGCCACAGGATGGCGGCAGCCCGGCCCGAAGGGTAACCGTCCGGTACGGCGCCACTACCGCCCAATGGGTCTATGAGCCGGGAACCGGGAGATGGCTCCGCTGGTCGGACGGGGAGCCACATATGGACGCGGTGACCGGCAGGCAGTTGACCGCATCTAATGTGGTCGTCGTGGCGGCACAGCACGTGAGCACCAGTATTGTCGAGGATATGGCAGGCGGGGTGGCACACTATTCGCTGGAGATTCAGGTATGGGGAAGCGGCCCGTGTATGATCTTCCGGGATGGGTTGCGCTACGATGGGGTGTGGTCGCGCTGGAATCGGACGGATATGCTGAGTTTTTATACCGCGGCCGGACATACGATCTATCTCAAACCCGGAAACACCTGGTTCCAGGTGGTGCGAGGTATGGATCAGGTGACTGTGGAATGACTCTCAGGAGGCCCAAGTGAGCAAATCGAGACCTGTATGGCCGTACTTCCTGGCAGCATCGCTACCGGGTATGCTGGGCGCCTTCGCTTATACGATGTTCCTGCGCCCACAGATGCTCAAGTGGGGGGCCAGGCTGGGCGAGCCTTTGCGCCGCTTGCCGGGCGATGATGTGATCGCCGAGCCAACTACCCAATCCACTCACGCGATCTCTATAGACGCCGCACCGGAGGATGTGTGGCCCTGGATAGCACAGATGGGCAGGGAAAAGAGCGGCTGGTATAGCTACGAGCGTTTTAACGTGGGACGGCTTCCCAGCGTCACCCACATCCGCGATAATATCCCGGAACCCAGGCCGGGGATGAGAATGGATGATGGGTCGGTGATATGGGATGTGCAGCCGGGGAGGTTGCTGCTGTTCGGTCGCTATGGGGTTCCGCACCGACTCGGAGGCACGTATGACTTCAGCAGGGCTTACCTGCTGGAGCATATGCACGATGGGACAACCCGCCTCCTCGTGCGCACACGTACTTATATGCCCGGTACCGCCGGGGCTTTGTACTGTTACCTGATCTACGAGCCGATGACGTTTTTGTTCCTGGCCCGCCAGCTGGAAAATGTGAAGCTGATGGCCGAGGTCTACGCCGCCCAGTGTGAGTTCGCACGGCGAGCCGGCTTGTAATGCACTGCGGACGGCGTGATGTCTCAACCGCCAGGCCTGATTGGACGTTCGGTGAGGCAATGAGATGATGCGATTGGCTGTGCTTTCGGATATTCACGGCAATATCACGGCCCTGGATGCCGTGATGGCCGATCTGGCCGACCGTGGCGGCGCGGATGTCATCTGGGTGCTGGGCGACCTGGCGGTATTCGGCCCAAGCCCGGTGGCGGTGATGCGCCAGCTGAGGGATATTCCTTACGCCCAGGTCATACTCGGCAACACGGATCGATACCTGATCACAGGGCGACGACCGGCAATGTATGTGCCCGATAAGGCCACCTGGGAGCGCGTGCCCCAGATGTTGCGCGAGCGCGAGGCTAATTTCCTCTGGACGGTGGAGCAGATGGATTACGAGTGGTACGAGTACCTGGCCGGGCTTGGGACTTCATTGGAGATGGATGTCGAGGGCTTCGGCAAGGTGCTTGGGTACCACGCTTCGCCCGGCGATGATGAGCGCGGGATCAAGCCGGATATGCCGGATGAGGAGCTGTCGGCGCTTCTGGAGGGGCTGGACGGCAGGGTGTTCTTCTTCGGGCATACCCACATCCCAATGGATAGGCGTCTGGACAACCGACGGGTGATCAATCCTGGCAGCGTGGGCCTGCCGTTCGATGGGGATAACCGCGCGTCATACTCGCTGGTGGATTTCGAGGCGGGAGAGGTATCGGTGAATATCCGACGGGTGCCATACGATGTGGAGCGGGCTATCGGCTTCCTGGAGGCACTGGATAATCCGGGCGCGGCGTGGACTATAGAAAGGCTCCGGAGGGCCGCTCTGTGAGTCCAAAGGACGACCCTGAGTGCCTGGTGCTCTTCGATATAGATGGGACGCTGCTTTGGTCGGGCGGGGCGGGAACTGCCGCTTCTAAACTGGCGTTCCAGGAGGTCTTTGGGGTAGACCCAGACCTGGGCTCGGTCAATTTCGCCGGTTCGACCGATTTGCAGATCATGCTATCGGTCCTGGCAGAGGAGGGGCTTTCGGAAGAGGAGGTGCTGGAGCACCTGGCCGATTTCCAGGAATCAATAGCCAATCACCTGGAACGCATCATCGGGGATTATGAGGTGGTATCCTGTCCGGGCGCACCGGAGCTGTTGGCGGCTTTGGCCGCAGATCCCCATGTGATGCTGGGCCTATCCACAGGCAATGTGGAATCTATCGCGCCTATAAAGCTGCGGGCCGCAGGCTATGAACCGGGGGTTTTCAAGGTCGGGGCATACGGCTCTGAGGTGGCAGACCGTAATAGGCTGCCGGGGCTGGCCATCGAGCGCGCACGAGAGGTTAGTGGCGTGCCGTTTTCCGGGCGAAGGGTGATCGTGATCGGTGATACGCCCGCCGATGTGCTTTCCGCCCAGGCAGCAGGGGTGAGGTCGCTGGCGGTGGCAACCGGCAGGTTCAAGCTGGAGGAGTTGGCAAAGCTGATGCCGGATTACCTATTCGCCACGCTCGAGGATACGGGGGATGTGCTGGCTGCGGTGCTGGATATGTAGCGGGAAGGAGTGAGCACGCTCACTAATGGCTTCAGGTGGCCCCCGCAGTTTGCGCAATGCCCTATTCGGCGATGTCGGTCAGCAGCTGGTACATGGGGGTCGAGGTCGGGAGTATGGGCACGCTCCCGGTCGGCATCGGCAGCAAGGTGCCCTGGAATGTGACGGTGACGCCCGGAGGCACTACCGGCGGTTCCTGCCATAAGGTCTTCTGTAAAAGTAACCATCCCCCCGTCGCGCCAAGCGCGGCCAATCCGATGAAGAGTAGTATCGTAAGTAGTATCGTCACCAGCCGCCTGAGACAGGATGCACGCCTGGCCCTCAGCACGGCGGCGGACGGTTTGGTATCTATGCGTATCTGCGATTCGGCCCGGTAGGCGGCGCGAGCGGCGGCCACGGTCTCCTGGGGAAGCGCGGGGATGTACCCACCGGAATCGGGCGGCGGTGGCGGCCAATCAATCGATTCTATGTCCACGGTCTCACCCTCGGCCACACCGTCGGCTATGGCGGTAGGCTCCGATCCCAGGTCAAATTCCTGGGTCTCGGCTGTGGATGTTTTTGCTAACGCATCCTCAAACGCTTTGCATAACGCCCCGGCGCTTTCCCATCTATCGGCAGGCCGCTTTTCCAGGCATTTGAGCACGACCGCCGCGACCAAACTCGGTATCTCCGGGTTAAAAGCCCGCAAGTCCCCCGGTCTGAGTTCCAGGTGTTCGCGCAACACTTTGGATTCGGCATCCCCGGCGCTCAGGTCGCTATCCCCGATGAAGGGGGGCCTGCCGCAAAGGAGTTCATATAGTATGACGCCAAGCGAGTAGATGTCGGATGCGGGGGTCGGCAACTCCCCACGGCATTGTTCCGGCGACATGAAGGCAGGGGTGCCGGGCATTTCCACGGCACCGGATTCTTTGGCAAAGCCGGCAAGACCGAAGTCGGTTAGAATCGGCCTGGTGCCACCTTCCATGAGCACATTGGACGGTTTGAGGTCACCGTGCACGATCCCTTTGCGGTGTGAGTAGTCTAATGCATCGGCCAGCGGCCTCAACAGTTCCAGGACCTCGGCGGGGGTGAAGAGTTCGTCCCGAAGCCGCATTATGTCCCGCAGGTTCGGGCCTTCCACTAAGTCCAGCACGAGGATCACCAGGTCATCCTCACGCTCCAGACCTCTGAAACGCACGATGTTCTCATGTTGGAGATCGGCCAGCGCCTGGGCCTCCGCTCCGAGCAGGGAGATGAATGCGTCGGAGCGGGCCAGTTCCGGTTTGAGCACTTTGAGGGCCACACGCTCACCGGATTCTGTATCGGCGGCGGCGTATACTTCCGATAGGCCCCCCTGACCGATCAGCCGCTCAACTTTGTAGCGGCCCAGTGCCATTTCCCCAACCGATAGTCTACCCATGAACCTGGCCCTTTATAAGACTTCAAATCGTAATTTGACGCGCCCTATCTGGATTATATCCCCGTGCCGGAGGTATGCCGAGAGTATCGGGTAGCCGTTAAGCACCACCCCCTCACCATCGGGCCGGAGGTTGTAGATGGCAAATGCGCCGTCTACGTACTGGATCACGGCGTGCTCTCCGGCAACTCCGGCGCCTTTAAGCACCAGGTCGTTGGAGCGACGGCTGCCTATGCTCAGGCCCTCGTATGTCAACGGGATCACCTGGCCGGCCATTTTGCCGGATGCGATCCGTATGGCGGCCAGCTCAGGCCAGGGCGATGGGGTCGACGGGATCTCCTGGGCGGCCCTCCGCCTGATGTAGATGAGGAATAACAGGCTGAGGGCGGTCAGGGCCGCCGCGCCGATAACTACCAGTATGACGTCAAACTCGGCAACGTCGGCACCCTGCAGGAGCCGGTCTCCGCACGCTATCTCCAGGCCCGAACCCAACAGGCTCCGCGCCGCCGCCGATAGGGCATCGCACACTGTAATGTACCTCCTGCCCGTGCATCGTACTTCAAGGGTGACTTTCAGGCAAACGATACTTGCGCAAACCGACCCCATCGGCAATAATTTAAGTGGGGCTCAGTAAGAGCAGCAGGGGAGGGGGCCTCAACCTCCCCCGCAGGGGAGGGACGCCAGGCGACTCACAGATAGAGCGTCGTGCATCTCAACCGCTGTTTCCTACTTCCGGGATTCGGAGGAGTCGCATGAAAGAGCTGGTAGAGTACATTGCCAAGTCGTTGGTCAACAACCCAGACCAGGTTGAAGTCAACGAGATTCAGGGACAAACTGCCGTGATCCTCGAGCTCCGGGTCGCGCCGGAGGATATGGGGCGTGTGATCGGCAAGGGCGGCAGGGTGGCAAACGCGATCCGAACGCTCTTGCGCGTGGTCGCAGCCAAACGCGGTAAGCGTGTGCAACTGGAGATACTGTAAAAGGTAAACGCTCCAGAGCTATGCCACGGTCCGATCACCGTCCGGCGCCAATGCTGCCCCGGTATCTGACTATAGGGGAGGTGCTGCGCCCACATGGGGTCAGAGGTGAACTGTTACTGCGCCTGATGACCGAGTACCCGGAACGGATCGGGACGCTTAAGACGGTATACCTCGGCCTGCCAGGGGAAACGCCGGCACCGTATACCGTGGCCGGGGCAAGGATGCACCGGGGGAAGCTCCTGCTGAAGTTGACCGAGGTGCCGGATAGGACCTCCGCAGAGAAGTACCGGGGTTATCTAGTCCAGATCTCGCTTGGCGATGCCCCCCCACTGGAAGAAGATGAGTATTACCTGTTCCAGGTGCTGGGCGTCGAGGTGATCACCACCGATGGGGATGTCCTGGGCCGGGTAACGGACGTGCTGGAGACCGGCGCTAATGATGTGTTCGTGGTGCGCGGCGGCCCCAAAGGGGAAGTGCTGATCCCAGATGTGCCACATGTGGTGGTTGAGCTGGACGTAGAGGGCCGGCAGATGATCGTCAAGTTAATGGACGGTCTGCTGCCGGATTAGCCAAATCGCCGACCGGTGGCCGCCCTCCACTCCAACACGCCCTGAGCTTCAGCCACCGTCTCCGCCGTGATCAGGTCAAGCCTGGCATCTGGAAACTGTCTCGCAATGCGCGCTCTTATGTAATCGGCGGTGTCCGGCCTCGCAAGTACTGTGATCGCGACCGAGGCTTGCTCCGGCACATATGAGATCAGGTCAAGGTCGTCGATCACCATTGGTAAGAATCGCTCCCAGTACCTGCGCGCCGCGACAAAAAACCACGCCGCTTGCAGGCCCGGAGCCAAGACCAGGAAGTGAAAGTCC
>JALXEW010000152.1:1312-5870 GCA_027069285.1 Ardenticatenia bacterium | reverse complement strand
AGTGGGATGCGTCCCAGGAAGGGCACTCCATGTCCCCGCGCCAGGCGCTCGCCGCCACCTTCGCCGAAGAATTCCCCGGCCATATTCTCCACCACGCCGACTATCGGCACGTTAAGCTTTTCGAACATGCCGATGCTTCGGGCGGCGTCGTTAAGTGCCACGTTCTGGGGCTGTGTCACGATTATCACGCCGGTCAGCGGCACCGATTGGGCCAGGCTCAGTTGGGCATCCCCGGTGCCGGGCGGCAGATCGACCACCATGTAATCCAATTCATCCCACGCCACATCCGAGAAGAATTGCTGGATCACTCCGTGGAGCATCGGCCCGCGCCAGATCAACGGTTGCCCGTCGGCGATCAGGAACCCCATGCTCATCACCTGAAGCCCGTACGCCTCGAAGGGCACCATTTTATCTTTGCCATCCACTTTGACGACGCGCGGTTTGGCGAACTTCAGGCCCAGCATCATGGGGATGTTAGGCCCCAGCACGTCGGCATCCATCAGTCCGACTTTGGCGCCGCTTTGGGCCAGGGCCACGGCCAGGTTGACCGCTACGGTGCTCTTCCCGACCCCGCCCTTACCACTGCTTATGGCCACTATGTTGCGGATCGGCAGCTTGATGGCGGTGGAGATACGCTTATCCGACGGCACCTTGCTATCCAGCGTCACCTCCACCTCACGCACTCCGTCCACGCTCAACGCGGCCTGGCGGGCATTTTCTTTGATGGTATCTTTAAGTGGACAGGCCGGCGTGGTCAGCACAAGGCGGAATTTGACTACGCCGTCCTGCACATCCAATCCCTGCACCATTCCGAGGGATACTATATCCCTCCCAAGCTCTGGGTCCATGACTTTGCCCAGAGCATCCAGTACTGCATTGCGAAGTTGATTGTTATTCATTTGTTATGTTTTCACCGCACAATCCCCACCAGGACTCGCCCGGCGGGCAAGTTATCGCAGGTCCTCCGGCACTTTGCCGGTTTCCAGCCACAACATTATATCGGTGCGAGCTTCTTCCCACGCCCGCACCATGTCTTTATCCGTCCCCTTGAAGCGCATCACGTTCTGACGGGCGCAAAGGGAACAGCCTTGCATTGCCCGGTAGCTATCGGAATGGCAGGTCATGCACCCATCCATGCGGATCATCATCAGGCCGAACGCCAGGGTATCGGGATGCGATTCACCTGCCTCCAGCACTCTATCTACCAGGCGACGCCATTCCCATCCGCGAAGATCGCGCAGTTGTGCGATCACCCGCGCCGGGAACAGCACTTCGGCATCACGTTGGTACATCAACACAGCTTATCACCACCTCATTGAGTCGCTGCTGCTTACGAAATTATACCAACGCGCCATTTATGTTTCCGTATTACTTAGGTACCCCTCCTCCGGGCCTATTTGCGCTCCAGCAGGTTCTTGATCTCGGTCAGGGTGTTATTGATCTGGAAGATGACGATCAGTAGCTCGCACCCAATCCTCACGATGAGGACCCCGACGATCACGGTCAGTGGCGCGGAGATGAGCGCGACGACTATCGAAAACCCCCCAGCCCTTATTCCGTTCATCAGCACGCCAAAGCCGGATATAACGACGGCGGCGACGCCGATCCAGAAGAGCACCTGGATGATCGTGGGGGTTATCATCTTACGGAACGATACAAAATCATCAAACATGGGCTATCCCCTCACTTTTTCTTCTTAGAGGCAGCTTTAGCCTCTCGTGCTTTCCGCTCCTCCTCGGCAAGCGTTGGGGCGATCTGCTCCCAGTAGCTGGCGGGTTTCTTAAGCCGCTCCAGGTCGAGGATGTGGTTGGCGAATCGGTCGTAATTGGCAAGTTCGTAGTAGTGATCCATCTTGATGGCGTCGAAGGGGCAGACCTCGGCGCATATCCCACAGTTCATGCAGAGGTCAATGTCTATGTAGAATTCGACCGGGATCGTGGCTTTCCTGCCGGTTGCCGGGTTGTCTACTTTATCCCGTTTGATCCAGATGCACTGCGGCGGGCAATTTTTGGCGCAGATCCCACAGGCGGTACACCGGATCATATCCGGCCTTTCCGGGTCGTCCGGGCCGTTGACGAGCAGGAACGGCACAAAGCGGAAGCGTTCCGGCACGGCCAATTTCTCTTCCGGGTACTGCACGGTGAAGGCGCCGCGAGCCTCAACCCCTTGCCTCACCGGGAACGCAGCCGGGTTGGTATATCTGCGGCCAAGCCACCGCAAGTCCTCCAGGTACGTCCTTATGAAGTGCTTGAGTGTGACGCCCAGTCCCTTGAATATCCCCAGTCCATACATCAGCGATCCACCTCACCGAGCACGATGTCAATGCTACCCAGGATGGCAACTATGTCGGCTACTTTATGGCCTTTGCACATTTCCGAAAGCGCCGTCAGGTTGATGAAGCTTGGGGCACGGATGTGATAGCGCCACGGGTTGGGAGTGCCATTGGAGACGATGTAGAAGCCAAGCTCGCCCTTAGGGTTCTCCGCCCTGCCGTAGACTTCGCCGGGCGGCGGCTTGATCTTTTCCGACGGCTTGCCCTGGAATATCGGTTGTCCCTCGGTCTCGCGCAGACCATCCAGCACCTGATCCAGAATCCGCAGGCTTTGGCGGCACTCGTCCAGGCGCAGCAGGTACCGGTCATAGGCATCGCCGTTATATCGCACCGCCACATCCCAATCCAGCTCGTCGTATATGCTATAGCCGTCGGCCCGACGCACGTCGTATGGGACGCCGCTTGCGCGCAGAACCGGGCCAGACGCACTATAGGCAATCGCCATATCAGGCGGAAGGATGCCAACGCCTTGGAGTCTCTCGATCACGATCTCGCTTCCGGTCAGGTACCGGTCAAGTTCGTCAACCGCACGCGGCAGCCGTTCGCGGATCAGTTTTTCCAGGAACTCCATCATGTCGTAGTCCCTGATCTTTTCCGATACTTCGTTGGCGACGGTTTTCACCGTGCGGAGTCTGGCAGGCAGGTCGCGAACCACGCCGCCGAATCGCATGTAGTTGCACATCATGCGGCTGCCCGCCGTCGCCTCGAAGACATCCAGCACCAGTTCCCGCTCGTTCATCGCGTAAAGCGCCGGGGTGTAGAATGCGCCCAGGTCGTTGAGCAGGAAGCCGATCGCCCAGATGTGGTTGACTATACGGGTCAGCTCCACCATCAGAACCCGCAGCCATTCCGCGCGTTCCGGCACCTCGGCCCCAATCAGCTTTTCGACGGTTATGGCATAGGCCAGGTTATTGGACATTGAGGTGATGTAGTCCAGGCGGTCGGTATAGGGCATGTTCTGGAGATAGGTGTTACGTTCGCCGATCTTCTCGTGGTTGCGGTGGAGATAGCCCATCACCGGTTCCAGGTCTTCGACCGTTTCGCCGTTAAGCGTGACGATCATGCGGAAGACGCCGTGGGTTGATGGGTGCTGCGGCCCCATGTTGACCACTATCCGCTCGGTGCGGATGTCCTCATCACCGTCCGCCGGCAGGTGGGAGATGCCGATCCCGGCGTAGAGCGCGGCATCGGCCTCCGGCGTCCAATCGTCCGGCGAGAAGCCAGGTGGGTATTGGACGTTTCGCCCGAACGGGTTACCTTCCTCAGCGCGATAGCGTTTGCCGTTGGGGTGGCGGCTCTTGAAGGGCTTGGTATCGGCCTCGTAATACGGCTCATGCCAGTCCTTGCGGAGCGGGTGGCCGTGGAAGCCCTCCCAGAGCAGGATGCGCTTGAGGTTGGGGTGGCCTTCAAAGCGGATTCCCATCAAGTCCCACGCCTCACGCTCCTGGAAGTCGGCCCCAGGCCAGACGCTCACCAGTGACGGGAGGGTCGGTTCGCCGTCACGCGGCACCTGCGCTTTGAAGACAACCGGCCCGGCTTCGTGCCGAACGCTGTAGACATGGTAAACCATCTCCAACTTGCCGTCGTCCACGTAGTCAACGGCGGCGGCGTTAGAGAGGTAGTCAAAGCCCATTTCCTTGACGGCCCGGGCCACTTCCAGCAACTTTTCCGGTTTGACTATGAAGCCGGTGTAACCCTCACGGGTATCCGGCATGATCGCATCCGGGAAGCGCTCGGATAGTTCCTGTTGCACTTGCGCAGCGGTATCCAACGTCTTGTCCTCTGTTGACGGGGTTGTCATATCCGCTCTCTCCCCTATTCCTCGGATGATTCGGTATCCCCGGCCATTTTGCCCGTTACCTCGACGATGAGGTCGATCTGGCGCGGGTCGATCAGGTCCGGGCCGAGGATAGGCTCCGGGACCGCTTCACCTGCTCCCTTGCTATACCAGGGAGTAGAGCTGCGGTCGGCCAGCGATTGTCCATCTATTTTCTTTTGAAGTGCGATCAGGCCGTTGAGCAACGCCTGCGGGGTCGGGGGGCAGCCGGGAACGTAAACGTCCACGGGGATGAACTTATCTATGCCGGAGACTACGTTATAGCCTTCTTTGAAGGGGCCACCCCCACAGGCACACGCTCCCATCGCCAGGACGTATTTCGGCTCGGCCATCTGGTTGTAAAGGCGGACGATGGCACCAATCATCTTTTTGGTGACCGTGCCGGATAT
>JALXEW010000152.1:0-1297 GCA_027069285.1 Ardenticatenia bacterium | reverse complement strand
GTCGCACTGCCGTGGGCTTGGCCGCATGACTTCCATGCCGAATCTGGCCAGGTCATATCGCGGGCCGGCAGTGCAGATCATTTCGATGGCGCAGCAGGCCAAACCGAAGAACATCGGCCATATGGAGGAGCGTCTGGCCCAGTTGTATACCTTATCAAGGGTGGTTATCAGGACGTTACCGCGCAGCTCCGCCGGAACGGGGACATCCGGGTTGCTGAGCTTATTGTAGGCATCATCAGTCATAGATCACAGGCCTCCTAGCGGTTTTCGGTAATACAACCCGGTATACCACGCAAGGGCGGCCCGTGAGCCGCCCTTACGAGCCTCACGCAATTCCACGATACAAGATTCTAACACGCAAGCTCTCAGACGCACAATAACGATGGCTTATTTGTTATTCTACCTTGCCGAGTATTTCGTCGGTATCTATCTGGGCACGCTGGAGACGACCGCTGTAGTCAACGTAGACCGACTTCCACTCGGTGAATGTGTCCAAAGCGGTCAGGCCGGCCTCGCGCATACCGTTGCCGGTTCCGCGCGTGCCGCCGAACGGGAACTGTATTTCGGCGCCGATGGTGCCGTGGTTGATATAGACGATGCCCGTTGTCAGGTCGCGGATCGCCTGGAATGCCATGTTGACGTTCTCGGTGAAGATGCTGCTGGAAAGGCCGTAGCGGGTGTTGTTGTTGATCTCGATGGCTTCTTCCAACGTGTCGAACTCGATGATCGACAACACCGGCCCGAATATTTCCTCCTGGGCGATGCGCATGTCGGGTGTGACGTTATCGAAGATGGTGATCTCGTAGAAGTATCCGGGGGAGATGTCGGCATATTTGCCACCGATAAGCAATCTGGCGCCTTCTTTCTTGCCGATCTCGACGTAGGAGTGTACGGTCTCGCGGGCACGGGCGTTGACCAACGGCCCGACGTCAACCGATTCGTCCAGGCCGTTGCCCAGCTTGAGCTTTTTCGCCCGCTCGACGAGTGCCTCGGTGAGCCTGGGCTTTATGCCTTTTTGGACGATCAGGCGGCTGGTGGCGGTGCAACGCTGGCCGGTGGTGCCGAACGCGCTCCACAGGATCGCCTCAACTGCCAGGTCAAAGTTCGCGTCGTCCATGACGATGATGGCGTTTTTGCCGCCCATCTCCAGGCTGACCTTTTTGCCCAGTTTAGCCGCCTTCGCGTAAAGGTTCAGCCCCACATCCGTTGAGCCGGTGAAGCTGATCACGCGCACATCCGGATGCGTCACCAGTGCGTCACCGACCGAGCCGCCTGGGCCGACAACTAGGTTCAAGAC
>JALXEW010000151.1 GCA_027069285.1 Ardenticatenia bacterium | reverse complement strand
CCGTGCCTCGGCCTCGCTTTCGTATCTGATGACCAGTGTCCCGAATGGGGATTCGGGGTCGGGCGGGGGAAATATGCCGGTGTGATCGACGTATCCCACGGTCTTTGGCCCCATGTCGCCCATCAGGTTGAGCGATGGGACGGTGATGGACGGGCTGATGTGCATGTAGGCGACTCCCAGCAGCGCCAGTATGACCGGCAACCCCAGGCCCAGGATCAGGAATGCCGGTCTCCTGAGTTGGGTTGTGAATTCGTGCTCGAAGACTCTAAACCACTTGCCCATTTCCCCCTCCCCTACCCCGTGACGGTCGAGTACCGGATCGCACGCCATAGTTCTCGCAGGTTAAGCCGCTTTCCGTACATCAGCATGGATGCGCGGAATATCCTGGCGCCGATCCAGATGATGATGGCCATTGTCACCAGTAGCAGTGCCATGCCGGTGAGCAGTTGCCATAGCGGGATCGTGGTCAGCGGCCACCGCATGGCGATCGTCAGCGGTGATGTGAACGGCACTAAGGTCAGGGCCAGTGCTATCGGCCCGCTCGGTTCGCCCATGATCTGGATCATGAAGAAGAACGGGAGCACGAAGGGCATCAGGATCAGGCTGGCGATTTGCCTGGCTTCCTGATCGGTCGGGATCGAGGCGCCGATCCCTATCATAAGCGAGGCGTAAAGGAGGAATCCCAGCAGTGAGAAGATTATCATGGTGATGGCGTAATCCGGTGGTAGTCTTAGGGCCTGGGCTATCACCGGGTGCCCGCCACGCCCGATCAGTTCCACGGCTGCCACTGCCGCTCCCAACCAGATCAGCAATTGGGTCAGGCTCAGGGCGGCCATTCCGATCATTTTGCCCCAGAGTAGCTCCAGCGGTGAGACCGATGTGACGATCAGTTCGATGACCCGGTTTTCTTTGTCTTCCATTACGCCCTGCATCAGGAATGTGGATGTGATGGAGATCGCCATCAGGACGGCAAATGCCATTACGTACGGTACGATGAATAGGGCGATGGCGGTATCAAGGTCAACCGAACGTGAGCCGTCTATGGTGCGGAAGATGAAGTTTAATGGCTCTTGTAGCCTTTCCACGTAGGGTGAGTTGATGGCGGCGGCTATGTTGGCTCTGAGGACGCTTTCGAGCTGGTCTTGTATCCCCTCCGGCACGTCCCCGTATGCGTATGCTTCGACGATTCCGCTGCGCCAGTATGACCGGGGGATGACGAAGTAGGCGCCAATTGTGCCGGATTCCAGGGCGTTGGCTGCCTCTTCCTCGCTTTCGAATTCGAGGTATTCGTCCGGTAATGCCACTCCCGGCTCCAGGACGCCGGCTTTGTCCACGTAGCCTATTGTGCCAAGTGTGCCGGTGGCGGTGAATTGCTGTTGCATGATTAATATCAGGACGCCGACCAGTATCAGGATGACCACCGGCACTCCAAAGGCCGAGAAGAGGTAGCTCTTCCGCCGGAAGTTGTAGGTGTACTCTCTTTTGGCGATGAGCCATATCTTACGCACCGCCGGCCTCCTCTTGCTCGCCTGCGTCGCCTTCGACGACTTTGATGAATATTTCGTCCAGCGAGGGCAGTGCTTCTTCAAAGCGGCGGATGTGATGCTCCGGGCTTTCGGCGATGGCTTTCATCAGGTCTTTTGGCGTGGTGCCGTCGGCCAGTACCAGTGTGAATTCGCGCCCGTTCTCATCCTGTGTGACGCGGGCCACGCCGGGTAGTTTCGACCAGTCCCCGTCGCCTTCCACTACGACTGCGCCAATGGCGTATTTGCGTCGGATCTCGTCAACTGTTCCGTAGAGCACCCGACGCCCGTGATTGAGCATCACCAGGCGGTCGCTCATGGCTTCCACTTGATGCATCATGTGGGTGCTCATAATGATTGTGGTGCCCTGGGATTTCAGTTCGTGGAGTATGTCTTTGACCAGCTGGGTGTTGACCGGATCGAGGCCGGAAAAGGGTTCGTCCACTATCAACAGCTCCGGGCTGTGGATGATGGCGGCGATGAGTTGGGCTTTTTGCTGCATACCACGGCTCAGTTCGCTCACTTTTTTGGTGGCCACTTCTTCCAGCTCGACGCGCTCCAGCCAGTGCATGGCTTTCTTTTTCGCGTCTGATGCGCTCATGCCTTTGAGTGTGCCCAGGTAGGTCAGGCATTCGGCCACCTTCTGGTTGCGGTATAGACCCCGTTCTTCCGGCAGATAGCCGATCCGGTCCAGTATAGCGCCTCCGGGCCGATGGCCCAGCACGGTGATCTCACCGGAATCCGGTTTGAGTATGTCCAGGATCATGCGGATGGTTGTGGTCTTTCCGGCGCCGTTTGGACCTAGCATTGCGAATACTTCGCCCCGGCGTACGTCAAAGCTCAGGTTGTCCACGGCGCGAACGGGGCCGAAGTTCTTGCTCGCACCGGATACGCTTATGGCGAGCTCGTTCCCAACCATGTACCCCTCCCTCCGGTTTCCAGACACAATCGGCGGCAATCATATCATACTACGCTATCGGTTGCCAAAGGTTGTGACATTTGACACAGGGCGATCCTGCGATACACTACACCCGTCACCAGTGCGCTCACAGGAGATGGCCTTATGGAAAAAGTCCGCATAGGTGTGATCGGAGGCTCCGGCCTTTACGCGATGGCCGAGCTTTCTGATGTGAAGGAGTATGAGATCAGTACCCCCTTCGGCCCCCCTAGCGATGCTGTGGTGGTCGGCACTCTGCGCGGTGAGCGGGTCGCGTTCATCCCCCGCCACGGCAAGGGCCATGTGCATATCCCTACTTTGATCCCATACCGCTCTAATATCCTGGCCCTGAAGATGATGGGCGTTGAGTATGTGATCAGCGTCAGCGCGTGTGGGTCGCTGCGTGAGGACATCGCGCCCGGACATATTGTGATCCCGGATCAGCTCTTTGACCATACTAAGGACGATCGCAATCGGACGTTCTTTGGCGATGGGCTGACCGCTCATGTCTCGGTGGCCGAGCCGTTCTGCCCCGATCTGTCCGAGGTGGTGTATCAGGCGTGCGTCGAGGCCGGGGCGACGGTGCATAAGGGCGGGGCCTTTGTCACGGTGGAGGGGCCGCGCTTTAGCACTAAGGCCGAAAGTAATTTCTTCCGCCAGATCGGCCTGGATATTATCGGCATGACCACTTCGCCAGAGGCGTTCCTGGCGCGCGAGGCAGAGATGTGCTATGCCGTCATAGCGCATGTGACCGATTACGACGTGTGGCACGAAACCGAGGAGCCGGTCACCGCCGAGGCGGTGATAAGGACGCTGAATGCTAATATCGAGGTGGCACAGAAGGCCGTGGCGTTGACGGTGGAGAAGCTGCGAGATCACCACGAGCGGACGTGTGGCTGTAAGGACGCGCTGGCGACGGCGATTATAACTCGTAGGGATGCCATCCCGCCGGCAACTATCAATAAGCTGCGCCCAATCGTCGGGCGATATTTCGATGACTAGGTTGATGCGGGTGCGGGTCGCGCAGGGGGACTGACCTACGTCAAGTGGCTTTGTGCAACTCGTCACTTGTCAGACCATGAGGGATACGCTTTACTCTTACCAGGCGACTGGTATTTGGGGCACGTTTTTCGTGCCTTAGTTCTGCTTTTTGGATTCGACAGGCCAAGTTTCGTTCAAAGGGAGAGACCAGCATGGCAAGGAGCATCCCCAGCGATATTGAGATCGCACAGGCTGCAAAGATCAGGCCCATCGTCGAGATCGCCGAGTCTATTGGCCTTACCGAGGATGATCTCGACCTCTACGGCAAGTATAAGGCCAAGGTCCACCTGGACGTGCTCGAACGTTTCGCCGACCGTCCACAGGGCAAGTATATCGACGTGACCGCCATCACCCCTACTCCTCTGGGCGAGGGTAAAACCACCACCACTATTGGCCTGGTGCAGGCGCTCGGCTCGGAGCTTGGCAAGAGCGTCATGGCGTGCATCCGCCAGCCCAGTATGGGGCCGACTTTTAATATTAAGGGCGGTGCAGCAGGCGGTGGATATAGCCAGATCATCCCGATGGAGGACTTCAACCTCCACCTGACCGGCGACATCCACGCTATCGGGGTGGCACATAACCTGGTGGCGGCGGCTATCGATACCCGTATGTACCACGAAAGCCGCCAGAGTGATGAGGCTCTGGCCCGCCGTGGCGTCACCCGGTTGGACATCGATCCCGAAACTATCACGTGGAACCGCGTGGTCGATGTCTGCGACCGGAGTCTGCGCGAGATCATGGTCGGCCTCAACGACGATAAGCTCCGCGATGGCTCGCCAAGCCCGATCTTCCCGCGCAAGACCGGGTTCGACATCACGGTCGCCAGTGAGCTGATGGCGATCCTGGCACTCACTACCAGCCTCCGCGACCTGCGCGAGCGAGTTGGCCGTGTCGTGATCGGTTTGAATAAGCAGGGTAAGCCCGTCACCCTGGAGGATTTGGGCGTTGCGGGCGCGGTCACCGTCCTGATGAAGGACACGATCATGCCCAATTTGATGCAGACGCTGGAGGGTCAGCCGGCATTCGTGCACGCAGGGCCTTTTGCCAATATCGCGCACGGCAACTCCTCGATCATTGCCGATCAGATCGCGCTCAAGCTGGCCGATTATGTGGTGACCGAGTCCGGCTTCGGCGCCGACATCGGTATGGAGAAGTTTTTCAATATAAAGTGCCGCTATTCCGGCCTGATCCCCAATGCGGTGGTGCTGGTGGCAACCGTCCGCGCGCTCAAGATGCACGGCGGCGGCCCCAAGGTCAAGCCCGGCGCCCCGCTGGATGAGGCATATACCAGGGAAAATCTGGAGCTGCTGGAGAAGGGCCTGGTCAATCTGGGCGCCCATATTAAGAATGCGCTCCGCTTCGGCATCCCGGTCGTAGTGGCCGTCAACGCTTTCGAGACGGATACCGAGGCCGAAATGGAGATGATCCGCAAGTACGCCGAGGAGCAGGGTGCATTCGCGGCGGTCCGCACCACCCATTGGGCCGAGGGCGGCAAGGGCGCTAAGGAGTTGGCCGAGGCCGTCGTCGAGGCGTGCGAGCAGCCAAGTAACTTCCAGTTCCTCTATCCGCTGGATTGGCCGATCAAGAAGAAGATCGAGCATATCGCTAAGGAAATCTACGGCGCCGGCGAGGTTGTCTACGAGCCGCTGGCCGACCGCCAGATCGAGGCTTACGAGAAGGCCGGGTTCGGCAATTTGCCGATCTGCATGGCGAAGACTCACCTGAGCCTGAGCCATGATCCCGATCTCAAGGGCGCGCCGAAGGGCTTCACTATGCCGGTACGCGAGGTGAGGGCCAGCGTGGGCGCGGGCTTCATCTACCCGCTTATCGGCAAGATGAGCACTATGCCCGGCCTGGCAACGCATCCCGCCTTCATGGACATAGATATTGACCTGGAGACCGGGAAGATCATCGGTATGTTCTAGGTTCAACGACGCGGATGTCTCTGGGGCGCCGGGAGGCGCCCCTTTTTTGTCGGCCCTTGCCGGGAGGCTCGCCGAGCGCTGAAGCGCCCGGCTACCGCCGAGAAGTCCGGCTACCGCCGAGAAGTCCCTGTTGGACTCGCAGGTAGCCCTTGTGGGGCTTCTCGCGTCCTTAGCCTGGAGGCCCTTGCCGGGAGGCTCGCCGAGCGCTGAAGCGCCCGGCTACCGCCGAGAAGTCCCTGCGGGACTGGATTGCGGCCCCTGTGGGGCCTTTGCGTCTGCTGGCCCGGTGTTTCAACACCGGGCGTTGAGGGCCACCGGGTTGGTTCGGCGGACGCCGGTCCGCCGAGCGCTGAAGCGCCCGGCTACTGCCGAGAAGTCCCTGCGGGACTCGTAGGTAGCCCCTGTGGGGCTTCTCACGTCCTTAGCCTGGAGTTTCAATTCCAGGCGCTTTTTTGT
>JALXEW010000150.1 GCA_027069285.1 Ardenticatenia bacterium | reverse complement strand
CTCGAACAGATCGCCGTCACCTCGTCCGACGTATCCATCGGCGTCGCGGTCTCCGGCCCATTCGCCGTCGGATAGGAGTGCTGACCAATAGCCTTCGTCAATCGGGGGCGGTACAGAAGGAGAAAAATCACGAGGCTGCGTCTCACTCATCTTACCAAACCTTCCTCTTCGTATAAACTCTTTACCCGGAAATCTACAGATGCTCAATTGCCCACATCGGGGCTATAGTACCACGGTAACGCCTGTTTCATTATAAACCTGCCTATATATTTGTCAAACCGGCGCTTCGGCGTACAATGATGGTATGGCCGACGAGGAAGTCGAAAAGCTCAAGGCTCAGGTAGCCGCACTCAATCGGCTGGTAGAGGTCAGCCTGGTGCTGAACTCCACCCTGGCTCTCGACCCACTGCTGGGATTCATCATGGACGCGGCGGCAGAGCTGACCGGGGCGGAGGCCGCCTCTATTTTGCTGGTAGACCGTCGCACGAACGAGCTATTCTTCGCCGCATCCACCGGAGTCCCAAAGGAAAAGCTGGCCGGGCTACAGGTGCCGCTGGACGGCAGCATCGCCGGGACGATCCTGCGCGAAAAACGACCAATAGTCATCAACGACGTGTCCCACGACCCCAGGCACTACACCGGTGTAGACCGCACCCTTTCGTTCAAAACCAGATCGCTTCTGGGCGTCCCCATGAACATTAAAGACCGTACCATTGGCGTGCTGGAAGCGGTCAACAAGATCGAGGGAAAGTGGACACCGGAGGATACCAATTGCCTCTCGATCCTGGCCGCTCAGGCCGCCGTGGCGATCGAAAACGCCCGACTGGTTGAGGCATTACAGCGTGCCTACGACGAACTCGACCAACTCGATAAGCTCAAGAACGACTTTATAGCGGTCGCGTCACATGAGCTACGCACCCCGCTGGGCGTCATATTGGGGTACGCCAGCTTCCTGATAGACGAGGCCGAAGGAGAGATCGGCGAGCACGCGGCCATAGTGCTCGATAGCGCCCTCCATCTCCGCAACCTGATCGAGGAGATGACCAACCTCCGCTACCTGCAAACCGGCGACCTGAAGCTGGAAAAGGCCCCGCTACTCCTTGATGAACTGCTGACCGAGCTTGTCAGGGAAGTGGAGTCTATGGCATCGGCCAAAGGACAGTCCATCAACGTTAACCTGCCGGACGAGCCTTGCAAGATAGTGGCCGATCGGGCCAGATTGGCGATGGCGATCACGAATCTGCTCAATAACGCCATCAAGTTCACCCCTGAGGGCGGTCGGATAGACGTCTCGCTCGCCCGCCACGGGCGTGAGGTATGGGTTAGTGTGCAGGATAACGGGGTCGGCATCCCGCCCCACCTGCTGGAAAAGGTCTTCGACCGCTTCTTCCAGGTGGAGGATCACATGACCAGGCGCCACGGCGGCATGGGACTCGGCCTATCAATAGCAAAGGTGGTGGTGGAAGCACATGGCGGTCGCATCTGGGCCGAAAGCGATGGCCCCGGCACCGGCAGCGTATTCACCATCGCGCTGCCCCCAAAGGAAGAAGAGGCGACGTGATAGTAGTAGACGCACATGAGGACATATCCTGGAACGCGCTCTGCCTGGGCCGAGACCCTAAGATCAGCGCCCTGGCAACCCGCGCCGGAGAAGAGGGAACCGAAACCCGGCAACACGGCGGCCTATGTATGTTGGGGTTGCCGGAATGGCTCCTGGGCCGTGTGGGGGTGATATTCACCTCGATCTTTGTCGCGCCGGCGGCCTACTCGGAAGGGGATTGGGATAAGCTGGTATACCATGATGCTGCCGAGGCGTTCGAGCTTGGGATGCGCCAGGTGGATTTCTATCGGCGGTTGGTCGAGGAAGCAGCCCCGCTGACCTTGATCACCTCGTCATCCGAGTTGGATGCCGTGCTGGAAAGCTGGGCACCCGGAAGGGACGTCACCGAGCATAAGATCGGCCTGGTTCTGATGATGGAAGGGGCAGACCCGATCGTCGAGCCGCCCCAGGTTGAGCTATGGTTCGAGCACGGACTGCGCATGATCGCCCCGGCGTGGACGGCCACCAGATATGCCGGCGGCACGTGGGACCCCGGCCCGTTGACCGAGTTGGGCTATGAGCTACTGGATGCCATGTCCGATCTCGGCATGATCTTAGACCTGAGCCACCTGGCAGAGGAAGCTTATTATCAGGCCATCGAGAGGTACGATGGCCCGGTGGTGGCAAGCCACTCGAATCCCAGGCGTTTCGTGCCCGGCGAGAGGAATCTCTCCGACGATATGATCCGGTTGCTGGCGGAGCGCGACGGGGTGATGGGGATCGCGCTGTATAACCCGTTCCTCAAGGAGGGGTGGCGCAAATCCGACGGCAAGGATGCCGTCAGGCTGGCCGATGTGGTCGCGGTGATAGATCATGTCTGCCAGGTGGTCGGCGACGCGCTCCACGTGGGAATTGGGAGCGACCTGGACGGTGGATTCGGGGCCGAATCGGCGCCAGAGGGGATAGATACGGTGGCCGACCTTCTCAAGATAGCCGACGCCCTGGCCGGGTACGGCTACGAGACGGATGACATCGAGGCGATCATGGGCGGCAACTTCATCCGCGTGTTGAAGGCGGCCTCGACCGCGTGGTGAAGGCTATCCGACTCGTCGCAACACCGCCATGACTTTGCCCTGGATGGTGACGTTTGCGGGGTCTACATAGATCGGCTCCATGTACGGGTTGGCCGGTTGCAATCGGATCACGTCGCCTTCGCGGTAGAAGTACTTGAGGGTGGTTTCCTCCCGGTCGGTCAGCCAGACGGCTACCATGTCCCCATCTTCGGCCACCTGCTGTGATTTCATGATCACGATGTCGCCGTCGTTTATCATGGCGTCTATCATCGAATCGCCGACTACTTCCAATGCGAAAAGCCCGGCGTCGTCGCCCACCAGATCGCGCGGTATCTCGATCACATCGTCGGAGCCGGTGTAGGGATAAGTGGGAACCGGCTCACCCGCTACGATCCGACCCGCAAGCGGGATCGGCAAAACGCCGGAAAGCCCGCCGTGTGTGGAGACGTATGTCTGTGCTTCATCGGTAAGCCGGATTCCGCGTGATATAGCAGGTGATCTGGAAATGAGGCCTTTTTCCTCCAGGCGCCGGAGGTTGTAGTTAACCACGGATGTGGATGATATGCCGACTGCCTGGCCGATCTCACGGACGGTGGGTGGGTAGCCGTTCTCGGAGATATAGTTATTGACAAACTGCAATATCGCGACCTGTCTTTCGGAAAGCGAGTGAGGTTCCATGTCCTTTTACCCTTCCCTTTACTCTTTCCCATAAGCACATTTGTTCCGGTCCTCGGTGTCATTATAGACGAACAATAGTTCTATGTCAAGCGGTTTTCCCAAAAATCCGGTTTATCCCAAATGGGTTATAATCCCGGCCATGATGAAGCATCTCCACACCATCTGCCTGATCCTGGCGTTGGCGCTTTATTTAGCGGCAGCGCTACTACAGCTTCGCCTGCCGGGGCTGCACCATGACGAGGCTCAGGAAGCCGGGTTGCAGGCCATGCAGCTCTTAACCGGGCGTCCGGTGACGCTCTTCCGTGGGGTCGGGATCGCCGGGAGATTCCCGATCATGGTGCAGGATTACATCGGCGCCCAGGCCGTCTACATCGCGATCCCGTTCCTGGCACTGGGGGGGATCACCGTCGAGGCGTTAAGGGCGAGCTTTGTGGCGGTCGGTTTGGCGACTTTGGCTTTGGTTTACGCGGTTGGGCGCGAGGTATGGGGGAAATGGGTCGGCGCGGGGGCCGCTCTACTCCTGGCAACGATGCCGAGCTATGTGTTCTGGACTCGGCAGGGCGTCCTGATCGCGTCGGCCACATTGCCGATCTCGCTCGGAGCGTTCTGGGCCGGCGTCAGATGGCGACGTACCGGTTCGAGCCGGTACCTGGCGCTGGGGGCATTCCTGCTAGGGTTCGGGCTTTATGCCAAGTTGCTGTTTTTATGGTTCGCGGTGGCGGCGATATTCATGGGGGTGGTCGTACACGCCGGCGACATCCGGCGCCAAATCGGACATTGGCGCCCTGCCGGGATGATCTCCGGGCATTGCAAAGAAGCCATAATCGCGGTGGCGGCCTTCCTGATGGGGCTATCGCCCCTGATCGTTTACAACCTGATGAGCGGCGGGACATTGGCCTCGATTTCCGGCAATCTCTCCACCTCGTACTACGGGGTGAACAACGCGGACTTCGTGGGCAATCTCTCGGTCAGGCTGCGAGAGGTACGCGACGTCCTGGACGGAACCCCGCTGGCCGAGGGATTCGGCGCAACGCACTCGAACCCATTGATGACCCCGGCCTTCCTCCTGGCTGCTGCACTGGGATTGGGTGCCGCAATATACCGGCGAGATCGCCCGACCGCCTGGTTGCTGGGCACAACCGCCCTGATGGTGGTGCAGAGTTGTTTCACCGTCTCGGCATTGTGGCATACGCATTTCGGCCTGCATCTGCCGTGGTTCGCGCTGGTGATCGCAGTCGGACTGGTACGGGGGATTCCGTGGGGTGCGGCCCGCACGGCATTGATCGCCATACTGGTTGCGTGGAATCTGCTCAACGTCGCCGGGTACCATCAGGCCCTGGCCCAAACCGGCGGGAGGCTGAGCTTCAGCAGCGCTATCTACACGCTGGCCGCCCGTCTGGACGGCATGGAGAGCAGGCCGCCGGTTGCCGCGTTGGACTGGGGAGTCGGGCCGGCGGTCGAGTTCCTGACGGTCGGGCGGGTGCAGGTGGCGGAGATATTCGGATATGACTGGGAACCCGATCCGGGGTTCGAGGCGCGCGTCGAGCGTTTCCTGGCGATGCAGGAGGCGTTATTCGTGCTGCACGCGCCGGATCGGACGGTCTTCCCGCGCCGCGAGGCCTTCCTGGCGATTTTGGCGCAACATGATGAGATCGCCTACTCGGTAGAGGTAGTGCACGCTCCCGACGGCGCCCCGTTCTTCGAGATATATCGCACCGTCAACTCAGGCGCCATCTCCCGGCTCGCGCCGGATGCTATAGAGCTTCCGGCTGGCCTCACGAATACGGGGTGGAGCCCGCTGCCTCTCCACCCAGCGGAGTGGGTCGTGCAGCCCGGCCCATATCGCCGCCGCACGCACGATCCGACGTAGCTTCCAGAACGGCCACTCGATGGCGATCTGCGCCAGGGCACGGGCGCGGTCTGCGGGGCTTATCGGCACGGTATCAAGTTTGTAGCCATATAGACGCATATACCCGGCGCACATCATGTTGCATATCGCCACATCATGTGGCGGCAGGTGCTTCACGTGGCGCCCTATCGGGGAGCGGCTGATCCCGCGCGTGGATACATCCGAAAAGAGCGAGTTATGCCCGCTCCAGCCGGGCTGATCGGGCGATTCCAGCATCCTGGGAGTGAATTCCAGGCCCAGGAACCGGCAGACTTCCCTTACCGTTGCCTCCGGCCTTTCCACCAAATCCTCGAACCGGACCACCAGGTACGAATCCGGATACCTGGCCGAATTTCTGATGGCGCAAAATGTCGAGCGGTTCCATCGGATCATATTCCGGACGGCGCTGGGTGACCATCCGCGACTGCGAGCTGAGACCAGGACGTCCCGTGGGTCGCGCACAAGCTGCACCATCAGCGCATCCGGATAGGCGGCGAAGATGGCATCGGCGAAGAGTTCATTTCCCGGCGTCTTGAGGCCCCAGCGGGGCTTGCCGTAGTGGCGGGCGTTCTGCTCCATGATCACCCGCACCACCTCGCCAAAGGTCAACTCCGGCAACCCGGCCAGCTCGGCCTCAAGCTCGGCACGGTCTATGGGTATCTCCATCGCCTTGAGCTTTTTGAGGCCCAGTATGTCGTCCAGAAGGCGACGCAGCAC
>JALXEW010000149.1 GCA_027069285.1 Ardenticatenia bacterium | reverse complement strand
AGTGGCTGTACCCGTGCCAGTGGCGACGGGAGGCGGCGTTGGGGGTGGGCGGGGCGGCGTTGGCGTCGCACCTGATCCCAGACCTGCAACTCGTGGTGACCGGGGATGCCATCGCGCTCGCAACCGGGGTATCGGCCATGATCGGCGTCTTCTTCGGGATATACCCTGCCGGGCGTGCCGCCCGCCTGGACCCGATCGATGCGCTACGGTATGAGTGACGTGAGCGGGTGATGCCGGGAGGATGATATGACCACAGTATTGACCCGTGAGGAGACTTGCGTGGTATGCGGCACTACGGGGGTGTATCCGATAATCGGCTCCACCGTTGTACTCGGCCCTCCTGACCTGGATACCAGGCCGTCGGAGCTGATGCGTTCCACCCTTCCCTATTGGATGCACCGATGCCCCACGTGCGGCTACTGCGCCCCGAATCTGTCGGAAGGTCCTGCTGCGGTGGCTGCGCAGGTAGTCGGCCTGGAGAGGTACGGGCGGCAGCTTGAGGATGAGGGCTACCCGGAGCTTGCGAACAGATTCCTCTGCCACTCGATGATCTCCGAGGCGGCAAACGACCCGGTCGGGGCCGGGTGGGCGGCGTTACGGGCGGCCTGGGCATGTGATGATGCCGGGGCGGATGGCGCCGCGACGAGATGTCGTGAGCGTGCGCTTGAGTTCTTCCGCCGCCTGTACGAGTCCGGCGGGAGATTCGCGAACGATATCGGTACCGAGGAGGCCATCATCGCCGATCTGCTCAGGCGCACCGGGCGCTTTGACGAGGTGGCCGAAATATGCCGGCTGGGCCTGGCCAGGAGTCCCAACGAGGTCATCGGCAAGGTATTGCGGTACCAGCAGACCCTTGCCGCCAGGGCCGATTCCCAATGTCACACGGTCGGCGAGGCGATGGGGGAGATGTGATGAGATCCCGATATGCGGCGGCCCTGATCGCCCTGCTAATCCTGGGTTTGGCCACGGTCGGGCTATCCGGGAATTTCGCGCCTGCCCCGCAACCATCACAATGGCTCGATCTGCCGGTCGGGGCCATCCTGGAAGGTGACGAAATGCCACGCCTGGGCGCGAACGCGATTGCCGTGCACCCAACGCGGCCTGTAGTAGTTGCGGGTGGCAATGACGGGGGCATCCTCCGCTCGTTCGACGGTGGGGACTCGTGGGAGTGGCTGCGCGGCGTCCTGCCGGATGAGTATGAAGTGCTCAGGCTCACCTTCGCACCGGACGGCGAGTTAGCCGCCGTGCTTGCCGATGCGAGCGCATACCGATCACGTGACCTGGGGGCAACGTGGGAATGGCTCCGGGGTGCATCGGACGTGATCTACTCGCCGGGCTACCCTGATGACCGGATCATATTCGCCATTGGCAATGGGCTTTGGCGTTCAGGCGATGGCGGGGCTACCTGGTCGGAAGTGCTGCCGGCGACGGAGGGATGCCCGATTCACGTTGCCCTCCCGCCCGGATTCGCAAGTGGCGGGCCGGCCTATGTGCCCTGCTGCGATCACGTTCTGCGCTCCGACGACGGGGGCCTGACCTGGGATGAGGTGCCGAATCGGGACTCCGGCCTGTTTGAAAGCTCGGCCCTGACCCGGCTCTACGCCCCGGACGATGAGCTGCTGATCGGGATCGGCGCCTGGAACGGGGCATAC
>JALXEW010000148.1 GCA_027069285.1 Ardenticatenia bacterium | reverse complement strand
ATTATGTGGCCCACATCCACAACCTATCCCGGTGCTCGTGGGCCACATAATGGCCCAAAAGCAGACAGAGCGTGCCCAGCAACAGCACCTCGTTATAGCCGCCCAGAGTGGCCGTAGTGTACAGGCTGACCACCACCGGCGGCACCGCCATCAGCCAGGCGGCGGCAGAAGCCCCTATCGGATCGGCGAGCCTCAACGCCAGCGCATAAGTGACAACCATGATCAGCGCGAACAACAGTGACTGCACCACGCGCACGGTCGTCACACTTTCGCCGAGCAGCGCAAAGCCCCCGGCCACCAGATAAGCGTCCAGGCTGCCCATATACGACTGGCCGTAGAAGAACGCCGGCGTTTCGCCCCGGAGTATATGGCGGGCCATCAGTGCCACTACGGCCTCGTCGGCGTTGAAGGTCACCGACCCGGTGGCCAACAACCATATTCTAAGGGCCGTGGCTGCCACCAACGGCCCCAACAACCCCTTATGAACCCTGATTCGGACTATGGTCTTCAGTCTTTATACTCGATCTTCCTGATAACGAAGACCAGCTTTCCGGCGGGGGCATCCACCACCACCTCGTCCCCCACCCTATGGCCCAGCAGAGCCTTTCCCAGCGGGCTTTTATACGAGATCTTGCCCTCCGAGGGATTGACCTCCGGCACACCGACCAGGTAAAAAGTCTCAGGTTCCAGGTAAGTATCGCCCTTCTTCTCCTGGACGGTGACATGCGCCCCCATTCGCACGATGTCCTTTGGCCCCTCGGTGCTTATCACCTGTGCCCGGCTGAGAAAGTTTTCCAGATGTCGGATCTCGCCTTCGACGAAAGCCTGCTCGTTCTTGGCGTCCTCGTATTCGGCATTCTCAACCAGGTCTCCGCCTTCCTCGAGTGCCCGGTGAAGTCTCTCGGCGATCTCCATGCGCTTGACCTCGCGCAGGTACTCAAGCTGGGCCTTCAACTTCTCCAGGCCTTCGGCGGTTATATATTCGACCCGATCCTCGCCCATTCCCACTCTCCCAAATGGCAACGCGATGGAAACAGAAGACGAGATCGCTTGTGGGGATGCGATCCCGTGTATAGAAATAGATAAGAATGGCCGGGGTACGGAACATCCCCGGCTCTTTCTATCCGGCACGTAATATAACACAACCCTCACAAATTGCAAAGAGTGAAAGTCGGCCCGATCGTCACTAGAACCCCTCCATCCGGCTCAGATCGGCGATCCCATCGGCCAACTCGACTATGCGTTGCAACAGCGCCAATCGGTTATGCCGGAGCTTCTCATCCTCGGCCATCACCAGCACGTCATCGAAAAAGCGCGTGATAGGTTTCACCATCGGCTCGAATGCCCGCAGGAAACCGTCCACGTTATCTTCCGGCGTGAAGGCATTCGCCGCCTCGCGGTAAGCCTCATATAACTCCCTCGAAGCCTCCTCGACCAGGCCATCCGGGTTGAAGTCATAGCGGGGCTGATCGCGAATTATCCTGGCGCACCGGGCGTAAGCATCCAGGAGCGTCTGCCAATCATCGCGGCGCACCCATCCCTCCAGCTGCTCCACTCCCAGCCTGGCCCGGTGGGGATTATGGCCCTGGGCGGCCAGAACAGCATCAACCGCGTCGTATGCATGTCCCTCGTCCAGCAGCATGGCCTTCAAACGGCCTGCGACGAACTCGATCACATCCGCGCGGGCCTCATCCGAAACCGGCACCGGTTGCTCCTCGGCCACATGACTCAGCACCTGTCGTAAATCCAGATCGATCCCGTGCCCCAACAATATCTGCACCACCCCCAAAGCCGCCCGCCGCAACGCGAATGGGTCTTTAGCGCCGGTTGGGATCAGGCCGATGGCGAAAAGCCCGATCAGACTATCCAATCGGTCCAAAAGCGCCAGGGTTATACCCGGCCCGGTTTGCGGCAACGCATCACCCGCAAAGCGCGGCAGATAATGCTCGAAGATCGCCACCGCCACGGCCTCCGGCTCGCCCTGCCTGAGCGCGTACTCCCGTCCCATGATCCCCTGTAGCGACGTCATCTCGATCACCATCTGGGTTGCCAGATCTGCCTTTGCCAGATGCGCGGCACGGAGCGCATACCCGATTTCCTCCCGGTTCAAGCCCAGCGCCTCGGCCATCACCGGAGTCAACTTCTCGATCCGGTGGGCCTTATCCAGCATCGAGCCGAGCTTCTCCTGGAAAGTCAGAGTCGCCAGGCGGGGCAGGTATTCCTCCAGCGGCCTCTTAAGGTCCTCCGTGACGAAAAACTCGGCATCGGCGAATCGTGCCCGGATCACATGCTCATTGCCTTCCCGTACCAGATCGAGGCCGACATCATCTCCATTGCGCACGGTGATGAAATAAGGCATCAGATTCCCCTCAGAATCCAGCACCGGGAAGTACCGCTGATGCTTGCGCATCACCGCTATCAGCACATCGCGTGGCAGACTCAGATACCTTTCCTCAAAGCGGCCTCTCAGCGCCTTTGGGCGTTCCACCAGATTCGCCACCTCGGCGACCAGGTCTGGATCGTCCGGGATCACCCCGCCGACCTCCTCGGCCAGCGTCCTGGCCTGGCGTTCCACCTCTGCCCGGCGTTCGGCCCGATCAAGTATGATCCCCTCGGTCTGCATCGCCGCCAGGTATGAATCGGGATCGGATACCCGGATCGCATCCGACCCTATCACGCGCACCCCACGGGTTATCCTGCCGGAGTGGGCATTTGCATACGAAAACGGGATCAAGCGCCCGCCGAACAGCGCGACCAGCCACCTGATCGGACGGGAGAAAGCGACGCCCCCGGAATTCCATCGCATAGACTCGTCGAAATGGATCGAGCCGATCAAACGGGGGAAAAGCTCGGCCAGAACATCCGGAGTCGGCTTACCCTCCTGGCGCACCCTTGCGACGACGTAATGACCGCCGTCCATCTCACGTCGCTCCAGTGCCTCCACCGGCACACCCTTACTGCGGGCGAAGCCCAGTGCGGCCTTAGTGGGCTTCCCGTCCGGATCGAATGCCCGCTCCACCGGTGGCCCCTTGACCTCGTGCTCCACATCGCGTTGGCGCGGGGCCACGCCCGTTGCCAGCAACACCAGCCTGCGGGGCGTTCCCATCACCCTGATAGACTCACAATCCAGGCGGTACTCATCGAACAACTCAGGCGCCGATTTTGCCAGCTGATCCAGCGCCGAATCCAGATAGCGGGCCGGAATCTCCTCAGTTCCCACCTCCAGGAGCACATCAGCCGGCTCGGTTGGCGGGGAATCGTACTCCTCGAACAGAGGCTCCGGCAGCTTTACCTGCCATGAGCGCATCTTCTTGAACGGATGGCCTAACTCCTCGCGCTGCGCCACATAAGCCTTCGCGACATCGCGCGTCATCGCCGCCATCCTCCCAAAATAGGCCGCCCGCTCCGTGACCCCGATGGCGCCGCGTGTATCCAGCACATTAAAAAGGTGTGAGCACTTCAGAACATAGTCATATGCCGGGATCACCAGGCCCTGTTCCAGCGCCCGCCTGGATTCTGACTCATAAATATCGTAGACCTGCTTGACGGCCTTCACATCTGCCACATCGAAATAATAGCGACAGTGCTCGATCTCACTTTGGAGATGCAACTCGCCGTAAGTGATCCCCGGCATCCACTCCAATTCCCACACCGAGTCCACGCCCTGGATGGCCATTAAAATCCGTTCCAGGCCGTACGTCAGCTCCACGCTGACCGGCTCCAACTTCAGCCCGCCGGCCTGCTGGAAATAAGTGAACTGAGTGATCTCCTGTCCATCCAGCCAGACCTCCCATCCCAGGCCCCATGCCCCCAGAGCCGGGCTTTTCCAGTTATCCTCCACGAAACGCACATCATGGTGTCGCAGGTCCAGGCCGATAGCCTCCAGCGAGGCCAGGTACAACTCCTGCGGGTTGCCGGGATCGGGCTTGAGGATAACCTGGTACTGGTAGTGCATCTGCATCCGGTTGGGATTTTCGCCGTAGCGACCATCATCCGGGCGGATACTGGGTTCCAGGTAGGCCACCCGCCACGGCTCCGGTCCCAGCACGCGCAGCAACGTAGCCGGGTTACCGGTTCCGGCGCCCACCTGGACGTTATACGGCCTCCAGATCAGGGCGCCCTGGCTTGCCCAGAACCGGTGCAGGCGCAGCACCATCTCCTGGAAAGTGAGAGATTCGCCGGATTTACTCATGGAACGCCTCCTGAGCGGGACTTACAACGCATGGCCACAATGATAACAAACCCCGCCGGTAATGGCACATCAACGGTCGACGGGATCGGGATTGCGGCGCCCGGTGCGGGATGGTATCTATAGCAGCATGACACGATCGCGTGGAGGTAGCATGGCCGCCCAGACCCCAGAGACATACGGCACCGGGACGTCGGTATATCGCCGGAACATGGCGCTTTTCTTTGCCGACTATGCCACCTATGACATTGGCATCTCGCTGATGGATTTTACCACCATCCTGCCTGCCTTCGTAGACCTCATGAGTGGCTCGGAGATACTGGTTGGGATTTCCGGCCTGATCTTCCCGTTGGGCTGGACTTTGCCGCAGCTATTCACGGCAGGGCCGGTTGCGCGTGCCGCCAGGAAGAAACCCTGGATGCTTTGGCCGCTGGTGATCGGCAGGCTGGCGTTGATAAGCGTCGCGTTACTGATATTCATCGCGCCGGGCAGACAGTGGCACGACCTGCTGGTCGGCATCTTCCTGATAGGGGTTGCCACCTTCTCCACAGGCAACGGCATATCCTCATTAGCCTGGTTCGACATAGTTGGCAGGGCGCTCACCCAAAAGCACAGGGGGAAACTCTTCAGCTTTGGGCAGGTGACGTGGGCCGTGGGCATGTTGATCGCCGCCCCGGTCAGCAACTACATACTGGGGCCTGCCGGGCCTGACTTCCCGCGCAACTATGGAGTCCTGTTCCTGATTGCCGGGGTGCTCACACTGCTGGAAGCCGGGTTACTCGGCGCAGTTCACGAGCCACCGCCAAAGCGCGATGACCCTCCGGATCGGCCAACCGGCAACTACCTGGCGTACATCGGCAGGCTGCTGAGGGAAGATACAGCCTACAGGCGCTTCCTGGGCACCAGATTGGCAACCGACATGAGCTACATGAGCCTGCCGTTCCTGATAGGCTTCACAATGGAGTACGCCGGATTTGAGGATGAGACCGCCATTGGCCTCTCGCTCCTTGCGGGTGCCGTGACCAGAGTGCTGGCCGCGATCGGAATGGATCGGATTTACGACAAAGCCGGGGCCAAAGCCGTGATCATAGTTATGACCCTGGCGACTGCAGCCGGTCAGGCATGGGGTTTAGGGGTATCGCTTGGCATCTTGCCGGTTAACCTCAGCCTGGTAGCCTATGTTTTGATGATAGGCTCGGTTGCGGGCTTTATGATAGGCTACCTCAACTGGCTGATGGATGCATACACCGCCGGACGCCGGACGGCCTACATTGGCCTCACCAACACACTCAGCGCGATCTCCGCCGTGGCCCCGATGTTAGGTGGTGCCCTGCTATCCGTGACAGACTACCCGGCCCTTTTCGGCGTGAGCCTGGCCTTTGCCCTTGCAGGCGTGGTGGGGGCTTTCGGACTGAGGAACCCGTAATTTGTCGCGCGGCCATACAGCCTGTTATCATCCCACAAGGCGACCGTGCTATCAGGAGAGGGCCTCATGGAAAGGCAATCGCGCGTACCAAAGTGGACGGCTCTTGTCATACCGTTTGCCATCACATTGGCGGCCTGTGGGGTAGTAGAGCCGCCGCCGACCCTGATCACCGATCTCGATCAACTTGCCACCGGGACGGCAGCCGCACTTGCCACCCTCTACACATGGACGCCTACCCCCAGCTCGACGCCGACTTTCACCCCAACGCCTACCTCCACCAGCGCCGCCAATCCCGTCGGCCCCGGTGGCAGCGGCGGCGGTCTGCCCCTGGATTTTGAAGCATT
>JALXEW010000147.1 GCA_027069285.1 Ardenticatenia bacterium | reverse complement strand
CAGCAGCGGCTGCGAGCACCCCGACCTGGCAATGCGCCTGCTGGCCGCAGTCACCACGCCGGAGGTCAACACGCTCCACGCGGTGGAGAGCGCTCACATCGGCATCCTCTACAGCCAGGCCGATTACGAGCCTTACACCGAGAACGAGTTCCTCTCCAGCGTGCTGTACATGCTGGATTACACCACCTTCCTGCCCAATAGCCCGTACTTCACCGCCTGGAGCAACGCCTACTACGAGGGCATCCAGGCCGTCGAGGTCGGCGACCTGACCCCGGAGGAGGCGGTTGACTTCGTGGTAGAGCGGCTCCAGAACGAGTTGGGTGAGAACATCACCATCAGGTGATAACGCGAGCCGAAAGGCCCTCCCTCTGCCACGCGGGGGGAGGGCCGTTTGATATTCCCCGGAGAAGGCGACACCAAATGGCAACGATACAGAAAGCACAAGAAGCCGTAGCCATCCCCGCAGAGGTCGCCCGCGAGCCAAAACCGAGGAAGCTCACCTGGACGCCTTACGCCTTCATGCTGCCCAGCGCCATCCTGGTAATCCTCTTCTTCTTCATCCCGGCCCTGATCCTCTTCTACATCAGCATGACCAATCAGTCCTCGGCCAACTTCAGCAATCCCGACTTCATAGGGCTGCAGAACTTCAAAACGATCCTGAACGACCGATTCGTGGGCAAGATATTCCAAAACACGGTATTCTACGTGGTGATGACCCTGACGTTCTTCAACGTCGGGCTGGCGCTGATCATCTCGCTTGTCACCACGCATATCGAGCGTCGGGCCGGGATCTTCTTCCGCACGATCTGGATGCTGCCACGGCTGACCCCATCAGTGGTCTACATTATGATGTGGAAGCGAATAGCAGCCGGGCCACCATTTGGCATCCTCAACCAGTTCCTGGCGCCTTTCGGGTTCGAAGGAGTGAACTGGCTCTCGGCACAGGGCAACCCGTGGCTCTTCGTGATCCTGAGCAATGGCTTCATCGGCGCCTCATTTGGGATGATAATCTTCACCTCGGCCATCGAATCAATCCCAAAGGAGCTTATGCGAGCCGCCCTGGTGGACGGCGCATCGATCTTACAGCGCATCAGGTACGTGATCCTGCCGGAATTGCGGTGGCCATTGCTCTTTGTGGTGACGTACCAGTCGCTATCGCTGCTGACCTCGTTCGAGCTGATCTGGCTACTCACCGATGGCGGCCCCGGCCTCTATCGCACCGAGGTCTGGGCGCTGACGGCCTATAAGCGGGCGCTGGCAAACTACTTCGGCAATGCCCAATGGGGCTATGCATCGGCCTGGGCGGTGTTCCTGGTGATCATCGGCGTGATCCTGGCCGTGGTGTACATGCGCTACTTCCGCTTCAACGAGCTGGTCGAAGAGCCGAAGATCGAGGTTCTGTGAGGGATCGGCAATGGACGAAGAAGTAGTAAGGGCACCGTGGTACCACCCCGGCAGATGGCTCCCATACCTGTTCCTGGTGATAACGTTGCTGCCGGTCTTTGTGGGGTATAGCTGGCTTATCATAGCATCGTTTTCCAGGGAAACTCGCGGCCTGACGCCGATAGGCGGCTTCACCCTGAGAAACTGGGCATTCCTATGGGAGGACATCGGCACCGGGGTTGACCTGTGGGCGCTCAGTCGCCAATCGTTCATAGACGCTGCCCACGTCACCTTCCTGCTCATATCACTGGCGGCTTTGATAAACCTGCTCCTTTCCGGCACCGAATCGAGATTCGGGATCGCCCTGGCAAAGCTCACAAAATCCCTGCAAAACGTCAGAGCCGCGTTTACCGTGGCGGTGCTGGCCTTCGTGATCGCGGTGGTGAGCAAGCTCTCCGTGATGGACCTGGGCATCTGGTCAACCCTGCTGAATACCTTCCTGATCGCGCTTTATATGACGGTCACGGTGGTGCTGATCTCCAGCATGGCCGGGTACGCGCTTTCCAGGATGAACTTCCCCGGACGCAAACCGTTCCTTTCGCTGACTCTGGTGCTGCATGGCTTCCCTGCCGTGACGTTGCTGATCCCGATATTTTACGTGCTAAAATTCCTGGGCAGCATTCCCGTCCTGGGCGATGCGGTCGGGTTCAACACCCTGGGCGGTGTGGCACTGGTCATGGTCTCGTTCCAGCTGCCGCTTGGCGTCTGGTTGATGAAGGGATTCTTCGATAGCATCCCGTGGGACGTTGAGCGCTCGGCCCTGGTCGACGGCGCCACGTACTTCCAAACATGGCAGCAAATCCTGATGCCGATGCTGAGACCGGGCCTCATGGCACTGGGCATATTCTCGTTCATATCCGGTTGGGGCGCGTTCCTGATCCCAACCACGTTCACAATCGGCACCAAGACGGCTAACTTACCCGTCTACCTCAACAGCCTGATAAGCGACACGGCACCGGTCAACTGGAACACAATCGCCGCCATAGGCCTCTTCCAGATGGTGCCGGTTCTGTTCTTCTTCTTCTTCGCCCAGGAGTACCTGCTGAGCATATTCGCAGGGGGTAGCAAAGGAGCGTCCTGATGGAAGTTGTGCTACGGAATCTGACGAAGAAATTCGGACAGGTCGTCGCCGTCGATCACATTAACCTGGAGATACGATCTGGGGAATTCGTGGCCTTCCTCGGGCCATCGGGCTGCGGAAAGACAACCACATTGCTGATGGTGGCGGGGATATATAAACCTACCGAGGGCGAGATACTATTCGACGGCAGGCTGATGAACAAGGTGCCACCTCAGCAACGCAACGTCGGCATGGTGTTCCAAAGCTACGCCCTGTACCCACATATGACCGCGTTCCAGAATATGGCGTTCCCACTCAAGCTGGCCGGGATGTCGCAGATGATGCAGGCAGAACGGGTCAAGCGGGTGGCGGATATGATGGGAATCGGCCACCTGCTGGATCGCAAGCCGGGCGAGCTTTCCGGCGGCCAACAGCAGCGCGTGGCCCTCGGTCGCGCGCTGGTCAAAGAGCCTGACCTGCTGCTCTTTGACGAGCCACTCTCCAACCTGGACGCCCGCCTGCGCCTGGTAATGCGCGGCGAGATCAAGCGCCTGCAACACGAATTGGGAATCACATCGATCTACGTCACCCACGATCAGGTCGAGGCGATGACAATGGCAGACCGGATCGCCGTGATCAACGAGGGGAAACTGCAGGCCTTCGATACCCCAGACGACCTGTACGACCGCCCGAAAACGCTCTTCATAGCCGGATTCGTCGGGAACCCACCTATGAACTTCTTCACAGTCTCCATCAGGAGGGAAAACGGGGACTACTTCGCCGAATCTGAGGGCGGCCTGCGCGTCAAAGTACCGTCCGAGCGGGCAGAGAAGGCACTCGCGGGCGGCCTGGAACAGGTGATCATGGGCATACGCCCGGAGGACATCCAGATGGATGAATCCGGCACCAGCGAGAATAAGGGGCCGGTCTTCTCGGTGGAGCCTTTGGGCCGCGATGACCTGATCGACGTGCACATCGGGCCGGATAGCGTCTTCCTGCTGGTCGACCCGTTGAAACGGGTTCGCCTGGACGACATCGTACACCTGGAGTTCGATACGGCCAAAGTGCAATTCTTTGACCCGGAGACGGGTAAGTCTCTCCTCTGGACATGATCGATGGCTTCCGGGTAAGGGCGGGCGCGATAACCCGCCCTGAGCCTGATACCCTCATAACTCCCCTTTGCACCGGGGCGTACGCCGGGTATACTCCCCCGGAAAAATCAGGAGAGACTTTATGAAGGAAATCGTCGATATTTTGCTTACAGGCGGCACCGTGGTCACAATGGACTCCGAGTTCCGCGTGATCGAAGACGGTGCCGTCGCCGTAAAAGGCGATAAGATAGTAGCCGTCGGGCCGGCATCGGAGCTGGAATCCGCATACCGGGCCGAAGAGATCAACCAATGCGATGGGCAGGCCATCACACCCGGCCTGATCAACGCCCACACACACGCGCCCATGACACTGCTACGGGGCCTCGCCAACGATAGGCGACTGGACGTGTGGCTGATGGGCTACATGATGCCCACCGAACACGAATTCGTGACGCCGGAATTCTGCTACCTGGGCACGCAACTTGCCTGTGCCGAGATGATCCGTTCCGGCGTGACCACGTTCACCGATATGTACTACTTCGAGGCAGAAGTCGCCCGCGCGGCAGCGGATGCGGGTATGCGGGCGATATGCGGCGAGACGATACTCAAATTCCCCTCGCCGGACGCCGCATCATACGACGAAAGCCTGGCCTACGCCAGGGATTTCATCGAAAAATGGCGCGACCATCCGCTGATAGTGCCCTCCGTGGCACCGCACGCCCCGTATACATCCACGGATGAGATGCTGAGGGCCTGCGTCGAGCTGGCGCAGGAATTCGACGTGCCGTTGCAAATACACATCGCCGAGACACGCCAGGAAGTCGAAACCTGCCGCAGCGAACGCGGGATGCCGGTAGTCCCCTGGGTCAAAAAGCAGCACGTCCTGGACGCCAAGACAATCGCCGCCCACTGCGTACATCTGGATCAGGGCGAGATATATACCTTGCAGCACCACGGCACAGGGGTAGCTCACTGCCCCACCAGCAACCTGAAACTGGCAAGCGGCATCGCGCCGGTGGCGGATATGCTGGAGGTCGGCGTCAACGTCGGGATCGGGACGGATGGCCCGGCCAGTAACAACGACCTGGACATGTTCCAGGAAATGCACATCGCGGCAATACTGGCAAAAGGCGCCACCTATAACCCCACAGTGCTCCCGGCCAGACAGGCATTCGCGATGGCGACCATCATGGGCGCAAGGGCGGTGCACCTGGATCACATGATCGGCTCGCTGGAGATCGGCAAGCGAGCGGACATCGCCGTGATCGACCTGAACGGGGTGCATAACTGGCCGCACTTCCGCCAGGACCCCAACGCCATCTACGCCGAGCTGGTCTACGCAGCAAAGAGCAGCGACGTACGCCACGTCATGGTCAACGGGAAGTGGCTGATGCGGGATGGTGCCCTGCTCACACTGAACGAGGACGTGCTGCGGGAACGCGCCTCTGAGATCGCACGCCGAATTGACGCCTTCCTGATCGAACGTGAGGGCAACGTGCTGAGCAAGCTGATCAGCGTGGGCGGCGTGGCCCAGGAGGAAAGCTTCGAGGTGCAGGTCAAGGCCAGGATCGATTCGATCGAGAAGGTGAACCTGCTCCTGGAGCACCCGGATGTGAACATCGTGCGCTCGGTTCATTACCGCCAGTACGATACCTACTTCATCTTCGACGGCGAGCGGTTGCGCTATCGCGAGGACGATAGAGTGGAAAACGGCCAGGTGACCGGCGTCCGCACGCGGTTGACCTATACCGAGCCGGGCAAAAAGCACGAGTTCGAGCACGCCGTGCTGCTCTCACGTTCCAGATTCATCGCCCCTGCGGATCGCCCACTCCGCTTCTACCGGGAGTACTTCCAGCCACGCCAGGAGCTGGAAGTCAACAAGGAGCGCCTGCGATGGCACATAGACTATAAAGGCAAGCGCTTCTACGTCAACGTTGACCGGGTGACCGAGCCGCCTATCGGTGGGCTTTTCCTGGAGATCAAGAGCCGCACATGGTCTCGCAAAGACGCGGAGGAGAAGGCCCACATGATCGCCGATATGCTGAACATACTCGGAGTGGGACAAGACGACCTGGTGCTGGAGGAATACGTCGACCTGACGGCCAGCAAGCGATAACGGCAGTGGAAACGCCGGGATACGTCGGCCAATCGCTTGACAAGGCGGCAAAAGAGGCGTACAATGTGAGCAAAGCATAGAACATTTGTTCTATAGCGCGGGGGGTGCGATATGTTGCGGACAAATGCATTTCCACTCACATTGCTACGCCGGGTTCGGCTCAATCGGGGCGTGGTGATCGGGCTGATAATGCTGGGGGCGCTGATAGCGTTCGAGCTTTTCAACTACAGCACCACCGAGTTTGCATTGCGCGACCTGCTATCCCAGGGG
>JALXEW010000146.1 GCA_027069285.1 Ardenticatenia bacterium | reverse complement strand
CCCCAGGCAGCCCCTCCAGGGGATGCCCGTCCGGCAGAAAATGCGGGTTGACCAGTGCGTGGGCCGGTGGCAACACCGTGGGCAACTCGTGGTGATCCGTCACCACAACGGTCAATCCCAGTCGGACAGCCTCCTCCAGTGCCTGATGCTCACTTATGCCGGTATCGCAGGTCACCAGCACATCAGCCGGGAAGCGTTCCAGCGCGTGGCGCAGCGACTCGATGCGGATGCCGTGGGATTCGCGCATTCGGTGCGGGATCACATACTCGGCCTCGCCGCCCAGGCCCTCGATCCCTTCCACGAGCAGTGCGGTTGCCGTCTGGCCGTCGACGTCGAAATCGCCCCAGATCAAGATACGTCGTCTGCTCTCGATCGCATCCCATAACCTCTCGGCGGCCTCTTCCACTCCGGGCAGCGCGATCGGCGGAGTAG
Organism: Ardenticatenia bacterium; assembly: GCA_027069285.1. Taxonomy (GTDB): domain Bacteria; phylum Chloroflexota; class Anaerolineae; order Aggregatilineales; family JALXEW01; genus JALXEW01. The sequence continues at coordinate 5,550 of JALXEW010000146.1, read as the reverse complement.
GGGTATATGCGTCCGGGTCCAGGAACGCGCGGGCGGATTCTGGGGTATCGAATCCGCGCCTGACCAATATCTCGGCCACCAGCGGGTGTCCGCCCACGGCGTGGCGCAGCTCATCGCTCGGCCTCACATCCGGCGGGTCGAGCCACCTGACCGGTGCCATCAGAACGCGATCTCCTCCACGTCCTCCAATGCCGCCAGCAGATCGTCTGGCTCCTCCGCGTCCCATTCCGCCATCGGCCCCGCCTCGACACCCCTGCCGCAGAGTGAGCGGTACACACAATACCGGCAAACCCGCACATCATCCGCCATCGGCCAGACCTCATCATCTCGCCCGGCGATCTCCGAGATCAGGGCCGAAAGCTCCCGACGGTTGGCCTCATGTTGTCCGGAGTCATAATCGAATCGTCGGATCGCGCCTGGGTCCTCCGCGAACCAGTAGACCATCTCAATGCGCCCCGGCTCCAGGCCCAGCGCCTCGGTCAGTACGAACGGATACACCCTCGTCTGCATCCGTCCCGCCAGCCATACCAGGCTCTGTGGCCTTCTGGTAGTTTTCCAGTCGACGATCACCGCTCGTTCGGTATCCATTGCCACCAGGTCGAAGCGGGCCGCCAGCTGGTGCCCCGCCAGATCGACACTCAGCATCCATTCCGGGCGGCGTTCCCCATCTGGCAGATTCGGCGGTGGGGATTCCAGATAATTACGCCACCATCGCATCAGCAACTCGTCGTCTGCGATAGATTCCGTCAGTGCTTCCGGTGGCAACCCCAACTGGTGACGTTGTGCCAGCCTGTGGAACCTCCTGCCGCGAGCCAGGAACTCCTCATATTCCGTTATGGGGCTTGCCTCCGCAGCCGGCCAGGGCTGTTCCAGCACATACTTGAGCTGGAACCTCCTGGGGCAATCCGCGTAATCCTGCAAATTCCCCTGAGTGAATCTGAATATAGACTGTAACATTTGGGAAACACCCCAAAAGCATATATTGGCCGGCTCCTATTCGGAATCGGCCAGCCGTTTCAACTCATAAAGCTTGGTCAGCGCCTCCAGCGGACTCATCTCGTCAACCGATATACGGCGCAATTCCTCGATGACCGGGTGTGGCTCGGTTGGGAACAGCGAAAGCTGGTATTGGGCGCCTGAATGTGACGTTCGAGGGGCCGTTAGATCGGGAGCATTACTTTCCAGCGTCTCCAATATCTCGGCGGCGCGATTGACGACTGCCTTTGGCAGCCCGGCCAGGCGTGCCACGTGAATGCCATATGACCTATCGGCCCCGCCGGGCACGATCTTATGCAGGAAGATGACCTTATCCCCCTCCTCGGCGACCGCCACATTATAATTACTCACCTTCGGCAGCACGGTCGCCAAAGCGGTCAACTCGTGATAGTGGGTGGCGAAGAGCGTCTTGCAGCAGAGGCGCGGGTTATTGTGGATATACTCGACCACCGCGCGGGCTATTGACATCCCATCATAAGTGCTGGTACCGCGCCCGATCTCATCCAGCACGATCAAACTACGCGGCGTGGCGTGCGATAATATCTGCGCCGTCTCCACCATCTCGACCATGAACGTGGACTGGCCGGCGTAGATCTCATCCTGGGCGCCGATCCGGGTGAATATACGGTCTACCAGCCCGATCTCGGCATCCGACGCCGGGACGAAACTCCCGATCTGGGCCATCAGCACGATTATCGCCACCTGGCGCAGGTAAGTGCTCTTACCGCTCATATTAGGGCCGGTGATTATCAATATGCGCTCATCCGGCGAAAACTCGACATCATTGGGCACAAAAGGCTCATCCAGCAACCTCTCGACCACCGGATGGCGGCCATCCCGGATGACCAGCACATCCTCATCGGTCAGTCGCGGGCGGACGTAATTCTCGCGGGCTGCCACCTCGGCGAACGAGGCCAACACATCCAAACGGGCCAGCGCGCGGGCCGTGCTCAGAATCCGCCCGGAGCGGGCGGCGACCTGATGGCACAGCTCCTTGAACAGTCGCGCCTCGATCTCCAGGATGCGTTCCTCGGCGTTGAGAACCAGCGCCTCGTACTCCTTCATCTCCGGCGTGATATAGCGTTCGGCGTTGACCAGCGTCTGTTTACGGATATAGTGTTTTGGCACCAGGTGGGCGTTCGCCTTGGTGACCTCGATGTAGTAGCCGAACACCTTATTGAACCCGACCTTGAGGTTTTTGATCCCCGTCCGCCTGCGTTCCACCCTTTCCAGGCCGGCGATCCATTCGCGTGCCTGGCGAGACGAATCGTAAACCTCGTCCAGTTCGGCGTTATACCCGCGCCTTATGACGCCCGGCTTATTCGGCTGATTCGGAGGGTCATCGTTAAGTGCCTGCGCGATATGCCCGGCCACGTCATCGCATGGATATAGTTCCCACTCAAGGGCGGCCAGTACCGGCTCCGCATCGGATAACAACTCGACCAGGCGCGGGATCGTCTCCAGCCCGGAGCGTAATGCCAGCAAGTCGCGAGGTTTTGCCGCCCCTGCCATCACCCGGTTGATCAGTCGCTCCAGATCGGGCATCCCGCGCAGGGCCTGGATCAGCTCCGCCCTCAGCCGCCCATCCTCGTACAACCTCTCAACCGCATCGAGCCTCCGTTCCAAAGCCGCCAGGTCCAGCAACGGGCGGTTGATCCATCGGCGTAGCAGGCGACCGCCCATCGGCGTCACCGTCCTATCCAGGACGTCCAGCAGCGAGCCACGGGCGCTTCCGCCACGGATGGTCTCGGTCAGCTCCAGATTACGTCTGGTGGCCGCATCCAACGTCATAAAGCTATCGGTGCTATAGCTATGCAGGCCGGTCAACTGTCTCAGGGCACCGCGTTGAGTTTCCCGCAGATAGGCCAGAACCGCTCCGGCTGCGGCGATCGCGGCCCTTTTACGTCCCAGGCCGAAGCCATCCAGGGTGGCGACCTCGAAATGCGCCTTGAGGGCATTCTCTGCGTGGCGGGGATCGAAGTGCGAGTCCGGCTGCGGGGTGACGTAGACGCCCTCGCCGGGCGCGAATCCGGACTCTGCCAGGGACTCCGGGATCAGGCACTCGCGTGGTGATAACCTATTCACCTCCTGGAGAGCTGCCTCTTTAGCCTCCGGCCCCTCGATCTGGGTGGCGGCGAATTCCCCGGTTGAAATATCCACATAAGCGATCCCGGCGCGGCGCCAATCCCCCCCATCGGCCACCTCCGGTGCCAGCGCAAGCAGGTAATTATTGCGGTTGGCGGCCAACATCTCCGGCTCGATCACCGTTCCGGGCGTGATCACCCGTGTCACCTCGCGCCGCACCAATGTCCTGCCGGTCGGCTCCCCGATCTGATCGCAGATCGCCACGTGGTAACCCTTTTCGATCAGGCGGGCCACGTAACTTTCGACCGAATGGTACGGCACCCCTGCCATTGGCACCCGCTCATCTTTGGCGACTTTTCGGCTGGTGAGGGCTATATCCAGCTCTCGTGCTGCGATCTCGGCGTCCTCGTCGAACATCTCGTAAAAATCGCCCAGGCGGAACATGACAATGGCGTTGGGGAATCGCCGCTTGATCTCAAGATATTGGCGTCGGACCGGGCTTACCTTACCCATCGCGTGGCCTCAGCTTGCAGAACATATGTGCAAGCTCAAGGGTAACGGAAAAAGCGCACATCGGCAAGCGATCCGGAGGGGAAAAGCCTGTGCCGGTGGGCCGGGGGCGAGGGACTATCACACCGTCCCATCGACTGCCGACCCGGCATGAACATTACCGGTGTGGATATATATCGGATTGCTCAGGGCGCGTACCTGCGGGGGTGCAGTGCCGGGTTCCACCAACTGTGCGCGGATGTAAAGCTTCGCCTCGTAGAACTCTGGCCGGAAGATCACATCCTCGCCTTCCACCGGCGCAGACCATCTCAAACCGAGCGCGTCGTATACCTCCACCCTGAGGCCATCGCCGCCGATAACCCGCACATATGCCGCGATCGCCCCGTCACCCGATGGTTCCACGGCATCGCCCATCATAGCATCGCCCACCCTAAAGTCGAGCCTGGGGCCTTCCGGAGAATAGCTGACGAAAACATGTCCGGCCTGCAAAGCGCTTAACAATCCGGCGGCATTGGGCGTCCCATCCGGGTGATATATCCACGTGGTGGGATTACCCAGGTGGGCGAAATGCTCCCTCTTCAGGAAATGCGTATCGCTCCCCCCGACGGCTGTCAAGTGCCTGCCTTTGCGCAAAAGGCCCTCCCAGAATTCCAATGCCTCCGGGTTAAAGAGCTGCCACGGGCCGTTCCACACCTCGACGCAAGAGTAATTGGTCACATCCTCGAACTCCCACTGGGGGCCGAACCGTTTGGGATGATTGCACGAGGCCAGATAGCCCTTTGAGCGGGCATACCCTATCGAGCGGGCCATGAGATCGGGATCGGACGTGCGGAAGTCCACCCATCCCCTCACCCCCCACACATTCCAATGCCCCCTATAGGTCGAGACCTCTAAGCCGGGGATCAGGATCAGATTATGTGTGGTCAGCGATTGGGAGTCGTACAACTGGCCGATAGTATTGTGGTCGGTTATCGCCAGGAAGTCCAACCCCAGCTCCTCGGCCAGCTCGATCAGCTCTGCCGGTGACGAATCCCCATCGCTATGATGCGAATGGCAGTGCAGATCGCCGCGATACCATCCATCCGGCCTGGGACGCAGTGCTGAAGGCGCATATGTGGAGAGGATTCGGGGGGATTCGTGCGGGTGCTGATTGGCTGAGGGGTGGGGATATAGCTTAACCGTCACCCGGTAGCGGGTGCCGGTGGGCGGCACCCGGTAGAAGCCCAGGCAGATATACCATGTGCCCGGCTCGATAGGGCCTGCCAGGTAGCCCGGAGTGGCCCGGTCGGTGGCGATGAAGAATTCGCGGCGGCTACTCCCGCTCCATCCGCGAAAACCCTCGCTTTGGAACCCGATACCTCGCCGATCGAATATCCCGATGTCGATGACCAGCTCGGAGCCGGGTGGGGGTTCGGCTGCCGGCTCGTACTCATAGCTCACCTCCAGGCGTCCCGTCCCCGGTGGCACTTCAAAAGGCAGATGCCGGTAAGTGGATTCGGCTTCCGGGGGTGCCTGGCCTTCTATGACGATTTCGTCCATATCCCCCTCTGGAGCGTCTGTTGCGGTCATCCGACCAGATCGCCGGCGGAATCATAAAGAAACGTGCGCTCCAGGTCAAGGGCCAGCCACACGACATCTGGCAACTCCGGTGGCTCATCGGTGAACATGCGGATGGAGACCAGCGTCTCGCCCACCTGAGCCACCACCAAAGCCTCACCGCCCAGCGTCTGGGTGACGTAGAGCCGACCGGGGATGGCGGAAGGAGTTGGCTCGGCGCTCACCTTGATATGTTCCGGCCTGATGCCCAGGGTCACCCTCTCGCCGTCCTTCACCTTTTCATCCCATCGCTCCATCAGCGGCGATATATCCAGCACAGCCCCATCGCCCTCGAAGACGAGTCGCCTCGCGCCCAGGTCCAGACGGCCCGGCAGCAGATTCATGGGGGGATTGCCCATAAAC
>JALXEW010000145.1 GCA_027069285.1 Ardenticatenia bacterium | reverse complement strand
CGCCACATCGGCCACTACCAGCATATAGGGGCTGCTCCCCCGGTGCACGAACCATTCTCCCACCCTATCGTACTTGACAGCAGAGGCAAAGGGGCGGAACGACTCCCGGTACTTTATCTTGAGGTTCAGCTTAGACTGCATCTGCGGACTGCGCGGATCGGCCAGGATGGAGCGGCTGCCCAGGGCACGGGGACCGAATTCCATGCGCCCCTGGAACCAGCCGACCACTTGTTCGTCAGCCAGGAGTCCGGCCAGTTCGGTGAACAGGGCCGCATCATCCAACTCGCGGTAGACGGCGCCAACGCTGTCTAGAAATTCGCGGATGGCCCGGTTGGTGTAGCGAGGTCCCAGATAGGCGCCGGCCATGGTGTCGCAGCCAGTGACACGGCGGGGTCGTCGCAGGTAGTCGTAATGCGCACAGAGGGCGGCGCCGAGGGCGCCGCCGGCATCGCCGGAGGCGGGTTGGATCCAGATCCCCTCATAGGGGCCTTTACGCCACAGCTTGCCATTGGCGACGCAGTTGAGGGCGACGCCACCAGCCAGGCAGAGACGGTCGATGCCGTTTTCTTGATGCAGGGTCTTGGCCAGGCGAAGGACGATTGTCTCGGTTACCGCCTGGATGGAGGCGGCCATATCCATGTGGAACTGATCCAGACGTGATTCCGGTTCCCGTGTGGGCTGGCCGAACAGCTCCTCGAACCGGCGGTTGATCATCTTCAAGCCGCTGGCATAGTCGAAGTAGGTCATGTCGAGGCGAAAGCTGCCGTCCTTCTTGAGGTCGAGCAGATGGCCATGGATGGTATCGACGTACTTGGGCTCGCCGTAGGGCGCGAGCCCCATCAGCTTGTACTCGCCGGAATTGACCTTGAAACCACAATAGTAGGTGAAGGCCGAGTAGAGCAGCCCCAGTGAGTGGGGAAAGTCGATCTGCCATAAAGGCGCCAGGGTGTTATTCCTACCGTGCCACGCTGATGTGGTGGCCCACTCGCCAACACCATCCAGGCAGAGGACCACCGCCTCGTCGAATGGTGACGGGTAGAAGGCGGATCCGGCGTGGGCCTGGTGGTGCTCGGTGAACAGCAGGGGCGAGACTTGGTCTTCCTGAATACCGGCGACGGCGGCCAGTTCTTGGCGCAAGGTGCGCTTGAGGAAGAGCTTGTCCTTGAGCCAGACCGGCATGGCGGTGAGGAAGGAACGCAGACCGGCCGGGGCGAAAGCCAAGTAGGTCTCCAGGAGGCGCTCGAACTTGAGCAGAGGCTTGTCGTAGAACACGATGTGGGAGACATCCCCCAATCCGATCCCCGCTTCCTTCAGGCAGTAGGCGATAGCCGCCTTGGGGAAGCTGGCATCGTGTTTCCTGCGAGTGAAGCGTTCCTCCTGGGCCGCGGCCAGGATGGCACCATCCCGGACCAAAGCTGCCGCGCTGTCATGATAGTAGGCTGAGATACCGAGAATGAACCTAACCATAGAAAGCTATCGAGAAACGATAGGTAAAAAACCAAAACATAACAGGCAACAGAGCACGGTGTGAAGAAATGGAGCAAGCGCCGGGAAGGCATCGTGCAGAGCGTTTCACCCTGCGTCGGAGACAATCTTGGTGGGTGGAGGTGCCGGAAGGCGTTTTCCCGCCCGTGGAACGGACGAATCGGGGCAATCAGGCAGCAGAAAGGCTGTACCATT
>JALXEW010000144.1 GCA_027069285.1 Ardenticatenia bacterium | reverse complement strand
CGAGGCCGAGGAGATACGCCGGAGAATGGCTGCGGATATAGCCCATGAACTGAGGACACCGGTCAGCGTGATAAGGACACAGCTTGAGGCGATGCTGGAAGGCGTATATCCGCTGGATGCGGAGCATGTGGCAGTGGCATACGATCAGGCATTGCACCTGGCCCGTCTGGTGGACGATCTTCGCACGCTGACCCTGGCAGAGACGGGCCGGCTGCACCTGAATATGATGAGATTGCGCCCTCCCGATGTGGTGAGCCGCGCGGTGGCCGGATTCGAACTCCTGACGCAAGATGCCGGGATAAAGCTAAACGTGCGCGTGGAACCGGGCCTGCCGGAGATCAACGGCGATCCAGATAGGCTGCAACAAGTTTTCGCGAATTTGCTCTCGAATGCGCTTCGGCATACATCACAAGGCGGGGAGATCACGATTGAAGCCGAACATGGGAACGGGACGGTGCGGTTCTCGGTGACCAATACCGGTGAACCGTTGAAACCGGAGCATGTGGCCAGGGTTTTTGACCGATTCTGGCGGGCAGACGAGGCCCGCAGGCGTGATCGTGGGGGCGCCGGACTGGGGTTGGCCATCACCCGGCAGTTGATAAAGCTGCACGGTGGCAAGATATGGGTGGAAACCGGCGAGGATCGGACGTCTTTCATATTCGAGCTGCCGAACGCAGGCGATAGTCCCAGCGCATGAGTCCGCGCGTTGTGGACGTTGGGGCACGGGCGCCTTCTTGGGCATCTCTGGTATAATACCATTATCATTGTGGAGTCGCCTGCATCAAAATGGGTGCGCCCACCGGAAACATCAGGGGATGGTGGAACTTGCCTTACCGGTTGTGCCACCTGAGGACGATAGAGCTGCGCTATAACGGCCTCTGCGGGTTGATAGGGGTTGATGGCAGATTGCGCATCTACGCCGAGGAGTCGTACGGCGACGGGTGGCACGCCCAATATATTATCAGTATGGACGGCGATTTTATAGCGGTGGCCGATCAGGAATCCGGCGCCAACCCGGATATTGAGCCGCTTCCCCGCAGCTCCGACCTGAAAACACCACGCCCGGCCTGGGCTTCTATGCACCTTAACTACGGGGGCGCGCCGCACCGTGGGGAATACGCACGTGATGACATCGCCAGGCTGGCGCGACCGCTCTCATACGGTGAGAAGGAGAAATTGATCGGGCTGGGCTACTTCCCCGACATGCCGTTCCACCTGATCCTCGGCGTGGTCGAAAGTTACGTGCTTTCCGAGACCACGGTTGATGCCGATCTGTTCCTGATATGCAGGCGGCTCAGAATAGCTTACCTCCTCCAGGAGCCGGTTACCGGGCCGGAAGGCTCCAGGTACGATTACGATACCCACGTGCTGCACCTGGCCCAGTGGTTTGATCAGAGCAAACCTGAGATGCCGCTTGAGTACACCTTGCTGGACGAGGAGTCTGCCGGTATATCCATGAACAGCCCGACCGAGGGAGTATTCCGCGACGGATACCTGTTCCTGGCAGATTCCGGCATGGGCCGGGATGGCCTCGTCAGCTGTATACACATCTGGGAGGTCATCCCAGAATCGGATGGCGACGAATGGGACGAGGCGTTGTGAGGTTTGCGTTTTGACCGGTAGCGGGTACACTGACCTTGCAAATGGATGGAGCGATATGAGGGAACCAAAGCTCAGGCGAAGCCTGACGGATCGGCTTTTGGGCGGAGTTTGCGGCGGGCTGAGCCGGTACCTGGGCATTGGCGCGGTCTGGTGGCGGCTGGCCTTCGTCGTGGCCACGGTGCTGGGGTCGGGGTTGGGGGCCGTGATATACCTGATCTTGTGGTTTCTGACCCCGGAGGAAACCCTGCGCGATCTGCCCCCCTTGGAGTTGGATTCGCCTGATAACATGCGCGAAAGCACCCTGGCACCGATTCGGGTGCGCGTGGTGGCCGGACTGATAGTGATCGGCGTTGGGGCGCTGACGCTGGCGTATCAGTTGGGGGCTGCCGGGGTTTCGCCCGAATCATTGTTGCCGGTGGCCGGAATCTCCGTTGGCGGCGCCTGGCTTTTCAATCGCTGGAAGGGGATATGATCACATCGCGGCTGGAACGGATCATATGGCCGGTGTCACTCATAGTGGCGGCACTGGCGTTCCTGTTACGCGCCCTGGGGGCCATACCCGACTATATCTGGGATTTGATCGCGAGGTTCTGGCCGGTTTTGCTGATCATATTCGGCCTTGCATCGCTATTTGGGCGCAGGTCGAGGGTGGTAGAGGCCGCCGTGATCGCGGTACCGGTGGCATTCGCCCTTGTCGTGGCTCTGGCCGGATATGCGCATCAGGGTTCCATTCCGGTAGAGGCGGTGCACGCGCCGATCTCGCAGGAAATCGGCGATGTGGTACAGGTAGTGCTGACGGTGAACCTTGAGCTGAGCGACCTTGACCTGAGCAGCTCTGCCGGTGATGAAGATGTCATCACCGGCGAGTTCATCGGACCCGCCGAGAGCGTCCTGGAAACCGGCTTTGCCACAGTGGCCGGGTTGTCGGAGCTGAGCCTGACCGAGAGATGGGCACACCCGATCCCCATCCTGGACGACTTCGGGCACGGACGGCTTACCCTCTCGTTACCGCCTGTGACCGCTTACTCGGTGGACTTCTACACGCGCGGCGGAGACGTGAATGTGGACCTCACCGGCCTGGACGTGCGGCAGATGGAGTTGCGGGCCGACGCCGGGGACTTGCGGGTGATCCTGCCGGAAGCCGGGACATTGGTCGGCAATATCTCAACCGGGCGCGGGGATCTGACGCTGGTCGTGCCGGAAAGCATGGCAGTGCATCTCGATCTCAACCGTGGCCCCGGAGTGGGACTGCGTAGACCTCGCCAGCTTGACCTGCTTGTGGGCGACATACTCGAATCCGACGGCTACGAGGGCGCCCAGAATACCGCCGCCCTAAACCTGGGAGTGACCATCGGCTCGATCTCGGTCGAGATTACACCGGTCGGCCAGTGACTTTCCTCGCGGTTCCCTTGCTCCATTGCGGTATAATAGTTATAGGATGGGATAGCCATCTACGGAGAGGGATGAGACTATGAGCACCCCCTGGAACGCACGGTTCGCGCTTAGGATGCAGCGGGTAAGGAGCTCGGCAATTCGCGAGCTGCTTAAGCTTACCCAGCAACCAGACATCATATCTTTCGCCGGGGGCTTGCCAGCCCCCGAATATTTTCCCGTAGAGCAGATCGAAGAGGCGGCCCAGGAAGTTCTGGCCGAGCAGGGCGCCCGTGCCCTGCAATATAGCACCACCGAGGGCGATCTGGACCTGCGCAAACTTCTGGTCGCCAGGATGAACCGCTACAGGATCAAGGTGGGGCCGGAGAATGTATTCATCACTTCCGGCTCACAGCAGGCCCTGGACTTGATCGCCAAGATGCTGATCAATCCGGGCGACCGAGTCCTGACTGAGAAGCCCACCTATCTGGGCGCGTTGCAGGCGTTCAACTCGTACCAGGCGCAATATGTGACCGTCCCGATTGACGAGGACGGCATCCAGGTGGACAAGCTGGAGGAGGCGCTACGGTCGGCGCCGAAATTCCTCTACATCCTGCCCAACTTCCAGAATCCCAGCGGGGCGACCCTCTCGCTGGAGCGGCGCAAGATATTGGTCGAGATGGCGAATAAGTACGGCGTGCCCATCGTCGAAGACGACCCGTACGGCCAATTGCGCTACGAGGGCAAACACCTGCCGCCGCTGGTGGTACTGGATGCGGAATTGAATTCCGACGGTGACGGCACATACTATTCCGGCAACGTGATATACCTGAGCACATTCTCGAAGACGTTGGCGCCGGGCCTGCGCGTTGCATGGGTAGTGGCGCACCAGTCCATAATCGAAAAGCTGGTGCTGCTGAAGCAGGGAGCGGATTTGCACACCAGCACGTTCACCCAGATGGTCGCGTTCAAAGCGGCTAAAGGCGATGCCGCGATAGACGCCGATGAGCACTTCATAGATAAGCACGTGCGCAGATTGCGCCAGGTCTACCGCGAGCGACGTGACGCCATGCTCGAGGCTATGGAGAAGTACTTCCCCCCCGGAGTGAAGTGGACTCATCCGAAAGGCGGGTTGTTCCTCTGGGCCGTCATGCCCGATAAGATAGATGTGGAGGAACTATTCCGCCGGGCAGTGGAAAACAAAGTCGCCTTCGTCCCCGGCAATGCCTTCTACCCCGACGGCAAAGGCCCCTCCGCGATGCGACTTAACTTTTCCAATGCGCCGGTCGAGCTTATAGAAGAGGGAATTCGCCGCTTAGGTGCGGTGATCAAGTCTATGCTGGAGAGTTGATATGGCAGCTAAAGGCAGAATTGAGGTCGATCAGGAACGTTGCAAAGGCTGTGGCCTTTGCGTCACCGCCTGTCCAAAGCAGGTGATCGTGCTGGAGGAGTGGGTGAACCAACGGGGCTATCACCCTGCCGCATTGCACGATCCGAATGGGGATTGCACCGGCTGCGCATTATGCGCCGTGGCATGTCCCGATGCCTGCATAACCGTCTACCGCCTGGTGCCCGCCCGCAAACGGGAAAAATCAGGCGTTGGCACGTAGATACGGAGGTGACGCAATGCCGGAACTGCTAAAAGGTAATGAAGCCATAGCGGAGGCGGCGATCCGCGCCGGAGTCGAGGCTTACTTCGGCTACCCGATCACGCCCCAGACCGAGCTACTGGAACATATGTCCAGGCGTATGCCGGAATTGGGCCGGGTTTTCCTCCAGGCCGAAAGCGAGGTCGCTGCTATCAACATGGTGTACGGCGCTGCATGTACCGGCAAAAGGGTTATGACTTCGACCTCTGGGCCGGGCATCAGCCTGATGCAGGAGGGGCTTTCGTACATCGCCGCCTCACACGTGCCCGTCGTGATCATAGACATTATGCGAGGCGGCCCGGGCCTGGGCAATATCCAGCCAAGCCAGGGTGACTATTTCCAGATAACCCGATCAGCCGGTCACGGGGATTACCACTCTATCGTGCTGGCACCGTCTTCTGTGCAGGAGTCCATTGACTTCACGGTACTGGCATTCGATCTGGCCGAGAAGTATCGGCATATCGTCTTCGTGGCTGGCGACGGCCTGATCGGCCAGATGATGGAGCCTGCCGAGTTGCCGCCCATGCGCCCGGTTCGCGATGCACCAGATGCGGACGAGTGGGCATTGCAAGGCGCCAAAGGCCGCGACCCACATATCATCACATCTATCCACCTGGGAGCCATTCCCCTGGAGAAGGCCAACCTGAAAATACAGGCCAAGCTTGCCGAGATACGCAAGAACGAGCAGCGCTATGTCGAATCCGATACCCACGACGCGGACCTGATCGTGGTCGGATTCGGCACCGCCGGCAGGATAGCCGGATCGGCGGTCAAGGCCGCGCGTGAGCAGGGCATGAAAGTCGGGATGTTCCGCCCGATCACCCTCTGGCCGTTCCCGGAAGATCGGCTCTCGGAGTTGGCCGATCAGGCCAAAGCGTTCCTGGTGATCGAGATGAATGCCGGGCAGATGGTCGAAGACGTGCGACTGGTGGTGAACGGTCGCGCCCCGGTCGAATTTTGGGGCAGGATGGGCGGGGTGGTGCCCCTGCCGGAGGACGTCTTCGATCAGATAGAGGCGCTGTACAAGAAGATAAGCTGAGTGCCGGTGGAATCGAGCAAACTAAACGTAGGGCGGCGGGTATTATCCGCCGATAACCGAGGAGGATGCTAATGGCAGTAGCTGAGGTGATCGAGCAGGTAGTATATAAACGCCCGGAATCGCTGACCGATCTTCACACGATATATTGTCCGGGCTGTACACATGGGATCGCGCACAGACTGATCGCGGAAGTGATCGACGAGTTGGGACTTCGCGAGCGCACCATCTGCGTGGCATCGGTCGGGTGCTCGGTGCTTTCGTATACGTACTTCAACATGGATGGCACCGAGGCTGCCCACGGTCGCGCCCCGGCAATGGCAACCGGGATCAAGCGCCTGCTGCCGGATCGGATCGTGTTCACG
>JALXEW010000143.1 GCA_027069285.1 Ardenticatenia bacterium | reverse complement strand
ACCATAACCTTCACGCCCACCAGCACCCCGACCGATACCCCGACGGCGACCGAGACCCCATATGGCTTCGGCACCGCCGTCACATTCGAACCGGTTCCGACCCCAACCCGGCTCAACCTACTGCTCAACGGCGACTTTGAGGGCGGCTGGCACGAGCAGGAATACCGCGAGATACAAGTGCCGGATGGCTGGACTGCGTGGTGGTACGAAGGCCCCGCCGAACACGACCCCGAAAACGACCTGGGATACGTCCGGCCCGAAATACATGGCGTGCGGCTGGCCCCCCCGTATCTGGACCCGCCTCGTGTACATTCCGGCTATCAAGCCGTGGGCATATTTTCCACCTTCAAAGTAGTTGATGCCGGCCTATGGCAGCAGGTGGAAGTCGGCGGCGGGTGGATATTGATCCTGACCGGATGGGGTCATGCCTGGTCTACCAACGACCCTACAGACCCGCATAACTCCCAATTAGAGACCCCGGATGACATGCGCAACGCCACCTTTCAACTGGGAATAGACCCTACAGGTGGCACCGATCCATTCGCGCCCACGGTGATATGGGGCGCCTCGGAATCCATATACGACCGATACGGCCCGATCCCGGCGGTACGAGTCATGAGCACCGGGCCGCTCGTTACCGTCTTTGTCAGAGTCAGAGCACTTTGGCCGTTCCAGGTCAATGACTTCTACCTGGACGCCATCACCCTCTCGTACCTGCCGGAGGAGACGCCCTAGACCGTGATCGTCACCTTTTTGAGGCCCCTGGGCCGGTCTAGCGGCAGACTGCGCACCCGCGCCAGAGTCCAGGCCAACATCTGGCCTGGGATCACGCTCACTATCGGCGAAAGCCAATCGGGCACCGGCTCCGGGATCGGCAGCGCGAAGTGAGCATGGCTCAGCAACTCATCGTCATTGGCTATCACAGCCAGGTCCGCGTGGCGCTCATCCAACTCCTCGATCAGCGATTCCACATCACGCCGTGCCGGGCCGTTTGGCGCGATGATCAAAGTCGGGAACCCCCTATCCACCACCGCTATTGGGCCGTGGCGGAAATCGGCGGAGCTATAAGGCTCTGCCACCACATACGTAAGCTCCTTGAGCTTGAGCGCGATCTCAAACGCAGTCGCGTAATTATACCCTCGCCCGATCACCACACAATGAGTCATAAACCTATATCGCTCCCCACGGCTCATAATATGGGCATTAGCATCCAGAGTCTGTGCGACCCAATCCGGCACATTGCGGATGGCATCCAGGAGGCCCTTCTCCCCGGATAGGAACGCGCCGAGCATCGCCAGCACCGTTAACTGCGCGGTATACGTCTTGGTTGCCGCCAGGCTACGTTCCTCGCCGGCCCGCAAAGCGATATGATATTGCGCTGCCTGGGCCAGAGGTGATCCCGGATCATTAGTGATGGCCAGAGTCAATGCCCCCTGTTCCCGTGCGTCCCTCACCACCTGCGTTGGCCCCACCGAGCGCCCGGATTGCGAAATGCCCACCACCAACGCGCCGTCCATACCGGGAGCACGCCCGTAGAGCGTGTGAACCGATGGCGTTGCCAGCCCCACCGCGAGTCCAACGTTAATGCCGAAGAGATACTGTGCATACCTGGCGGCGTTATCCGAACTCCCCCTGGCCGCCATCCAGACCCATTTGGGCGAATATTCCCGCACCGCCTGGGCCACCTCCCCGACCCGATCCCAACCTTCCGAGATCAGGCGGCGCAACACATCTGGCTGCTGATAGATTTCCCTTTCCAGATCGGATTCGTGAGTCATACCTGCCAGACCCCTCTAGGGCTTGCAATATCGAACCGCAACCGATTATATCGCACGAGTGCGATACCGTCCCCTGGCGACATTGACCATATCCGCCAGCATCCCAAAAGCCGTCGTCACCGGGGACGGATCCCTCTCGATCAAGATCAACTCCGGCAGCACATCAGTGCGGTAGGCCACCACACTGGACGTACCTCGCACCTGTGCCATCGGATCATGTGGCGGCAGCACCTCTGGCGCGACCTTTGTGACGACCGACGCACCCTCGCACCATGCCCGACAGACCAACCTATAGTGCCTGCCGGACCTTGCCGTTTCCCTGATCTCCCGCTCCGGAAGCCCCCTTATCCCGGCTCGATCCACATCCTGGGGGCGCAGATCGGCGCCCATGAGCACATTTGCCAGCACCGTGATCTTGACCGCCGAATCCCATCCGTCAACGTCAAAAGACGGATCGGCCTCTGCCAGACCTGCCGCCTGCATCTCGGACAGTGCCTGCTCGAACGACGCCCCCTCCTCGATACGGCTCAGGATATAATTCGTAGTGCTATTGAGCACCCCCCGGATGGACTCGATCTCGGCGCCTGGGAGTGCCTCGCGTCCCAATCCCAGTGCCGGGGCACCATCCAGAACCGTACTCTCGAAAAAGAAGCCCACCCCGTGCTCGCGTGCCAGAGCGCTAAGCTCACGATACGCGAACGCCACCGGTCCCTTATTCGCCGTGACCACATGGCGGCCCATCTCCAGCGCAGTTCGGACGTGATCCGTCGCCGGCTGGCCGGCTTTTGGATCAAGCCACGTGGCCTCGAAGACCAGGTCTGCCGGGCAGGCCCGGATAAATGTCACCCCATCGCCCGGCGGAAGCGACTCCCCCACGTGTAACCGGTCTAGCGAATCCCCCCTCCGGGCCAGATCGAGCGCCATCTCGAGGTCTATCCCATCCGGGTTCACAGCAACCCCGTGGCTACGGGTTGCGATCCCGACCACGCGGTAGCTCAGCCCGAACCCGTGCCGCAACAAATCCTTGCGTTCCAAGAGCAGGCCCGCCAGTGCCCTGCCCACGTTACCGAAGCCCAACAGAGCCAACTTCAGCTCCACATCGCACCTCCGGTGAAGGCCAGACAGACGCACAAAAGCAATGAGATATTATCCGGAAGACCCCCTACATGCCACGTAGTGAGCGTCCGGGTACGATGCAGGGAAAAGCTTTCGCCTTCCGGCGCACCCGCTATAATTAGAAACGGTGGATTCCATAAGGGGAAAACCATGCCTGCCCCAAATGACGCTTTTTACAGCCTGGTCTACCAGACGCTGGATGCAGCCGCTGCGTTGCTGGAATCCGGGCAGCCAGAGGCCGCCTTGACAGCCATCCGGCCCCTGGGCCAGATGGATATAACCGCGCGACAGCGACGGCGTTACGAGGAACTACTTCAGGCCATCGAAGAGCGCCTGGCCGGCGAATCCTGGGTGACCCTGCAATTGACCTGCCCGCGCCCGCTCACGCTCAACGTACTGAGCGGAGAAGTAATGTCACTTCTGCGGGCCTTGACAAGACTACATGACGTACTGGCCCAACTGGAGGGAAAGCAGCCTGTTTGGGACCCCGAAATCCGCCAGATGAGCCATCACGCATCCTTTAGCGTGACACTTGGCGGTTGGAACCAGGCAATAATGGAGCGCATCCTGGGGGCAATAACCTCGGTCAGACGTCCGGCCAGGCTCACCAAACCGCTCCCGACCCGTAGATTCGAAGCTGCCAAAGAACTGGTTTCGCCTTCCCTCTCGGAAGACGACCCGGCTCACCTTGCCGTAGTCATCTCGCAGATATGGCCGGAGATCGAATACCTGACCGAGACACCCCTGGAGGCGCAAATCATAGCCTCCGGGCCGGAAAGGCTTAAAAAGGCCGCTTCTGGCGGGAGTGAAGAAAAGCGCGGGCGTCCCAAAGAACGTGCCACAACCGGCACATCTGAACCGCCACCGACCGCCGAGAGCCTGCGAACCAGATTCTCCGCCCCATTCCCCACCGATGAGACCGTTCCGGAACCGGACGAAGACCGGGAATCCGCCGACGAGGAACAAGAGCGCCCCTCGCCCAGGCGATTCATCCCGCGCAGGCCCACACCCAGGAGATCACCCGTCACAGGCGCCTACCCGCGCCGTACCACCAGGCCCGTCCCAAAGCCGACCCGACCGGAGCCAGACGAAGAGCCTGGCGATAGCGAGGATGATTGGCCACCCGATGCCGAAGAAGAAGGCTTCACATGGTGACCCATCCCGCAAGCTACATGGAGGGCGCTTATGCGAGCGTTAACACTTAAGGGCGGCGAACCGACCTTTCGCCCTGATTACCCCGATCCGTCCCCCGAACCCGGACAGGCACTGATAAAAGTGCGCCTGGCCGGGATATGTGCCACCGACGGCGAAATACTCAAGGGCTACATGGGATTCTCCGGCGTGCCCGGCCACGAATTCGTCGGCGAAGTGATCGGCGGGGATGCCGGAGAGTGGCTTGGCAGGCGCGTCGTCGGCGAGATCAACATAGCCTGCGGTGAATGTGACATGTGCCGGAGGGGGATGCCCACACACTGTCGGAATCGCTCCGTACTGGGCATACATGCGTGGGATGGCGTTTTCGCCGACATGATCGTGCTGCCGATCGAGAACCTGCACCCGGTGCCGGACTCGATCCCGGATGAGCGGGCCGTCTTCACCGAACCTCTGGCCGCCGCCCTGCAAATGATCGAAATGGCGCCCATTCGCCCAACCGACCGTGTGATCCTGATCGGGGCCGGGAAACTCGGCCTCCTGATCGCGCAAGTGCTAAAATTGCACGGCGCCGACCTGACCGTTATCGCCAGGCACAAGCGGCAACTCGATCTCTTGGACACATGGGGCATCCGGGCTGCGCGTCGCGAGGACATCCCCGACGGCATGGCCGACGTCGTAGTTGAAGCCACCGGGAACCCGGACGGCTTTTCGGCTGCCCTGGATATAGTACGTCCGCGCGGGACGATCATGCTCAAAAGCACATATCACGGCCTGCCTCAGGCCGATCTGACCCGCGTGGTCGTGAACGAGATACGCCTGGTTGGCTCACGTTGCGGGCCTTTCCGACCGGCCCTGCGCCTGCTGGAGCTGGGCCTGATTGACGTAGAATCCATGATAGATGCCAGATACCCTCTGGAAGAGGGCGTGGCCGCCCTGGAACACGCGGCCAAGAGAGGAACCCTTAAAATCCTGCTGGAGGTGAACAGTGGCCGCCGATAACGAAACCATGAGCACGCTCGATCACCTGGAATGCTCGCACTGCGGTCGCGAATTCGACGCCGATGAACTGCAAACCACCTGTCCCGACTGCAAACTCCCGCTGCTGGCCAGGTACGACCTGGCCAGAGCAGCCCGCCTTTTGGACGTTGACAAAGCCGCGTCCAGGCCCCCGGGCTTGTGGAGATGGCTGGAAGTGCTCCCGGTCAGGAACCGGGAGCATATCGTGTCGCTGGGCGAAGGCAGCACCCCATTACTGCGGGCGGATCGCCTGGGAGAACTGCTTGGATTGCGTAAACTTTACATAAAAGACGAGAGCCACAACCCGACCGGCACCTTCAAAGCACGTGGGATGGCGGTCGCGATCTCGCGGGCGATAGAGCTGGGCGTTCGCGAGCTTATGGTGCCCACGGCGGGCAACGCCGGGGGCGCTATGGCCGCATATGCTGCCCGTGCCGGGCTAAAGGCTCACGTTTACATGCCCTCCGACGCCCCGGCCATAAACCAGGCCGAAGTGAAAATGGCCGGCGCCGAATTAGTGCTGGTTGACGGCCTGATAGGAGATGCCAGGCGCATTGCCAACCGGCACGCATCGGAGCGTGGCGTTGACTGGTTTGACATGTCCACCCTCATGGAGCCTTACCGTCTGGAAGGCAAAAAGACCATGGGGTACGAACTGGCGCTCCAGATGGCCGTTGACGGGCGGGTGCGGCTCCCGGACGTGATCATATACCCGACCGGCGGCGGCACCGGCCTGATCGGCATGTGGAAAGGCTTCGGGGAGATGGTGGAAATGGGCTGGATAGCCCCCGAAGAGAGGCCCAAAATGGTAGCCGTCCAATCCGAAGGGTGTGCGCCGATTGTGCGGGCCTTCCGCGCCAATGCCGACCATGCCGCATTTTGGGAAGATGCCCATACCACAGCATCCGGGCTTCGAGTGCCTCCTGCCCTAGGCGCCAGGCCGATCCCGCGTGCGCCTTACGAA
>JALXEW010000142.1 GCA_027069285.1 Ardenticatenia bacterium | reverse complement strand
CTGTTGTGTCGGGCGCTCGCGCAACCGAGCGCCGAACTCGAGGAGGATTGACGTGGGTACCACCGGTTTCCTTGTTCGTCCCATGGACACACTCTACTTCGGTCCCCCGGCGGCCCAGTCGGCGGGAGAGGCGCACGGTGGGACGAGTCTGTTCCCCCCTCCGCCCAGCGCCTTCCAGGGTATCGTGCGGACCCGCCTGCTCCAGGGAGCGCGTCCGCCCCTGGACCTGAACGACTGGTCCCCGGCAGCGCGAGCGGAGCGCGAAGCCCTTGTCGGGCCGCCGGCGGCCTTGCCGGATGGGTGGGGTTTCGCATCTGCACACGTCCGGCGATTTCTCGTGGGCTTTTTAGGCAGAATGGTGATTTATCGCTATGATCGGGGTATCATTGAGGTGGGCCGATTTATGGTGGCGTGCGACGTTGAAAGGAGGAGTGACAAATGTCGCGCAAGATGCGGGTTCCTGCTTTGCTGGTTGCACTCACTTTAGTCCTGGCGGTATTCCCTGTGCCGATGGCCAACGCCCAGTGGGGTGAGCTGCCGGACCTGGGCGGGCGTGTGGTACAGGCCGTCACCGAAAACGCCTATACCCCACTCAACTTCATCGATCCGGCCACGGGCAAGGCGGTTGGATGGGAGTATGATGCGATGGAGGAGATATGCCGCCGGCTCAACTGCGTGGTCGAATGGAACATCATCGGGTGGGATGCGATGATAGCGGCGGTGGCCGATGGTCAGTACGACATCGGTATGGACGGGATCACGATCACGGAGGAGAGGGCACAGCAGGTAGATTTTTCCGATCCGTACATGACATTGGAGCAGTTCCTGCTGGTGAGGGCGGATGAGGATAGGTTCAGCAACGCCGAGGAGTTTGCGGCGAACGAGGATTTGCTGATAGGGACGCAGCCGGGTACGACGCCATACTACACGGCGGTATACACGGTGCTGGATGGGGATGAGAACAACCCGCGCATCGTGTTGTTTGATAGCTTTGGGGCGGCGGTGCAGGCGTTGCTGGTTGGTGATGTAGATGCGGTGATAATGGACGCTGCATCGAGTCGGGGGTACATAGGGGCGCATCCGGATGAGTTGAAGATAGTGGGTGAGCCGCTATCGTCGGAGGACTTTGGGTTCATCTTCCCGCCCGGTTCGGACCTGGTGGAGCCGGTGAACGCGGCGCTCGCGACCATGCGTGCCGACGGCTACATAGACTATCTCAATAACAAGTGGTTCTTCCTCTACGATCCAACCGGCGATAACCTCTTCCTGGAAGACCTCCCGGATTTGGGCGGACGTGTGGTACAGGCCGTCACCGAAAACGCCTACATCCCGCTCAACTTCATTGATCCGGTGACCGGTGAGGCGGTTGGGTGGGAATACGACGCGATGGAGGAGATATGCCGCCGGCTCAACTGCGTGGTCGAGTGGAACATCATCGGGTGGGATGCGATGATAGCGGCGGTGGCCGATGGTCAGTACGACATCGGTATGGACGGGATCACGATCACGGAGGAGAGGGCACAGCAGGTAGATTTTTCCGATCCGTACATGACATTGGAGCAATTCCTGCTGGTGAGGGCGGATGAGGATAGGTTCAGCAACGCCGAGGAGTTTGCGGCGAACGAGGATTTGCTGATAGGGACGCAGCCGGGTACGACGCCATACTACACGGCGGTATACACGGTGCTGG
>JALXEW010000141.1 GCA_027069285.1 Ardenticatenia bacterium | reverse complement strand
ACGGATGAGGATGCGGAGAGTGCCGCCCGTGCCCTGATCCGACGGGGTATCGGGGCCGTGGTTATCACGTTGGGGGGGCGGGGCGCGTTGGCCGTCACCCAGGACGAGGCTCGCAGGCTAAGCGCATATCGTGTTGAGGCGGTGGATACTACAGCCGCCGGGGATGCATTTGTGGGGGCGCTTGCGGTCGCGTTGGCCGAAGGCAAAGGGCTATTCGAAGCGGCCAGGATCGGCAACGCGGCGGGTGCTTTAGCCGTGACGAAGATGGGGGCGCAACCTGCCATGCCCACCCGTAGCGAACTCGAGGACTTCCTAGCCAGCCAGGAGTAGGGACGTGAAAAAGATCGGCCTGCTCAACCGGGACCTTTCGGAAGTTATCGCGAGCATGGGGCATACAGACGCCCTGGTCATAGCCGACGCCGGGCTGCCCATACCCGATTGCGTGCGCCGCATAGACCTGGCGGTTGTTGAGGGGATCCCGGCGTTCCTGAGCGTCCTGAGCGCGGTGCTGACCGAGCTTAAGGTGGAAAGGGCAGTGATCGCCCAGGAGATGCTCGAAGTCAGCCCCAAAGTGGGCGTGGCCGTGCGAGAGTTACTTGGCGACGATGTGCAGATCGAGACCGTGCCGCACGAGAAGTTCAAAGAGCTGAGCCGCTCGGCGAAGGCCATCGTGCGAACCGGGGAGTTTACGCCCTATGCCAACGTTATCCTATATTCCGGGGTGGTGTTCTGATGTCGACGGTATCCGCTGCCCTGGGTAGCTTGCGGCGCATGGATTGGCGGTCGTTCTTCCAAAAGTACGGCCTGGTGATCTCATTTCTGCTCCTTTGCGGTGCGCTCACCGCGCTTTCGGACCGATTCCTGACCGTCAGCAATATCACCAACATCCTCCGCCAATCCACCATCAACGGCATCATCTCGGTCGGCATGACAGTGGTGATCCTGACGCGCGGGATCGACCTATCGGTTGGATCGGTGCTGGCGCTTTCCGCCGTGGTCATGGCCGACGCGCTCAAGGCCGGATGGGCGACCGGCCCGGCAGTTGCGCTGGGCCTGGCGCTTGGCGGGCTGATGGGCCTGATCAGCGGCCTGCTCATCACACAGCTGAGGGTGCCGCCGTTTATCGCCACACTCGGCATGATGACCTTCGCACGAGGCGCCGCGCTCACCTATACCCAGGGCCGCCCGATAACCGGCCTGGGGGATGAGTTCCGCTTCCTGGGCACCGGGTTTATCGGCCCGGTACCCATGCCCATCGTGCTTGCGGCGATAGTTTTCGGCCTGGGCTATGTGATACTCAACCACACCCGGTTCGGGCGATACGTTTATGGCCTGGGCGCGAACGAGGAGGCCGCCAGGCTTTCCGGTATACCGGTCAAGGCCTACGTATCCGTGGTCTACGCCATCGCCGGGGCGCTTTCGGCCCTGGCGGGGGTGATCCTGATCGCGCGGCTGAATTCGGCCCAACCGGTAGCCGGCAAAGGGTTCGAATTCGACGCCATCGCTGCCGTAGTTGTGGGCGGCACCAGCTTTGAGGGCGGCGAGGGCACGCTTTGGGGCACCCTCCTGGGTGTCCTCATCATCGCCGTGCTCAATAACGGCCTGAACTTGCTTAACGTGCCATCGTTTTACCAGCAAGTGGTCAAAGGGGCGGTCATCGCTCTGGCGTTGTTGATACATCGCGCCATAAGGTAGTCGTGACCGCCAAAGCCATGGGGCATTTGCTCCGTTTAATATCGGTTACATTTTGAGATGTGGAGGTAAGGTACCATGAAGCGCAGTACACTTCTGGTCGCACTTTTGAGCCTTGCGCTTGTCGCCACGGTGAGCGTGCCGATGGTGACTGCGCAGGAGGAAGGCGGTTACGTCATCGGTCTATCGCTCTCGACGCTGAACAACCCGTTCTTCGTGACCCTGCGCGACGGTGCTCAGGAGGCCGCAGACGAGCTGGGCGTGGAATTAGTTGTCGTTGACGCCCAGGACGACCCGGCGACCGAGGCGACCAACATAGAAGACCTGATCGAGCAGGGAGTTGACGCGCTGCTGATCAACCCGACCGATGCCGATGCCGTGGTTCCCTCGGTGATGAGGGCTAACGAAGCTGGCATTCCGGTCTTCACCATAGACCGCTCGGCCAGCGGCGGCGAGATCGTGTCGCACATTGCCTCGGATAACGTAGCCGGCGGACGGATGGCGGCGGAGTATCTTTGCGAGGCGTTGGGCGGCGAGGGGAACGTGGTGGAGCTGGAGGGCATAGCAGGGACTTCTGCTGCGCGTGACCGTGGGCAGGGGTTCAACGAGTACATGTCGGAGGAGTGCCCCGGCATCACCATAGTGGCGCGGCAGACGGCGAACTTCAACCGTGCGGAGGGTCTGACGGTATTCGAGAACATACTGCAGGCGGAGCCGGATATAGATGGGGTGTTTGCGCACAACGACGAGATGATACTGGGCGCGATAGAGGCAGCCGAGGCAGCCGGTCGCGCGGATGAGATCATCTTCGTCGGCTTTGACGCCATTGACGATGCCGTCCAGGCCGTGCGCGAGGGCAGACTGGCCGCCACCATTGCCCAGCAGCCTGCGCTGATGGGCCGCCTGGGCGTGGAAATGGCCGTGGCCTACCTCAACGGCGAGGAGGTCGAGGAATTCATCCCGGTACCGCTGGCGCTGGTCAAGCTTTATCCCTACACCATCGGCCTATCGCTCTCGACGCTGAACAACCCGTTCTTCGTGACCCTGCGTGACGGTGCCCAGATGGCCGCCGACGGCTATCCGGGTGTGCAACTGGTCGTGGTGGACGCCCAGGACGACCCGGCGACCGAGGCGACCAACATAGAAGACCTGATCGAGCAGGGGGTTGACGTGTTGCTGATCAACCCGACCGATGCCGATGCCGTGGTTCCCTCGGTGATGAGGGCCAACGAAGCGGGCATTCCGGTGTTCACCATAGACCGCTCGGCCAGCGGCGGCGAGATCGTGTCGCACATTGCCTCGGATAACGTAGCCGGCGGACGGATGGCGGCGGAGTATCTTTGCGAGGCATTGGGCGGCGAGGGGAACGTGGTGGAGCTGGAGGGCATAGCAGGGACTTCTGCTGCGCGTGACCGTGGGCAGGGGTTCAACGAGTACATGTCGGAGGAGTGCCCCGGCATCACCATAGTGGCGCGGCAGACGGCGAACTTCAACCGAGCGGAGGGCCTGACGGTATTCGAGAACATACTGCAGGCGGAGCCGGATATAGATGGCGTATTTGCGCACAACGACGAGATGATACTGGGAGCGATAGAGGCAGCCGAGGCAGCCGGTCGCGCGGATGAGATCATCTTCGTCGGCTTTGACGCCATTGACGATGCCGTCCAGGCCGTCTGCGACGGCAGGCTGGCCGCCACCATTGCCCAGCAGCCTGCGGTGATGGGCGAGCTCGGCGTGCAGATGGCCATCGAGTACCTGGAAGGCGGCGAGGTCGAGGAGTTCATCCCCGTCCCGCTGTCCCTGGTGACCATCGATACAGCCGGCTGCGAGTAAGACGGCATACCTGTGGGGGCGTCCTGTGGGGCGCCCCCACTACAACGTGCCGCCCCAAAACTCCCGCGCGATGAGGACTGTATAGAGGGGCTAGCCGTGACCTCGGACAATCAAGTTCTGCTGCGCATGGATAAGATAAATAAGTCATTCCCCGGCGTCCAGGCGTTGAAGGACGTTGATTTTGAGGTGCGCCGGGGCGAGATCCATGCGCTGGTGGGCGAAAATGGCGCCGGTAAAACCACCCTGATGCGCGTCCTGAGCGGTGCCGCCCCACCGGATAGCGGCTCAATTTACTGGAACGGCGAGCCGGTCAGCATACCAGACCCGGCTGCAGCCCAGGCGCTCGGAATCAGCATGATATATCAGGAGCTGACCCTGATCCCATACCTCGACCTGGGCCAGAATATATACCTGGGCCGCGAACCCGCAGCCAAAGCGCCTAATTTCATAGACTGGCAGCGCCTCTACCGCATGGCGCAGGAGCAATTGGCGCGTGTGGGCCTGGAGGTCGACCCCAGGACGTTGGTGGCGGAGCTTCCCATCGCACAACGTCAAATGGTAGAGGTGGCAAAGGCCCTATCGCTCGATGCCAGCCTGCTGGTCATGGATGAGCCGACCTCGGCACTGACCGAGCATGAAGTGGAGACCCTGTTCGAGCGGATGCGCGAGCTTAAGGCACAAGGCGTCTCCATCGTCTTCATCTCCCACCGCCTGGAGGAAGTCTTCAGGATAGCCGATAGGGTAACGGTGTTGCGGGATGGCCAGCTGGTTGGGTCCGCGCCGATCTCGGATTTGACCGAGGATGACGTGGTGCGGATGATGGTCGGGCGTGAGCTGAAGAGCTACCATGCCAAAGAGGTCGCCCCTATAGGCGACGAAGTGTTGCGGGTGGAAGACCTCTCACGCGGCGATGTGGTGCGTGGGGTGAGTTTCTCGCTCCGCAAGGGGGAGATATTGGGTGTGGCAGGGCTGGTGGGGGCGGGACGTACCGAGCTTTCCGAGACCATCTTTGGAGTTCACCCCGCTACCGGCGGTCGCATCCTGATCGACGGCAGGCCGGTGGAGATACATTCCCCCGCCCAGGCTATCGAACTGGGGATGGGTTTCGTGCCGGAAGACCGCAAGGCACAGGGCCTTTTCCTGAGGCTTTCGGTGGCCTTTAACATAGTCACCGTGGCGCTCAAAAGCCTGACCACACTCGGCCTGATCCGTCCCAACGCGGCGAGAAATCTGGCCCGCACATTCGTGGAGCGCCTGGCGATACGTACCCCCAGTCTGGAGCAGCGGGTGCGTAACTTGAGCGGTGGCAATCAGCAGAAAGTGGTCATCGCACGCTGGCTGACTTTGGAACCGAAGATACTGATCCTCGATGAGCCGACCCGTGGTATAGACGTGGGCGCCAAAGCCGAGATATACGCGCTGATGAGCGACCTGGCAAAGCGCGGGGTGGGCATACTCATGATCTCCTCGGAACTGCCGGAGGTGCTCGGCGTGAGCGACCGTATACTTGTCATGCGCGAAGGCAGGATAGTGGCCGAGATAAACGATCCGCGCGGGGCCACACAGGACGATATTATGCGTGCCGCAGCAGGAGGGGCAAATGGTGGCGGCTCTGCGATCCAGGCTTAACGCGGCCCTCGATCTGGCGCGCAGGGGTAGCGTAGTCGTCATCCTCTTGGCCTTGATGGCCGTTTTCGCCCTCCTGACCGATCGATTCCTCACCTTTTCCAACCTGTCCAACGTGTTGGAGCAGACCGCCGTC
Organism: Ardenticatenia bacterium; assembly: GCA_027069285.1. Taxonomy (GTDB): domain Bacteria; phylum Chloroflexota; class Anaerolineae; order Aggregatilineales; family JALXEW01; genus JALXEW01. The sequence continues at coordinate 769 of JALXEW010000141.1, read as the reverse complement.
GTGACCGTGATCACCGTCGGGATGACCTTCACCATGCTGATGGCCGGGATCGATCTCTCGGTTGGATCGGTGGCGGCCTTTTGCGGCGCCATCTCCGCCGGACTGATCGTTTGGCACGGCGTCCCGACGGCATTGGCGATGGCCGCAGCGCTCCTGCTGGGGCTGGCGATAGGTTACCTCAACGGGTTGCTGATCGTTTACGGCAAGTTACCGCCCTTTGTGGCGACTCTCGCCACTATGGGGATAGCACGTGGTCTCACCCTGGTCTATACCGAGGGTAAACCCATCTCCGGCATGGGAGAGGATTATACCTTTTGGGGTTCCGGGTCGCTGGGGCCGATCCCGGTGCCGGTTCTGGTATCGGCTGCGGTGGTGGTCGTGGCGTTTGTGGTGCTGCGTGGCACCAGATTCGGCCTGCATGTGTACGCCATCGGCGGCAATGAGGAAACTACCCGGTTGGCAGGCGTCCCCGTAAACCGGGTTAAATTGCTGGTCTACGGCATCAGCGGGTTCACGGCGGCTTTGGGGGGACTGTTGCTGACCGGTAGATTATGGTCGGCCCAGCCGCAAGCCGGCGTCGGCCTGGAGTTGGAAGCCATCGCGGCGGCGGTACTGGGCGGCGTGAGCCTGTTCGGCGGCGTTGGGGGGATCATCGGCGCCGTGGTCGGCTCGCTGATAATCGGCGTGCTGGGCAACGGCCTGAATTTGATGCGTGTCCCCTCGTATCACCAGCAGATGACACAGGGCGTCCTGCTCATACTGGCCGTGG